>DATESZ010000219.1:0-9214 GCA_035283845.1 Syntrophales bacterium | reverse complement strand
GTGGTATTTAAGCTGACCGGCAAAGAACATTGGAATCCGCGGACGGTGCGCCGGGTAGCCAATCTTGCCCGCTGGCGGATTACGATTACCTGGTATACCTGGGCTTTGCACGAGCTGCCCCGTTTTGACAAGGCCGCGGCGGTATTGCCGGAAATTAACCAGGCCGGCCAGGTGGCGATCGGGAGCAAGGATCCCGATGCTTTGTCCCGTAATGCCTGCGGCAGGTATATGGGACAGTGGGTTCATGAACCGAATCTGCTATCGATACAATACTCCCTGACTGACAAAACCCGGGCTCCGGAGGGGAAAGCAGTCATACTAACCGAGGACTTTCAACCCGGGGCAAATCATTTTACCGCGGCAGAATGGAAAACCATTAAACGTCAACACGCCCAGCAGGTAATGGATACTTTCGCTAAGGTATCGTCTAATATGACCTGGGACAATGTAATCGGTTATATTCCTTTAACCCCCTTTGATCATTGTCATCTTCCTAATATGTCTCCCACCGGCAACTGGGGGATTATTGACCATACCCCGACCCAGTTGGGTAAATACCGTCCGGTTCCGGAGTTGGCCCGGCATAAGACCCCTGTTTCCGGATTTTATGCTACCGGTTCGGCCTGGCCTCCTACGGCAGGCTGCTGGCCGGGTCAGGGATACACCTGTTATAAGGTTCTGGCTGAAGATTTTGGTTTGCGTAAACCCTGGGAAGAAAAGGGAAGAGAGTATTAGAAAAAAAATATACCAGAATATCCCTTGACAAGCAAAAACAGCCCCCCTATAACTTCCACGTATCGACAGCAATACCTTATCAAAGTCTTCACTGGAGTTCATTATGACTTTCTCTGTCCTATCGGTCCGGCTCCGCTTGTGTTTCATGGCAGGGTGGCTGGGGTGCGGGTTGGTGGTTTTTTTATTCTTGGCAACGGCCGTGTCGACGTGGGCAGCCAGTTATAAGCCGGAGTATAAGCTAAGTGTGGTAGTTGGTCCTGCCGGTCCCTGGGGCGAAGGGGCGACGCGGTTTGCGGAGGCGGTGAAGAAGGCTTCTAATGGTAAGATCAACATCAAGCCTTATCACAGCGGACAACTCTTTGCAGGCAAGCAGACGAACGAGTTTCTCCTCATGAAGCAAGGGGTTATAGACTTTGCCCTCGGCTCCACCATCAACTGGTCTACTACGGTTAAGGAACTGAACCTGTTTTCGTTGCCGTTCTTCTTTCCAGACGTTAAGGCGCTCGATGCGGTGGAATACGGCGAAGTTGGAAAGAAGCTGTTCGCGATCATGGAGGAGAAGGGCGTGGTAGGCATTGCCTGGGGCGAGAATGGCTACAGGGAACTGACCAACAGAAAGAGGGCTGTGAAGAAGCCATCCGACCTTGACGGTCTCAAGATCCGCGTTGTCGGTTCGCCGATCTTTATCGATACGTTCAAGGCAATGGGTGCGAACCCTGTGTCGATGAATTGGGGCGAGGCATTATCCGCGTTCCAGCAGGGTACCGTTGACGGACAGGAGAACCCGGTCAACTCAGTCATCGTTCCGAACAAGCTCTTCCAGGTCCACAAATACATTACTATATGGCACTGCGCGATTGATCCGCTCGCTTTTACCGTCAGCAAAGAGACATGGGAATCTTTCGATGCGAAAGACAAAGATTTGATCCGTAAGGCTGCAGATGAGGTTTCCGTCTGGCAGAAGAAAGCGGCGCGAGGAGGCCTCGAAGATGGCACCAGCACGTCGCTTGACTCCATGAAAAAAGACGGCATGGAAGTGACCGTGCTAAACAGAGAGCAGGCGGCGGCCTTCAAGACCAAGGTAAAAACTGTCTATGAGACATGGACGAAAAAGATCGGTGCGGACCTCGTAAAGATGGCTGAGACCGAGATGGCAAAATCCATGAAAACACCGGCGCCGGCAGGAAAAGGCAAATAATCACCTGAAATGAAGAAAGTGTATGAGCATCTGGAGGAGGCGATAGGCGTCCTCCTCCTCGCTATCATGGCGCTGCTCGCTTTTGCGAACGTAGTGACTCGTTATTTCGTCCAGTTCTCCTTTGCCTTCACGGAGGAAGTGGAAGTAGCCTTTCTTGTCTGGCTTACCATGCTGGGGACTGCGGCGGGGTTCCGCAGGGGGGTGCATCTGGGATTCGGCCTGCTGGCTCTCAGGTTTCCAGCGCTGGGGAGAAAGGTGCTCGCGCCCATCGCCATAGGACTTACCATTGCCACCTTCGCAGTTCTCTTCTATTACAGCTTCTTTCAGATCAGGGACGAGATGGCTCTCAGGATTACGAGCGAGGCGCTTGGCATTCCTCAGTGGTGGTATACCCTTGCCCTGCCTGTTGGCGCGGTCTTGGTGAGCTTGCGTGTGATCGAAGCAGGCTGGAAGGAATACAAGTTGAGGCAGGACTGATGGGATCAGAGCTACTTTTCTTCGGCATCTTTCTCGTATTGCTTCTTATTGGCGCCCCCGTAGCCACGGCGCTCGGCTTCACGTCCGTCATCCTCATGTGGCATTTCGACCTCGGCATCAAGTCATTCTCCGCCACGTTCTATTCGGGGGTAGCCAAGTTTCAGCTCCTTGCACTGCCGTTTTTCATCCTCGCGGGGCTGATCATCGATCGCTGCGGCATAGCGAAACGGCTGATCAATTTTGTAAGTCTGATCATAGGTTCTATTTCGGGAGGCCTTGCCATTGTGACGGTCATCGTCGGGGGCATATTTGCAGGCATCTCCGGCTCAGGTCCTGCTGATACGGCTGCTCTTGGAGCGATACTCTTTCCGGCGATGGTGGCAAAGGGCTATGACCGGGGGTTCGCAGCGGCCCTGATCGCCAGCAGCGGGTCGCTTGCGATTGTCATACCGCCCAGCATCGCCTTCATCGTTTACGGAGTGATTACGAATACCTCCATTCCTGCGCTCTTCGCCGCTGGCGCCATCCCCGGGATAATCACAGGCCTCCTTATCATCATTCCTTCCTATCTGCTGGCAAGGAAGTACGGATGGCGAGGTGAGCGGTGGGGAACATCCCGCGAGATATGGCAGGCTTTCAAAGAGGCTTTCTGGGGTCTTCTTGCTCCGGTCGTCGTCCTGAGCGGCATCTACGGAGGAATTTTTACCCCCACGGAAGCCGCGGTCGTGGCGGTATTTTATGGATTGTTTGTGGGGCTCTTCGTCTACCGGAGCCTGACGGTGACGGCCCTCTACGGGATTTTCCGGGATGCCTTGTTATCTTCGGCCGTCGTGATGATCATTGTGGCCTTTGCCGGTATTTATTCCTGGAGCGGCTCCACCCTCGGGGTCATGGACCGGTCAGCGAGCGGCATTATCTTCTTTTCCGCCAATCCCACGGTTGTCCTCCTGCTGATCAACCTGATGCTCCTCATTGCTGGCATGTTCATGGACGCAATATCCATCTACTATGTCTTCCTGCCCATCTTGCTCCCCATCATGAAACACTTCGGATGGGACCCTGTCTGGTTCGGGGTTGTCATGACACTCAACCTTGCCATCGGCCAGATAACGCCTCCCGTTGCCGTGAACCTTTACGTAATCGCCAACATCGGAGGCCTCAGCTTAGAACGGATTTCTCAGTCCATCGTACCTTTCGTGGTTATCATGTTGGTTGCCCTCATCTTGACAATGTTCGTCCCCGCGCTTTCCATCTACCTGCCGGCGGTATTCGGGCTGAAGTAAAGGAGAATTTAACGTGAAACTCTCATGACGGTGCCCGACACAAAGGAGAATGAAAATTACCCCTCCCCCTTCCCCCTCCCTCAAGGGGAGGGGGTTAGGGGGAGGGTGAAAGGTATTTTCAGATGAAAATAGATGACATTTATCAGGAACTTGCAGACCGTTTAAATTTGTATCCCATAGGAGTACCGAAAACTAAGGAACTAATCGAAATTCTGAAAAATCGATGGGAACCGGAAGAGGCATCCATTGGCATAAAACTCCCAACGGTTTTGGAAGAATTTTCTGCCATAGCCGAGCATTATGATTTAGATGAAAAGGAGTTGAAGGCGAAATTGGAAAAGCTAACCAACAAAGGTTTAGTTTTTCATTCGGAGAAAGGAGGAAAGTCGCACTACTGCCTTCTTCCATCAATTTGGGGGTTCTTTCAGACCTCGTTCTGGAAGGGAGAAAAGAATAATTTTACCACAAAACTCGCGCCCCTTTGGGATGAATACTACTACAAAGATTTTTCTAAGGAGCTCTTTGGCTCAAAGACCCCTCTCGGAAGAATCATTCCTATCGAAAAATCTGTAATTACTACCAGCCCCGAAATAGCTCCTTATGAAAAGATCTCAGAAATCATCAAAAGTCGCAGCCTTATTGCTGTTGGCCATTGCCCATGCCGCATGCTCCGGAAACTCGAAGACAGAGGCTGCAATCATTCTTTGGAGACTTGCCTGCATTATGGGGATTGGGCAGAATATATGATTAAAAGAGGATTTGGGAGAGAAGTTTCTAAAGATGAGGCTCTCAACATTATTAAAAAAACAGAAGAGGAAGGTTTAATCCATATTGTTGAAAACCATCAAGATGGAAAAGGAGACATCTCAGCCACATGCTGTTGTTGCTCCTGTTGCTGTGTTATGCTTAGAGGTATACTGGAATTGAAAAATGTTGCTTCCACTGTTCTTGGACCTTCCAATTTCTTGATGAAAATTGATAAAAAATCATGTACTGGTTGCGGTACCTGTGTGGATCGATGTCTTTTTAATGCTGTTCGTCTTGATAATGATACAGCCCGTGTTGATCACGATTTATGTATGGGTTGTGGATTATGTGAGTCGACCTGTACGGGCGCTGCAGTGACTTTAAAAAGGAGAGACCAGATCGATAGCTTGCCATTGCCTGACCTTGAAACATTAATGGTAAAAATTATGAAAGAAAAAGGGAGGATTTGATATCTTTGAAGATGAATTTATGAAAGTTCTTCAGATCAATCACATCAATTAATGAGAGGGGGGTTCCATGGGCATACCCAAACATATGGTACCTGTTGAAGTGAAGGCATCTGCGAGTAGAGTTTCTTGGTGTTACTTTACTGTTTTATTATTGGTTAACTTATCTCTCACACCGGCTGCCTATGGTAATTGGCAACCTCTTACAGAACGTCTTGTTGCGGATGGGTTCGATGAGCAGTATCTCCGGATGCTCTTCTCTCGCTCGGAGGTGAAATTTGAACCAGCAACGATGGCAGATAAAATAGCACTCTTAGTCAAACGCCATCGAGAAAGACCGTCTGTCTCTGGTCCACTCAATCACAACGACGTCCATAAGAGTTTTTTGAAACACAATATGATTACTAAAGCGCGTTCCTATCTGATGAAGAACAGAAATATCCTGAAAGAGGTCAGCGCCAGCTATTGTGTTCCGGCAGAAATAATCGTGTCGATCCTGATGGTAGAGACGGGGCTGGGCATTAATACGGGCAGGACCATTGTCTTCAACAGACTTGCAAGCATGGCCTACTGTAAGGATATTGATACCATCAGACCTTATTTAGACCACACCCTTACCTCCGCTGATGAGGATTATGCCAGAACTATGTGCCGTCAGAAAGCAAATTGGGCCTATAATGAACTAAAAGCATTGCTTAACTACGCAGGTAAGAAAGGTGCTGACCCTCTTGACATACGGGGCTCAATTTATGGCGCAATAGGGCTCTGCCAGTTCATGCCCTCAAATGTTTTTATTTATGGCATAGATGCGGATAATGACGGACATATTGATCCCTTCGCCACCAATGACGCCATTCACAGCATAGCCAATTACCTAAATAAACATGGCTGGAATTGCAATATGAGTAGGTATGATAAGAGGAAGGCCGTCTATGCGTACAATAACAGCACTGTTTATGTTAACACAATTCTTGCGGCGGCTGACAAGATCCGAGGTGGAAAGGTCTCTATGAAATAACCGACCCTGAATCTTGCCGCTATCGAGCACCGGAATTTGAGAAGGCTTATCTTGCCTAAATTTGCAGACGCTGCTTAAGCAAGGTAAATCTTTTCTCCGTCTTATTGTTCTTTACAGCAATCGCCATTGCTTTCTTAGTCCCGACAATCACGACAAGCTTTTTCCCTCTGGTAACGCCTGTGTAAAGCAGGTTCCGCTGAAGAAGCACATAATGCTGGGTCAGAATCGGGATTACCACGGCCGGATATTCGGAACCCTGTGATTTATGGATAGAGACAGCATAGGCATGGACAAGTTCATCAAGGTCTGAATAGTCGTAAACAATGTCCCTGTCATCAATAACTACTTTTACTTCTTTTGCTTCTTCATCAATGGACGTGATACGACCGATGTCACCGTTGTAGACCTCTTTGTCATAGTTATTAACAATCTGCATAACCTTATCGTTGACCCTGAATAGACGTCCGCCACGAAACACCCCTTCCTCTCCGGGATTTAAGGCTTTCTGAAGCTCTATGTTCAGATTGCCGGCGCCGATGGTTCCCCTGTGCATAGGAGAGAGCACCTGGATGTCATTGACAGAATCAAAACCAAAGCGTTTCGGAATCCGTTCTCTGACAAGATTGATGATCATTTCCAAAGCTTTCTCTGGTTCCTCCTGCTCGATAAAATAGAAATCGTCAAGCTTATCCTGGGTTGGCTTGATATCAGGGAATATGCCTTCATTGATTTTGTGGGCATTGACAATAATGGAACTTTCCCTGGCCTGGCGGAAGATCTCATTCAACTGGACCACAGGAGCGATACCAGAATCAATAATGTCCTTGAGAACGTTACCGGCACCAACAGAGGGAAGTTGGTTTACATCTCCTACCATTACAAAAGTGGCTGTTACAGGGATTGCCTTTAGCAGATAATGCATGAGAAGGGTATCAATCATGGACGCCTCATCAATGATCAGGAGATCACAATCCAAAGGTGATTCTTCATTCTTCTGAAAGCCGCCCTTTCGTATATTGTATTCAAGCATCCGGTGAATCGTCTTTGCTTCATGTCCAGTGGCTTCGCTCATGCGCTTGGCAGCTCTTCCCGTGGGAGCGGCTAACATGATTTTTGTTTTGATGGCTGAAAATATTTTCAGGATGGCGTTAATGATGGTCGTTTTTCCTGTACCGGGACCGCCAGTTATTATCATAGCTTTATTTTCTGCAGAACGTTGGACAGCCTCAATTTGTTTATTGGCAAGAGTGATGGAGAGTTTCTCCTGGACCCATTGGATGGCCTTTTCTGAATCTATCTTTCTGATGGTTTGAGGAGCGTTTACAAGTGTTTTAAGACGAGCGGCAAGATTCTTTTCCGCGATATAATACCCTGCCAGATATACAGCTTTATTATTCTCCTGGAATTCGGCAAGATCCTGGTTCATGTCCTCAATGACGATCTGCTTGTGCACAGAAACAGCGCCAATAGCCTTGACAATGATCTCTCGGTCAATGTCCAGCATCTCCTTGCTTTTTTCTATCAGCGGCTCATAGGGATAGTAAACATGACCTTCGTCGGTCAGCTCATGGAGGACATAGAGGATACCTGCTGCGACTCTCAGTTCCGAGTCTTTGGAGAAGCCCATCTTTTCTGCGATCTTATCAGCAGTCACAAATCCTATGCCGAAAACATCAGTTGCTAAACGATATGGATTTTCCTGGACAATTTTGATGGCATCGTTTCCATATTGTTTGTATATCTTGGCGGCATATCCTGAACTGACGCCATGGGACTGAAGGAAGATCATGACGTTTCTTATTTCTCTCTGCTCATCCCATGCTTTCCTTATCATGCCGATACGCTTTTGACCTATACCTTCCACATCGGCAAGTTTTTCAATATCGCTTTCAATGACCTCCAAGGTTTTCTCCTTGAACATCTTGACGATCCGCTTGGCCATGACCGGACCGATACCCTTAACAAGCCCTGAACCGAGATATTTTTCGATGCCATGGACACTGGCAGGAGTGGTGGTCTGACAGAAGACGATCTTGAACTGTTCGCCGTATTTCGGATGATTGCCCCATTCGCCTTTCATCTTGATGACTTCCCCAGGAGTTGGGTTGACGATGCTCCCGATGATCGTCACCAGCTCTCGCCGGCCATAAACCTTGATCTTGGCGACAGTATATCCCGTTTCCTCGCTGGTGAAGGTGATTCGCTCGATTTGACCCTGAAGATCCGTAAGATTATTGTCAGACATTAGTTTGAGGATTCGTCCCTTACATAAACCATTTACCGGTTCGCTCAATACAGCCAGCAGCACGTAACGCCATTGCTATCTCTTTTTAGGTTCATATTGCTCCTCGGAAATGTTGGTTATGATTATTGCTTTGTCTATATTACAAAACACGGTTTCTATCAAATTGATTATCAGGCAGGATCATTTAAGGTAACACTTTGGGTACAATAACCTTTTCTTGCCAGAGAAGTTTTATTATTTGATCTAGAAGGAGTGCAAATACAAGTTGCCATTTTTATAATCAAAGTATATTAATGAAATCGAAGTATATTAATAAGTTCAGATTGAAATGCTGAAGTATGGACAATTTATAGATATAGATATTATACCGATAAATTAAAGGAGCTATCTATGAGAAGTGCATTACTAAGCGGCTTAATCGGTGGATTCATGGGCTTTCTTATGAGCTTTTTAATCAATTACTTTTTTATTCCACTTCCCGAGACTGTGGCAATTAATTCCCTAAATAATGGCATAAGCGGATTGATAAGCGGTTTTATGGGAGGCTTTATCGGGATTCTGGTCCATATCAGGCAGGCGAACAAGAGATAATCATCCAGGAAAACATACGCATTCACATAAGACCAGCGTTCACTTGTGGCTCATGCTGGCGTGTGATGCGGCGCGTTAGGTTTCCAAGCACGGTAAGGAGACTCCTATGAGAAAGTCTGTTATGCTTCGTTCGTTGGTGGCCGTACTGCTTTTTAGTACCGGTCTGGTTACAGGACTGGTGGCACAACCGAGCAGCGACTCACCCCAGCGCATCGAACAGAAGCGTTCGGACCTTTCGGGTGCGCCAGGCATGGAAGTCATCGCGTCGGTCGGGGAATACAAGCCCGGCGAGAGCATTGAACTGCACATCCATCACGGTATTGAGGCCGCGTACGTCGTACAGGGAGCATCTGTCCAGGCGCTCGGAAAGGATCCGACAACACTACCAACTGGCGCCTCGCAGTTGAATCTGCGCGACGTCAAACACGGAGGGTTCAAGGTCGTTGGTAGCAC
>DATESZ010000218.1:0-22102 GCA_035283845.1 Syntrophales bacterium | reverse complement strand
ACATATAACTAATAACAACTCAATTGTCAAGTATAATATTGATTATTTATATTATATTAGTGGCTACACTTTTTAGGCAAAATTGCCATATTGATATATTATTACAATGACTTATGATTTTTTGGGGCTGGAAGATCCGCTATAAGCCTCCTTTGCCGGCAGATCTCCCTCTCGAATTTTCTGTTCGAGAACCCAGAGATTCTGCACCGTTCCTTTCAATTTCGGGATCCATGGGAAATGGCCAACCACAGCCACATTTTTCCCTTTTCCCATCTCCAAAATTATATCAAGGGCATTTTTTTCGACGCAGTTGGATTCATCAATATCAATCAGTGAATTGATAGTTGCCATACCAATAGAGGCCTCCAGAAGGCTTTCCGATCGGGCATACTCAGCCAATTCCAAAGCCATCTTTTGGGTGAGGTTTCCAACATCCCTCACCCCGCGGTCGTGGGGGACCGTTTCATCTCTGAAAGTGGAGGAAAGACCACAATGCTTACTGATGACACCAGTCCAGAAGACACAGGTATGGACCCTTTTGACAGGGTAATCGTTCTCCTTAAGGCTTAAAAATAGGTCTTCTAATATTTTCATTGGCCTATTCTCCTTTCTATTCCGTGATACGTGTCACGTGATTTGTGATTCGTAAAGAATGACCCAAGATTAAAAACTTTTATGGCCACCTATGCCCCGACCCCTTCCCATACCAAATCGGCGCTGAAACCCCTCTTAATGGTCGCAGGTCTTGGCGCCTGTCTGCAATATGCCTTTCAGGTATTGCCCCACCACTTCCCGGGGGTATTCGCCCTCTGCACCGGCGATCACTTTAACCCCTTTCTCGGCAAAGAGCTGCTGGGCACGGCTTCCCATACCGCCGGCTATCACACAATTGACGCCTTTCTGCGAGAGCCATGCGGGCAGCAGCCCGGGTTCGTGGGGCGGCGGATTCACATAGGTCTCATTCATGATTGTGCCGTTTTCTTCTGCATCAATGAGCGCAAACGCTTCACAGTGGCCGAAGTGGGCGCATAATTTTCCCTGATATGTTGGTACTGCAAATTTCATAGAGACCTCCTTAGCCTTCGTCCGGTAAACGGACGCCGATGGTGTCAGCTTCCACAATGTATCCGCTTTTGATCACTTCCGCAAAAATGCCTTCCTTGGCGAGAAGAGCAACGCCGTGAAACGAATAATCGCCCGGACCGTGTTCCGGCTTGCCTCTTTCCACAACTCTGAGTTTCACAGTTCCTATTCCTATCAGCCGACGCGCTGATTGCGATTTTCATTTGCCCTCTCCTTAAAAAAGCGCTCCTCGTTGATTAAGCAAAAACGCTACTACATTACATGAATGTCTGCCGTACAAAGAACCCTCTTAAAAATATTCAGAGAAAGACCTTTCGGGAGCCGGATGCTCTCCCGAAAGGTTACGAAATAAGTTGGTTACTGCGTTTTCCCGTTGGCGTCTTTCTTGAGCGTGGCGAGCTGCTCGCGTGTTGCCGCCAGTTCTCTTTCCAGCACAGAGACACGGTTGGCGAAGATCGCTTCCTCGTCCTGTGGTGTCATACGCTGGCGCCCGAAAAATCCTCTGCAGAAGCCGGGAAACCCCTTCCCTCTACTGACGCCCCATAATCGTCCGCGACCGCCACCCCACGGTAAGCCGCCGCGTCCAATTCCACGCAACGATGTACCGGCCGTTGTTCCTGCTCCGGGTGGACAGGAACCAAAAGCGCCTCCGGTCCTCGGTCCCATCCCTGTCGGGCCGTTTCCATCAAATCCTGGCATATTTATTCACCTCCTTTCCTTCTTTCTTATTGGCTGCCATCCACTGTTTGAGAATCCATGTTATTCCCTCTCTCTCATGTTCCCGTCTTATCGTTCCCGGTTTCGGAATCGATGCTTTTCGCTGATGGATGCAAATCGAGCCATGGGGATTCATTGCGGCGGCGCATCCCGCGCCTTCGACGACCATGCTGAACATCGATGCTAAATTTTCCCTGCTTCAGCCGCTCAACCAGTGCTTCTATTTCCCTTCCTTCGACATAAATAATCTGCATACCCTGGGCTTCAATCATTCTTCTCATGAATCCTGGCACCGCCCCGCACACCAGCAATGTAGCGCCTGATGCGGCAATTGCCCTTATTCTCTGGAGGGAATTCATGCCCTCCATTGATGCTGTTCTCCGCGAAACAACCTCGCCGTTCTCGAATTCCAGGAAAAGCATTTCCTGTGCGCAGTCACATCTCGGAGACACGTGTGGTCCGAAAACCGGTATGGCAACCTTTAATTTGTCCATGACACATATTGCTGTAATCAAATTATGTGCCAGTAGAAAAAATGAACCAATGAAGCCTTGTAACGTTTCACAACATAAGGCTTATTTGGCATAAGTAATTTTGCCGCCCTCCTCGTGGGCACGGGGAGAAGCATTGAATATTTCAATAATGAAACAAATCGGTGAAAGGTCTTTCTTTTATGAAATGCCCGGGTTGGCTCAAAGGAGGGAAATATCGGGATTGTTTTCAGGGTTCGATATGGAATTTCTTCATCTTCCGCTAACCAACTTAAATATTGCATATTATCGCTTGATTCGTCATGTGATAACCATATTGCATGTTTCTTGCACTAATGTTTGTCATGTAAAGCAAATAATAATGTAAAAGGGGTATAGGATGCCATTTGGGTTTAACAGAATGGATAGAGACGGCCAGGGAGGCAAAGGAAGTGGTAGGGGTAGAGGTTTTCGTTTTGGAATGGGTAGAGCATCTCTTAAACTGGTTCCGCAAAAGATTAAGTGTATCTGTCCCAAATGCGGATTGTCGGTCCTCCATCAACAGAGGGTTCAATGTTTTAAACTGAGATGCCCCCAATGCGGTTCAGCAATGACGCGTGGATTTTCCGATGAGTAGCAGCGCATAGGTAAAGATATGGAGAATAAAATTGCGAGACTGAAACAGGGCCGGAGAATTGCCTTTATCTCATCGATAGTATCGCTTCTTTTAGCGGTAATGAAGGGTATCATAGGTTATCTATTTGGCTCACAGGTCTTAATAGCCGACGCTTTTCATAGCGGCGCCGATCTTTTGACTCATGCTGCTTCCGGCTTTGGTCTTTGGATAGCTTCCAGAAGGAAAACGACCAAATTCCCTTATGGATTATACAGGGCGGAAACACTTGCCTGTTTAATCGTGGGGGGATTCATAGTGGTGGCGGGAATTGAGGTATTGAGAGAAGGATGCCACAGGCTTTTCTATCTTGACCCTGTAAAATCTTTCCCGATTTTACCTGTTGCCGCAAGCATAATATCCTCCGTCGCGGCATTTTTTATTGCAAAAGTGGAATTGAAAGTTGGTAAATCAATTGGTTCCCCATCGCTCATTGCATCTTCGCGTGAAGCGTTTCTCGATATTTTTACTTCTTTGATAGTGTTCATTGGCATACTGCTGGCCTATTTCAGAATTCCTTACGTAGAAGGCGCCATTATGATTCTGATCTCATTACTCCTTTTTAAATTGGGAATTGCGAATACATGGACCTCTCTTTTAGTTTTGATGGATGCGAACCTGGATCCTGAATTGCAATATGAACTTGAAAAAAAAGTAAACGAAATCTGCGGAGTCAAGGGGCTCAGCGACGTAAAGATCCGTCAGTCCGGCCCGTTCAGGATGGTCGAATGCATAATTAAGACCCGGCCTTCACTTCCCTTATACAGGGCACATGAATTAGCGAACAAAGTGGAAGAGTTGATAACAAAAGATTACGAGAATATTGAGTCAGTTTTTATTCATGTTGAGCCCCTAAAAGATGAGATTGTATCGGCCATAATCCCGGTCCGGGATATAAAGGGTATGGATTCCCTCATCAGTGGTCACTTTGGACGGGCTCCCTACTTTGTCATAGTAAGGATGGAAAGCGGGAATGTGGAAATTGAAGATTTCTGTACGAATGAATTCCTTAATGAAAAGGCACACATTGGAATAAAAATCGTAAGGGCCATTATCAAATACAGAATAGATTTGGTCTTTGTCTCAAATATCGGCGAAATAGCTTACTATATGTTGAAAGATAAGCTTGCTGACGTGTATAGGGTTGAGGAGGGTCTTTCCGTGAAGGAGGTCATGCAAAGGTACCGTCTCAATCAGCTCGAACTGATAACAGAGCCAACTCATGCAGTGGAAGAGTCCCAGGTAATTAACCAATTCTCAGGGTAAGCCAATGTTGCTGTGCCGGGCTCGTTTGTGCTGGATTCCCGCTTGTTGAGGGCATTCCCTTTTTTCGCTCATATTATGTGTTCAGGTACAGAGCCGCCGCAGCCACAAGGCCGCCTACCGCAGCTCCGGTGAGCACATCGGACAGATAATGCTTTTCCAGATACAGGCGTGAAAACCCGATCAGCCCGGCGACCGGGAGCATGACTGCCAATGACGCCTGGTAGTGTGCCCCGCATACAACACTCAGCATGATCATTCTGGCGGAGTGATGCGAGGGAAACGAATAGCGGTTCCAGGGGTCCAAGGGCCTGTCTCCGAGGCCAGGGTGTGGCCGCTCCCTCCTGATGAGATAGCGCAAAGTGAGAATAATGACGAGCGTTGCCAGTTCGGCCTCGATGGCGGCGATCAATAGCGGCATCAGAGCCATGGGGGCGAAAGCAAATATGCAGGTATATGCGACTACCCAGAAGGGTCCGGAACCAAGCTGGGTGATGACTGCCATGATGGTCATCAGCCATGGTTTACGAAAGACGGCAAGCTTGCTGTTGAGCTTCCTGTCAAGCGTAATGATTCCGGCAATACGCATGCTCATCGCCGGCCCCGCCAGGGATTGGGGGTTTGAAACAAGCCCTGTCTCAGTGCCAGGAGCAATTCCTTACTATAGGAGCCCGGGTTGAGGTAAGCGCTAAAGCCCTTTCTGGTTTTGCCCTCAACACACAAAAACAGGGACTGCTCCTTGTTGAGGCCCTTGCTGCTCAGCCCTTTGGCGAGCAACTCATCCTCGATATTTTCACGGCACCTGAACCCGCCTTCGGGTCTGATCTTGACTCGTACGAAGCTGTCTTCCACTGCGATGCATTCACCGGCGGCCACGGAAAAAGCCTTGCTGCCGACGGCTTTCAATCTATCGTAATTCATAATATCTACCAGGTATCCGCCCCTCTTACGCTGCAGAACCTTCTGCCTGGATATTTCTACCGGTTCATCAATGTAGATAAGCGCATCGAAGCTGTCCAGGTCCTGGGTGCGCAGCAGCCGGTGATGTTCGTAAATAGTCCGGTCTCTGGCAAAGCTGATTGCCTGGTCCATGTTTTTATGGTCAAGGCACTCCGTGGCCATATCCAGCTTGCGGGCAAGTGCGACAGCCAGCGTGCTTTTGCCGCTGCCGGGAACGCCATCCACGGCGATCCGGTTGGGTGAAAGGCCCCTTGAGCTGAAGAGGCTGAGGATTGCATCGGCTGTCCGGCTGACCTCCTCAGGACAATTGCCGTCCTCTGACCATCCATGAAATATCCTCTCGATCTGGTATTCCAGATAGACCCCAATGCCGGGTTTGGTCAGAACGCCTTTTACCAGGGACAGGCCGGCCATCGTTGCAATACCGGCCAGACCCACTTTGTTTTTGCCTGATGCCTTAAGCAACTCTTTAAAGAAACCACCCATACTATAGTACCGTCTTACTTTCAAAGCTCTTCGAGAGAAAGGCGGGATTGCTTTCTGCTTAGAAAGCGTTCTTTAGTTTCTCTCCCTAAACTCCATATAAACGCGGCATTGCGTACATGTTTTAGTCTTGTCGAGTGCCTTTCCCTGCATCTGACCATTACACCACGTGTAATCGACATCCCAGCAGTTTCTCCCCTCATTGGGAAAGGCAGGGCATTGTATCTGCCGCTCATTCGGACAATCCATAACATTCCAGCAATCGGATCTCTGCAGGGTATGGCACATGTTCATGAGCGTCCCCATCCGCTGTTTCATCTGATTAATGATTTGTTTGCCCCCTCCGCTTTTTCCAATCTCATGGGCAAGGATGTCGTCAAGTTTTTCGAGGAGTTCCCTCATCTCTCGGCAATAGTCATCCAGAGTTGACATGAGCAAATTTACGCGGGAAGTCATTTCCATGTCAGGCATCGCATCTCTCCACATCTCAAATCCTCCCAACACTTCGCCGCTCATATCAACCAGGGCCCCTGCACTGACGATGATGGTATGCCGTTTACCATTCTTGTCCTTTACATTGACTCTTTTACCGACCACAGGCCTTTTCGTCGTTATGGCCCGCTTTATCGCACAATCTCCCTCGCACAGATCGCTCTCAAGGATGTCGGGGCAGAACACCTTACCGCTTATCTCGGTGAGCTTCAATCCCGTGAACTCAAGGCAAGCAGGATTCATATACTGGATGCTAAGATTTGTATCCACCACAAAAAAAGGGTAATTGGAGCCTCTGTAAATACTGGTCACAAATGCCGACATCTTCTGGAATTCCTTGAACGCCCTGGTCTTTGTCATCAGAAACTCCATGAACGAATTATTTCCGAAATTAATCGTTTCCTTGTAGATATTTTTCTCCATTGCTTTTTCTTCCAGCATGCCTGTTCTCCTTTCCGCCACATCTGTATTTATCTTTCTTGTAAAATCCGACTGCGACCGGCAATGACCCCTCCGTAGTACGACAGTACGATCACGGCGACTATTGAAAAAAAAGGTCAGAGAGATTTTTTTATTCCAGGGAAAGCATTACCTGTGCGCAGTCGCATCTCGGAGACACTTGTGATCCGAAAACCGGTATGGCAACCTTCAATTTCTCCATGACACGTATTACTTGTAATCAAATTATGTGCCAGTCGGAAAAATTACCCGATTACTTCTTGTAACGTTGCCCAACATAAGGATATTTTGGCATACGTAATGTTGTTCCCCTCCTTGTAGACATAAGAGAAATGCATTGCATATTTCAATAATGAAATAGGTCAGTGAAAGGGCTTTCTTTTATGAAATGCCCGGGTTGGCTCTATGGAGGGAAATATCGGGGATTGTTTTCAGGGTTCGATATGGAATTTCTTCATCTTCCGCCAGAGGGTGACGGTGCTGATGCCCAGGTCGTGAGCCGCCGCCGCGCGGGCGCCGGAATGTTTTATGAGGGCTTCTTCAATTGCAGTTTTTTCAGCGGCATCGAGGGGTGAAATACCCTCTGCCGGTAATGGTCTCATCTCGACGGATAACTCGCTGATTTCCGGCGGCAGGTGCCTCATGTCGATGACTTTTTCATGGCACAGAACAAAGGCGTGCTCGATAATATTCACAAGTTCACGTACATTGCCAGGGAACATATAGCGCATCAGAAAATCCAGCACATCATCTGAGACGCCGATGATTTTTTTATTACGTTTCAAATTAAATTCAGTGATGAAATGATCAATAAGCAGTGGAATGTCCTCACGGCGACGGGCAAGGGGAGGAAGTTCAATGCGAAGGACATTTAGACGATAGTACAAGTCCTGTCTAAACTTCCCGTCCCGCACCTGCCCGGCAAGATTCCGGTTGGTGGCAGCTATGATACGCACGTCGGCCTTCAGTGTCTTTGTTGATCCAAGCGGCTCGTACTCATGTTCCTGGAGCACCCGTAGCAGCTTTACCTGGAACATGGGAGACAAGTCACCGATCTCGTCAAGGAAAATCGTGCCTCCTTCTGCGAGAGTGAATCGGCCCTGCTTGTCGCGACGTGCGTCGGTGAATGCCCCCTTCTCGTAACCAAAAAGTTCGGACTCGAGCAGGTTATCGGGCAGCGCCCCGCAATTAACGACCACGTAGGATTTATTTTTTCTCGCGCTGAGGTTGTGGATGGCCCTGGCAAACAACTCCTTGCCCGACCCGCTCGGTCCTTCAATCAGTACCGTGCTGTCACTCTCGGCCATGTCGGGCAGGATATTGAATATCTTTTGAATTTCCCGGTTTTTACTGACGATGTCCTCAAACGTATATTGCTTTTGTATTTCCTTTTTTAGTGCCTCGATAGCCGAAAGGTCGCGGAAAGTCTCAACGCCACCGATGACCTTTTTGCTTCCGTCGCTGAGCGCGGAAGCGCTGACGCTGATCGGAACCGTTTTCCCTACGTTATTAATAATATTCAGCGGGCGGTCGATAACCTCGATGCCCGTTTTCAACGCCTCCTCCAAGGCGCAGGCATTCTGACAGATACTGGCGTGAAAAACCTCGTAGCATGGCTTGCCGATGGCCTCTTCACGCCTGAATCCCGTGATCCGCTCCGCCGCGCGGTTGAAGGACGTAATCCGGCGGTTCTTGTCTGTCGTGAAGACACCGTCCGCAATGCTGTCGAGAATTGTCTGAAAGAAGTCAGGGTATTTTGGTTTCATCTTCATGTTTGGATTCTAAGCGACTTTTGCCAGTCACCCGGAGATGGAAGCCTATGCCGTTACCGAGGCGCTGCTCGCCCGGCTTACGAACAACCCCTATGCCTTCATCCTCCTTAACCTGGCAAACGGGGATATGGTGGGGCATACGAGCGATTTCGAGGCGGCGAGGAAAGCTATCGAAATTGTTGACCATTGTGTGGGGAAGGTCGTCAACCGGCTGCTTGAACTCAACGCCCATGTGCTGGTGACGGCAGATCACGGGAACGCCGAGCAGATGATCGACTACAAGACCGGCATGGTCAGGACAAGCCATACGACGTTTCCCGTCGGGTGCATCTACATTGCCAATGATTCCCCGGGCTAAGGGCTCCTAAGCCGTCGAAAGCTTTCGGACATTGCCCCGACTGTTCTTACATTGCTGTCCCTCGACATTCCCCAGGACATGACCGCCCATGTCCTGGTCCTGGAGTGAGCTCCTTCGGTTTTGACGCGCTTTGCGAAATTTCTTAACTAAATCTTCTCAATCTCGCACAAAAAAGCCCTGCTCGAGGTAGCTCCTGAAATGGGGCAACGTGCCATATCATCGGTTAGATTGTGGAAGTTGGCCTCAGGTAAGGCCTGACCCCATCCCCATGGAATTACCACTACTCCGGGTAGAGCTGCCTTTACCACCTTGGCCTTCATCTGAATACTTCCTCTGGCTGAGCTAACCTTTACCCGGTCTTCATCCTTTATACCGTAATTTTCTGCATCCTTAGGGTGTAACTTAACCAAGGGTTCCGGATCTAACTTCCGCAAGGAAGGAATGTTGCGCGATGTCGTATGGACAAAAGCACGTGATTTTCCTTCACTGGTTCCAATCAGGGGATATTTCTTGGCTAATTCAGGCTGACTGTAAGGACTCTCTAATGGTTCCTTATAAACAGGTAAGGGGTCATATCCCTTCTCTTGAAAGGTCTTGGAATAGATTTCCACTTTTCCCGAAGGGGTCATGAAACCTTGAGTTTCATAAGTTTTATATCTCATTTCCTGATAATATACCCCCTCCGGGCTCTCTTTTAGCTTTTCAACGGTAAGACCGCTTGGCTTTATCTGCTCTTCAATGGCCTCTTCCACATCCCTCCAGGGAAATTCCTTTTCATAGCCCAATCTTTTTGCCAGTTCAAAAAGGATCTTCCAATCAGGCCAACACTCCTCCATCTCTACTGCCTTTTGTTGTAAAAGGAGATAACCTCCTGCCAGACCCCGGAAGGTGAGACCCGTCTTTTCAAAGTAAGTGGCGGCCGGGAGAACCAGGTCGGCTATCTCTCCGGTACGGGTCATGAATATATCGATGTTTACCAGAAAATCCAATCTCTTGAAAGCCTCCCGGGCCCTCTGCGTGTTGGCCAGGGTAACCAGGGGATTACCTCCCATCACCATTCCAGCCTTTATGGGATAGGGATCCCCGGTTAGCATGGCATCAATGACTGAAGGATAGGAAACCATATCAAACATGGGGTAAAAAAGTTCATGCCCATCCAATCTTATCTTCGCCTTTTCTTTCGGTAATTTCTCCTTCATTCGTATATCGGCTGTACGCAAATGGGGAGGGAAGATGCTTCCACCAGGTACATCTATATTACCCGTTATCGACTTTAGAATTGCTAAGGCGCGTACTGTTTGCACCACATTGGTATGTTGATCCAATCCATTGCCCTCCCAGAGGCAGGAAGGTTTATTCGTAGCGTAAAGTCGGGCAGCCTCTTTAATAGATTGGGCAGGGACCAGGCTTATCTCCTCTCCCCTTTCAGGCGGATAATCCTTGATGAATTGCACCAATTCCTCAAACCCAATGGTCCAGTCCTTGACAAATTCCTTATCATAGAGTTCTTCATCGATAATAACGTTAAGCATGCTTAAGGCCAAAGCTCCATCTGTTCCCGGCCTGGGTTGCAACCATATATCTGCTTTTGAAGCCAGTTTAGTCTTTATGGGATCCACGACTATTAATTTGGCCCCATTTTTCAAGGCGCCCTCAATAGCCTCTGAAAGGGACAAATTGGTGTTCATGGAGTTAGAACCCCATTCCACCATAGTCTTGGCATTCCGGTAGTCGCTTATAGGCATAAAAGCACCATAAGTGTGACGGTGGGCCACCACACGCGGAACATGACATTGATGTCCCGGTCCCGTAATATTTGGCGAACCAAAAACATTCATAAACCTTATGCAATAATCCCAAACCGCCCCCCAGTCCGGCGCGTCACCACGAAAGAGACAGAAGGCCTCAGCTCCGTACTTATTTTTTATCCCGGTAAGTTTTTCAGTTGTAATATTCAGGGCCTCGTCCCAGGAGATACGAGCCCATTTGTGCTCACCTCGCTCTCCAACTCTCTTTAGGGGATACGTAAGCCGATCAGGAGCATATGCAATAGATAAGGCCACTGCCCCTTTGGGGCACAAACGCCCTCTACTTCCCGGATGTTCTTTCAGGCCTTCAACCTTGATTACCTTACCTTCCTTAACCCTAAGCCTAACCCCGCAATTTGCGTCACAAACCCCACACACTGTGTTTATAATTTTCTCATCCATTTTGGATTCCTCCTTAATATGAGTTTAGACCTTCGCATAACCACCCCTCCAAATTTGCCATTTCCAAGGAATCCTCGAAATGAAGGTCTTGGGACCATTAGTCCGTGGATTCCTCCGCTGTTACACCCTAAATGTTACTATTATCTCCAGATTATCTCCAGAGGTCAGGCTTTTGTCAATCAAAATGTTTCCAAAAAAAGTAACCCTACAACGATACATAGTATGACAACTTTAGCTCAGCAAGCTTTCGTTTCCTGTCTCTCCGTTTGCTCACATATGTGAAAATCCCGTTTCCACAATCTTCCGGAGGGGCAGGGCATTGAACAGATAACCGACCGTCATGATGCCGACCCCCACCACGCCGATGACCACGGCAATCAGGCTTGGCTTCAGGACTTTGCGCAAGATGATGAACTCCGGCAGGGAAAGGGCGATCACCGCCATCATGAAGGCCAGCACCGTTCCCAGCGCTGCACCCTTGCCGAGAAGCGCCTGCACCACGGGAATGATTCCAGCGGCGTTGGAATACATGGGAATGCCCAGAAGCACTGAAGCGGGGACGGCCCACCACTGTTTGCCCATGATGCCGGCCATGACGCCTTCCGGCACGTAACCGTGGATGCCGGCGCCCACGGCAATCCCTGCCATCACATAGGGACAGACCTTTCCCATGATCTCGCGCACCGCATCCAGACCATACCTTATCCGCATGGCCCCGGAAATTTTCTCTTCCTCTCCGTCGACCATGCCCAGCGGCGTTTCATAGACCCATTCCTCGACGTGCCGTTCCATGCCCAGTCGGCCGATTACCCAGCCGGAAATGATGGCGATCACGAGGCCGGTGCTTAAATAAATAGCTGCTACTTTCCAGCCGAAAAGCCCGTAGAGAAGCACCAGGGCAATTTCATTCACCATCGGCGCCGAGATCAGGAAAGACAAGGTGACGCCGAGCGGGACGCCAGTGGTGACGAATCCGATGAAAAGCGGCACGGCCGAGCAGGAACAAAAAGGAGTGACGATGCCCAATGTTCCGGCAAGCACGTTGCCGAAGAATTCCTTTTTCCCGGCCAGCATCTTCCGGGTGCGTTCGGGCGTAAAGAAAGAGCGAATAATCCCCACGCCGAAGACCACAAGGGTGAGGAGCATCAATACTTTCGGAACCTCAAATATGAAGAAATCGACAGCCGAGGCGAGATGGGTCTTCGGCGTCAGACGGAGCAGGGAATAGGTAAGCCAGCTTGCCGCAGGCGCGAGAAAATGATAAACCAGTCCCCAGAGGATGAGGCCCGGCAAAAGGAACGCCAGGCAGCGCCGCACGCCGGCGGGTTTTTCTTCCTTCATCAAGCAGGTTGCAGTGCCGCACCCACAAGTTTCATTAACGTTATTCAACTTCTCACCTCCTGGTTTCCGGAGCTATGTGCCCCGCTATTACGCGTAAACAGTACCGACATCCCAAATTGTGTTTTCGCTACAGGAATTTCGAAAAGCCATGATAGATGCTGTATGCCTAAACCTCTTCCTTGATCAGTGCTTTTACTTTCTCAATGCCAGGCAAAGGTTTTCCCGAACACTTGAGTTTCCCGTTCACCACAAGTCCCGGCGTTGACATCGTATATTTCATAATCTCCTGAATCTCCGAAATTTTTTCGATCCTTGCCTCTATGCCCAACTCCTTTGCCGCAGCTATTGCCATTTCCTCCATCTTATGACAGCTTGCGCATCCTGGTCCTAATATCTTGATTTCCATGATATTGTCTTCCTTATCACATTTTAACCTTGGCATATTGGCAACTTGGCCAATAGTTGGCTATAAAAAAAATAACTATTTGCACAGACATGCTTGGTGTTTCTTGACCTTGCTTTCGATGACCGCCGTTACACAACTGAAAAAGTCCGTTATACAGGGGACATCAAGAGTATAGATCATATCCATGCCTTCCTTGCGGGAGGAAACTATGCCGGCTTCCTTCATGACCAGCAAATGTTTTGAAACCGTTGATTTATCAAGCTTAAAAAGATCAAACATTTCTGAAAAGGAACGTTCGCCGCCTTTCAGAAATTCAATCATCATCAACCGCACGGGGTGCGCCATAGCCTTGATGATCTTTGCTCTGATTTCCGCTTCTTGAAATGTGATCATTATGTTTCTCCCTTACTTGTTGGTTATAATACCAACGAGCCAACAATTTGTCAAAGTCAATTTTTAGAAAATGCCGTTATTTCTTCATGACCAGTTCGGGCAACCTCTTTATCCCGATGCCCTTTTATGTGAGTCGGCATACTGGTTGCTCTACGCCCTCCTTGGTCATGATGATCTGCCAGACCTGGATGTGTCTGGCGCAAAAGGCGCCGGCGCAGGAGAGCAGGTAGTATTCCCACATTCTTTTGAACATCCGGTCAAATTTCTCCGCGAGGCCGGGCCATGCCTTCTGGAAGCGGTCGTTCCAGGCTCGAAGGGTTTTTTCGTAGTGAGGAGACAGATTATGGATATCTTCGATCACAAAGAGGTTTTCTACGGCTTTGGCGATCTGGGCAATACTGGGCAGCGTCCCATTGGGGAAAATATACCGGTCGATCCAGGGATCGCCGCTTACCAGGGAGACATGGCCGCCGATGGTGTGGAGCAGAAAGATTCCTCCCTCTTTCAGACAACGATGGGCAATTTTCATGAAAGTCCGGTAGTTTTTCTGCCTCACATGTTCGAACATGCCGACGGATACGATCTTATCGAAGCTTCCCCGGATTTGCCGGTAGTCCTCATGGAGGTAGGTCACGGGCAGGTCTTTGCAAAATTCACGGGCATGCCGGACTTGTTCCTCCGAGATATTGACAGCCGTTACGGTGCAGCCGTGCGTTTCGGCGGAGTAGCGCGCGAAGCCGCCCCAGCCGCAGCCGATATCCAGAACATGATCTTGAGGCTGAAGATTGATTTTGCGACAGATGAGTTCCAGCTTTTTCCGCTGGGCTTCCACCAGGTCGTCCGTTCCTTCAAAGTAGGCGCAACTGTACTGCTTGTAGGGATCAAGAAAGGAGAAAAAAAGATCGTTGCCGAGATCGTAGTGTCTGCGGGCGATGATCTTCGCCCGGGCCGGCGACTGGAGATTGAAAAGCCGGGCTGAGAGATAAAGCAAGAGAGTTTGCAGGGTTCCTTTGATTTTCTCCTCCAGCTTTTCCCCGAGAAGCCGGCAGATGAATCCATCAATCCGGAAACAGTCCCACCAACCCTCCATGTAAGATTCGCCCAGTCCGCGACTGCCGTCTTTCAGCAGGCGGGAGTAAAGTCGTTCGTCCTGCACCCGGATGTCCCAGGGATTGGGGCCGTTGACCCGGACGCCGGTTTTGGAAAGCAATTGTTCGATTATTTTCGCTTGTCCATTCATTTCCAGCCTCGCGTCTAATATTTAATAACACTTTTTATTTCTGCCCACCATTGTTGGTTAATATGCCAATAAGCCAATTGCTTGTCAAGAAAAAATTATTCAACAGCCGCTATCCCCATCCCGGCACATATTTCGAACAATGGCTCTCGTAACTGTGAGTAGCCTCCGCCTTCCTGAAAGACAGGAGGACAAGTCCTTACGGAGGCTTCCCCCGACCAGACCCTCACGGCAAACGCGAGACAGGTTGGCTCGCCGCATAAGCCGCAGTTGGTACCGGGAAGGCGCTTAAAAATCTCAATGGCCGGTGGTCGCCTTCTTGTTTTAAAGCAGGGTTCTATTTGGCTGCGATCTGTCCAGGTCTTCAAGGCAAGTCTGCGAATGCGCTCGAGCGTCAGCCAGCTATCCACAATCTCGTCTGCCTTGGCAATCGTGATGCGCTGCCGGTAGAGGGCAATCATCCGGTAGCCGTCCATGACGGTAAGTGTTTCCGTAGCGGGTGTATACGATGCTTGCGGAATTACCGCATTCAGGTAAGGCAGGATAGGACCCAGATCTCCTTCCAAGTGCGTGATGATCCGAATCTTCGTTTCATCGGCGACACAGGGGCCAAGCACCATGATGGTCGCGCGCTGGAAACATTCGCATCGGTCAGCCGCTTCCGGTTCCGGACCATCGGGCATTTCTGCCGTGGCTGCGCGGTAATCGACCCATCCTGAAAAAACGATGTCCGGCGCCATCTCTTCCAAACTGCTTCGCACTTCCCGGCTCATGACGAGTGCCGGAAACGCGACGAGGGCCAGTGCAGGGTTTGGCTTTATAAGCTCATACGGTGCATCGATAGTTCTAAGAGCCGTAATTGCTTTTTGAAACTCTTTTAGCGCTGGAAAAGTCGTTGTCAGAAGATCATTGGACATGGTGTTCTCACACATGGCGGCGGCACCATGTAGTTCATGCGGCAGATCCGCCAACGGGCTTTCCATGCGCCGAAGCGGTCGGTAAAGGTAAGGGTCGCCGCCACCTGGGGCGCTCGTCCCGCACCGCTCTCCAACCAGCCTACAAAGCCGGGAATGGTCTCGTTGATTTCTCCGCCGCCCGCGGAGGGCAGAGGCCCTCAACAGGGGGGCTTGTCAGAGGCAGCTCCCTCAATAGAGTTACACCCTGTCGGAGCAAGTTTCAATTGCCGGTCATAAGTGATTTTTATCATCATGCTCCTGCATATTATCTCCTCGCGTAGATACTGTTATCTTCGACAAACAGACGTCTCCGGAACCAGAATGCCACGTTTACCAGTCCGATCATCACCGGCACTTCCACAAGGGGACCGATCACCGCTGCAAAGGCCACGCCGGAGCCAAGTCCGAATACTGCCACTGCCACGGCAATGGCCAACTCAAAATTGTTGCTCGCCGCCGTGAAGGCCAGCGTGGTAGTCCGGGAGTAGTCCGCCCCCATTTTCTTGCCCATGAGGAAGGAAACAACAAACATGACGATAAAGTAGACACCGAGTGGGATGGCAATGCGCAATACGTCCAGGGGAATGGTGACGATCAGTTTTCCTTTCAGACTGAACATAACGACAATGGTAAACAGGAGGGCGATAAGAGTTATGGGACTGATAATCGGGACAAAGCTCTTATGGTAGCGCTCCTTCCCCACGAGCAGAAGACCGATAAAACGGGTGAGCGCCCCGGCGATGCAGGGAATGCCCAGATAGATGAAGACGCTTTCGGCAATCTGACGGATGCTGACTTCCACGATGCTTCCGGCAAGACCGAAGAGCGGTGGTAGAACGGTGATGAAAAACCAGGCATAAACGCTGAAAAAAAGTACCTGAAAGATGCTGTTGAAGGCTACGAGACCAGCGGCGTATTCGGTGCTTCCCTTGGCCAGTTCGTTCCAGACGATGACCATGGCAATGCAGCGGGCGAGACCGATCATGATGAGGCCAACCATGTATTCCGGCTTGTCAGGCAGGAAAATGATGGCCAGGATAAACATCAGCGCCGGTCCGATGAGCCAGTTCTGCACCAGGGACAAGCCCAGCACTCTCTTGTCATGGAACACTTCCGGCATCTCCTCGTACTTCACCTTGGCAAAGGGAGGGTACATCATCAATATGAGTCCGATGGCGATGGGCACATTCGTCGTCCCGACCTGAAACCGGTTGATGAAGTGCTCTACGCCCGGTAAGAAATATCCCAGCCCCACACCCAGCGCCATAGCCGCAAATATCCAGACAGTCAAGTAGCGGTCGAGAAAAGAAAGCTTCTTACTGATTTCCGTAGCCATGTCTACCTCCTTCGTTTAAATCGTTTGAAAAGAATTCAAGCAACCTGTCCTTGATCTCATCCCGAACCCTGCGGAATACCGCCGTGATTTCTTCCTCCGTCCCCACAGCCGCTGCCGGATCGTCGAAGCCCATGTGCATCTTCTTGACCCCGCCGAAGAACAAAAGAAAAAGGTCTCGTTTTTTCATATTCTGTCTCTCCTGTTATCCGGATTCACGGATAGATGTAAGGTAAAAAAATATTATGCGCAACGATTCTCACTACTAAGTTTCGTCAGGCGTTGACGGTCTTGACCGGCCACTTCGTTCTGAGCAAGGATAGTGCGCAGTGTTGAGATGAATGTCCTATGAATCGGGCTTAAATCCTTAGCGAAGGAATAGTGAATCCATACTCCCGCGCGGCGGTCGCTGAGCCAGCCCGCATTTTTCAGATGTGAGAGATGACGGGAAACAGTGGACTGAGGAAGCTGTAACACCGCCATAAAGTCGCAGACGCAGAGTTCCTCGGCATCAAGCAGCAGGGCCATGATGCGCAGCCGAGTCTCGTCTTCCAAGGATTTAACGATAGCCGCAAGATTTTTCATGTCTTCAATATATCCGTCTAACCGGATAAATGCAAATAAAATTGTCTTTTGTTTAGTAAAGATTATTGTAAAAATCGAGTAGCGCCGCAGGAAAAGGGCTAGAATGAAGAAGGGTGATATCCATCTGTAGCTGGATATTCAACCGCTTTTTCCTATCTTCCGGCCTTGTCGCCGAGGTTAGAGAAATTGTTTTCCTTACGCAGACAAGATTTATGGGTGTGCATTTCAGTGGGTGGGCTTAGTGATGAAGGGAAGAATGAGGAGACGGGTGAAGGTTAGAGAATGGGGATCGCGAAAGTGGCTTAGGCCTATGGTCATGCTTTCGTGGCCCGCGGCGGGTTGGGGGCGATAGGTGCCGAAAAGGCGGTCCCACCAGGGGAGGTTAAAGCCGAAATTGCTGTTGTGCTCTTGAATCACGACGGAGTGGTGCACGCGGTGCATCTCCGGCGTAACCACGAACAGCCGCAGTACCCCGTCGATGCGGCCCGGCAGGCGGACGTTGCCGTGGTTGAACATGCTGGTCGCATTGAGCAAAACCTCAAAAAGGATAACCGCGGCGGCGGATGCACCCAGCAAAACCACCGTGGTCATCTTGATTCCCATGGACAGAAAAATCTCCACCGGGTGAAAACGGACACCGGTAGTCACGTCAAAATCAAGATCCGTGTGGTGAGCCTGGTGGAAACGCCAGAAAAGCTGCAATGCATGAAACATGGCGTGCTGCAGGTAAATGACGAAATCGAGGCCCAAAACTCCGAGAGTTATTTTGAACCATTGCGGCAGCAGGACGCTGTTTAATATGCCCCATCCATGGTTGGCAGCGGACATGGCCATGCCTGTCGCCTGCATGGGGATCAACAAACGAATGGCCAGTGTATAGATGGCGACAAGCCCCAGATTGGCAAACCAGCGCGCCCCCTTGGAGGTCGTCAATTCACGGCGGGGAGAAATAAACTCCCAGAGGGCCATGAAAAGCAGGATGCCGAAGAAAAAGCTCAGCCTGATGGGAGCTTCATGATCTAACATGAAATTATACACGGGGCCTCCGTTCTCATCAATCTACACAAACCCCCATGCCCGGATCGGGCGCAACGAAGGATGAAAATCACCCCCACCCCTCCCTCCCCCATCGAGGGGGAGGGATACAGGGAAGGGGCATTTTCATATAAAGTTCAACTATTCGCTACCCCATCAGTTGCTCCAACAGGGAACGATTCACGATTTCAATGCTCTGGCCGTCAAAGCGCACCAACCCATCATTCTCGAGCTCCTTGGCCATTCTGTAGAAGGTCTCATGGGTCATGCCGAGCAACGACGCGATGGATTTACGGTGCACCGGAAGGGTGACCGATGCGGTGCTCTGCATTTCCGCGAGTAGAAGAACATAGCTTACGATCCTCGCTTTGGGGGATTTGAGGGTAAGCTCTTCGATCCGCTGCCTGAGGCGGATCACCTCGAGGGAGAGGACATGAATCCATGCGGCGGCAAACTGAATGTCACTTCGGATAACGTCCAGAAAAGCGTCCTTCGGGATCAGACAAACCCTGCTGTTCTTCAAGGCTTCCGCCCAGCAATGATACACATCTGAAAAAAGACTGGCCTCCGCAAAGGTTCCGCCATCGCTGGCAATCTCAAGGGTGATCTCCTTACCCTCGGGAGAAATTCTGTAGACACGAACCGCTCCGTACAGAACCGCATAGAAGCCCTGTGCTGCATCCCCCGTAGAAAAAAGGACCGATCCCTTGCTGACGGTGATCTCCCTCGAAATAGCTTCCAGGTGAGCGAGATGTTCTCCGGAAAGACCGGCAAAAAAGGGTAAGTGTTCCAACATGGAACGCTCCTTCTAAGGCTCGAATCCTTACTTCAATGAATAGCAAACTCAAAAAACATTAGAACATATGATTCAGATCATATATATTTTTTAGCATATCACATATCATACAACTATAAGGATTGAATTTTTTATGAGTGATCAATCGGGTATTGATGATGAAACTGATAAAGCTCTCAGCATCAGCGCCGGTTTGAAGCTGATGATCATCAGGAGGTCAAGCGTGTTAGTACTATTGCAATGGAAAAAGCAGGCGGTAATGATCTCTGTCCTGTTACTCATGGCCGCAACTGTCAACGCCACAGATAAGAGCAGGATATTCGATCTTCAAGAATGCCTTGATATTGCGCTGAAACAGAGTCCGGTTATCAAGGCAGCCGGTCTTGATATGGAGGCGTCGAGGGAATCTCTACGGAGCTCCAAAGGCGCCTTGTTGCCGAGATTCGACCTCAATGCGGCTTATATGAAGGAGAACCAGGCCATTCCTTATATCCCAGCCGAGAGCGTGACGATACCTCCGAAGTTCAGTGACGAGGTTTATTCCTGGAATGCCTATCTCAGGATACCGGTCTACGAAGGCGGCCGGTTGACGAGCCTCGTGGCTTTTGCGGAACTGGAAAAGAATATCCAGTCAGCCAGGATCGCCTTTACGGAGCAGGAACTGGTTGCCAATATCATGAATACATTCAATAAGCTCCTGCAACTTGCGGAGCTGAAAAAAGCAAACATCATGTCGGTGGAAGCCCTGGAAAGGCAGCGGGGGAATACGGAACTGCTGGTCAAAGCTGGCAGGGCGGCCAATGTTGAACTGCTCAGGATTGGTGTCCAACTGGCGGGGGAACGGCAGAATCTCATCAAAACCGGGGAGGCGATCAACCGCACCAGAAACCTGCTAGCCTTTTTCATGGGGATTGACGCCCATGAGATAAGCGACGTTTCCGGTAGTCTTGGCATCAGAGCAGGCATAAAGGAACAGGATGTCGGCGCATTCATAAAATCGCGGCCCGATATCGTCATCTTAGCGGAAAGGGTGAAACAGGCCGGTAAAAAAGTCGATATTGCCGACGCAAGGCGTTATCCGTCCGTTGGCCTTGTCGGCAATTACGGCAACAAAGCGGGAGTGGGTGCGGAGGATAGAAAAGAAGTCTGGGAGGCGGGCATTGTCGCTTCCATAAACATTTTTGACGGGGAGATTACTGCATCGGATATCCGGCGCGAGCAGGCCCTGCAGAAAAAAGCGCAGGAGGAGCTCAGACTTGCGGAGTCAAAGGCAAGAACGGAGATCGAAAACGCCTTGTCGTTTTTCCGGGAAGCGCAGCAGCGGCTAGAAGTTGCCCAAAAGGCGCTCGACCAGTCCGGGGAGGCGCTCAGGATCGAGGGACTGAAATATGAAACGGGCGCCGGCACGATAACGGATGTCCTGCTGGCGCAATCGTCCATGAGCTTTGCCCATGCGAACTATTATCAGGCGCTTTACGACAACAACGCGGCGATAGTCGAATACCAAAGGGCAACAGGAACGATAGAGGTGAAACAATGAAAAAGACAATAGGGGTTATCGTGGCGTTATTCCTAATAATCGGCGCCGTAGCAGTTGTAAAGATGAAAAAGGCGGCCATCGAGAAGACACCGGCGGTCGCTTCCTATCCCCTGCCGGTCGAGGCGGCGGAGGCACGGGAAGGAAGTATTTCCCTTTCCGCGCACTATCTCGGTACAGTCATGCCCGCGCAGTACGCCGACGTTTCACCGCGCATTACCGGGAATCTCCTTGTTGTCGCCGTTCGGGAAGGCGACAGGGTAAGCAAAGGTCAGCTCCTGGCCGCCATCGATGATCGGGTGCTCAGGGAAAGGGAGTCGGCCCAGTCCCTTGAGATACCGGCCACGGAGGCCCAGCTCGCCGGGGCAAAAAGCGTTTACGAGACCCAGCAGGCCGTATACACAAGGGATGAGATGCTCCAGAAAGAAGGCGCCATCTCGCTGGAGGCATTGCAGAGGTCGCGGGCGCAGAGAGATGCGGCCGTCGCCCAGGTAAAAAGCCTGGAGGAAAAGATAAAGGCCTTGAAAAACGTTTATCAGGCTGCCGCTTTTGAAACCTCTTATGCGCAGATTAGTTCTCCTCTTGACGGGATCATTGCCAAAAGGCTTCAGGAACCGGGCGATCTGGCCGTCCCCGGCAGACCCGTATTGAGGGTCGAAGGGCTGTCCGCCTTTAAGGTTGTCGTTCAGATACCGCAGGTGGACATGTCCCTGATGAAGAAGGGCAGCCAGGTGACGCTCTCTGATGGGCAGGGGAAAATAAGCGCTGTCGTCAGCAGGGTCTATCCGGCGGTTGCGGTGGGAATGATGGGCACGATCGAGATAGCTATGCGGAAGCGGCCGTTCGGCGTTCCCTCGGGCGGCTCGGTCGGGGTGGATGTGACAACAGGAAAAACGGACCGGGGAATCATTGTGCCGCTCAATGCGCTCCTGGAGAATCAAAAGGGGAGCTTTATCTATACGATAGAAAACAGCCGGGCAAAAATCATCTTTGTTCAGGTGCTGGGCAAAAACTGCGAAGCCGCTTCGGTAAGGGGCGACATCAAGAATGGCGAGATGGTCGTCCTGGGCGATGAAGGGAAACTCCTCCGGATTGCGGACGGCATGTCCGTAGCGCCGCAAAAAGTGCGGGAGGGGATGCGATGAAATTTACCGAAAAGTATCTCCAGCGGCCATATCTCGTTACGTCGTTCCTGTTTTTGGCGGTCTTTATCGGGATCATCGGCTTTCGGAAGATGCCCATCAATCTTTTTCCCGACAGCGATTATCCGCAGATCGCGGTTATTGTCCCCTATCCAGGGGCATCGGCAAGGGACGTGGAAGACAAGGTCACGCGGCTGATCGAGAAGGAACTGAACACCATCGACCAGTTGCGCAAGGTATCGTCGTCCACGAAGGATGAGATCACCGCGATCACGGCGGAGTTCGAATACACAAAGGGGCTTGAGGCCGGCGCCACGGATGTGGCGAATGCCTTGAAGAAGATAGAAGGGCAACTGCCTGCCGATACTCGTCCACCTCAGATATTCAAGATCAGCAAGGCG
>DATESZ010000217.1:0-14139 GCA_035283845.1 Syntrophales bacterium | reverse complement strand
ATATGTAAAGACCCTGACAGCGATTGGCAGAATATGGGTTTTTACAGGTTCATGATCAAGGATCACGATAAAATCGTAGCAGATTTTCTCACTGAGCCGGCCCTGAGCAGTGATACAAAGGCAATCTTCAATAAATACAGGGGGAGGGGGGAGCCAATGCCCATCGCTTTTGTCTTGGGAGGGGCCCCGTCTATAGTCATAGCAGCCGCAATGAAGGCGCCCCCCGGTGAAAGTGAATTGGCAATTGCCGGCGGGTTGAGTTTGGATACCATAAATCTGGTAAAAAGTGAAACAAGCGACCTGTTGGTTCCGGCCGATGGGGAAATGATCATAGAAGGCGAAATCCTGCCCACAGAGATGGTTGAAGAAGGGCCTTACGGGACAATTAAAGGGTACAGCGGCGCAGTGCAAAGACCCCTGATCAAGGTCAGGGCAATCACTCATTGTAAAAATCCTGTTATTCCCATCATTGTTGACGGCACAAAGGTTTCAGACACTCAGGCGATTATATCCATGATCGAATCTGCAAGACTTACGAAGTTATGCCAGGAAGATCAGCTTCCTGTAAGATGGGTGCAGATCCCGGCTGACTGGAATCTTGGCATCGCTATAGCGGCCATATTCAATATGGCAAATGGGATGGCCTTCCGTGTGGCTCGCCTTTTGGCCTTCTCCAGCAATCTGTTCGATAAGACCTTTATAGTAGACTCGGACCTTCATCCCGCATCTATAGATAATGTGCTCAATGATCTTGTGCATAAGTGCCATCCCCTTAGAGGTGAACGCATAATGCATGGATTCCCGCCGGCAGTAATGCCGAACTATGGTCAGGGAAAGCCTGGCGAAGGCTGCCCAAGGGCCTATTACGACCTATGTTGGCCGGCTTGGTGGAAACCCGAGGAGAGGGCCACTCCTATCACTTTTGAGAGTACTTTCCCTGATAATATCAAAGAGAAAGTGTTGAATAGATGGAAAGAAGAATTCAATATGCCTCTGGAACCCAGAATCCTGCCAAAATTACCGCAAATAGGGCAACAGAGATAGATAAGAACCGGTAAGAATAAAGGAGTCCCATAATGGATCTAAGAGAAGCGATTAAATTGTTGGAGCAGGAGGGGCGGCTGATTACCATAGACCAGGAAGTTGACTGGTATCTGGAGGCATGCGCCGTATCGGCTATGATGTATCGGGTAAATGACGGCAGATATGCCGTGTTGTATAACAATGTGAAGGACTATTATCCGGACAAGGGGCGCCTCATAGGCAACCTGTGGGCGGGTTCCAGGCGGAGGCCCTGGGAAAGGGTGGCGCTGTTTATGGGTTTGCCAAAGGACATTACCCGGAGACAGTTTTTGCAAGAGGTCACCCGAAGAGAGCGTAACCCGGTAAAACCCTTGGAAATATCGGCAGGCGACGCCCCATGTAAAGAAATTATCAAAATGGGCAAGGAGGCAAATCTCCTTGACCTTCCCATCACCTTCTCTCATGGCACTGACGGCGGGCGCTATCTGACCATCCTTGGGATCATAAATCAGGACCCTGATACAGGCTGGACAAATGTGGGAAACTACCGCTGGATGGTGAAGAGTCCTCGCCGGGGGGCGGCCTTGTGGCAAATGGGCCAGCATGGTCCCACCATCTACTACATGAAATATGAGGCGCGGGGAAACACCATGCCTTTCTGTATAGCATTGGGAAGCGATCCGCTCTTTTTTACAGTGGCCTGCGCCCCGCTTCCTGCAGGATACTGTGAATACGACTTTGTTGGTGCGTTGCGCGACAGGCCCCTGGAAGTCGTGCGGGCCCAAACCAACAATCTTCTTGTCCCGGCAGATGCTGAGGTGATAATCGAGGGTGAGGTTCGTCCGGGGGAGAGGACCGATGAAGGCCCCTTCGGTGAATATAGCGGTTATACGCAAGGGCGTAATATTTCACCTATATTTCGTATCAATTGCATTACAACGCGCAAAAATCCAATTCTTCCTGCGCATACCGAAGGTATAAGATGGAATGACGAATGCGGGGCTATTATCGGCATGGAGACGGGATATTTGCATGATTGTGAAAGATTTGGCTTGAAACGGCCGAAAGATTGGTGGCTTTATCCCCAGGCATACAGCCTTTCCGCCATGCCTTTTGAGGCTGCCTGCCCTGAAGATTTAACACGTCTTGCCCAGGTCAGCTTTTACTCAAAGCAGAGCGTCTTTAATGGAAACTTGCTCATCCCCTGTGATCCCGATGTAGATACATCGGATATCAGAGATGTTTTTGAGCAAGTCTCTCTCAATTACGATCCGCGCACCGTCATTTTTTCGGGCCAGGATGTCCTCAACAGTCCTCTCAACTTTTTTACTGACGCCGACAACAGGGCCAAATACATTGATGGGGGCAAGAGACTTTGGGATGCCACAACGCAATTCAAACCCTGGTCATATCCAAAAAAGGTCAGCTTTGAGTATGCCTATCCCTTGGAAGTCCGTGAAAAGGTAGCAGAAATTTGGTCAAAATTAGGGTTTGATCAGGGTATAGAGCGTAAAGATCCGGAGATGCTGTAAGGGGGGAGGTGATAGCCTTGGCAGAATATGAATTGCTGATAGATCCGGTGGCAAGCAAGAGCGTAAGGGGCGGGACAGCGGCCTCTGCAAAATCGGACGTTAAAGTGTTGGAGACGCTTCCTCCCGAGAACGAGGAAATAGAAGTTGAATTACGGGATCCCAGGCGCATGGAGAGCTTCAAGGTAAGGGCCATTTTCTCCTCCAAACCGGAGGAATTGCCGGGAGCTGATATCTTGTGGATCATTCGTCAGGATACAGGCCGATTTAAAGAGCCCTGGGCCGTGAAGATAATAGAGAGGTTTGAGGATGAAGCAAAAGAAGTAGAGGCTATTCCCCGGCGAAAGCCGAGTTTGGGGGAGAGGAAGGGGCATATGCTTGCCGATCTCCTTAAGGAAAGGGAAAGTAAGATGGCGGCAGAAAAAAGTAAAAACAAGTAAAGCGGTAAGACAATGAAATCCCGTCCCAAGTGATTTGAGGGGGATTCCTTTATTTTTGGTCATTGTGTCATAGATACGGAGGACAAATCTGGCCCAGCCATTGATGTTCTGGATATACATCGCAGCGATATTATAAAGATATGAGGTCTTACCGCTTCTCCGGGAGCCGACGAGCGTGATAATCTTTCCTGAACTGAGGGGAACACTCATTCAAAATAAGTGAGGACAATTGCTTCTAAGTCTCAGAAAGCTATCTTTCCCGCAATCTCCGTCAAAGGGCAGACCTCAACGCGCTGGTGCAGCCGGTAGGTATCGCTGCCGGGATAGATTACATAGAGCCGTTCCAGTTGAAGATCCTCTAAGGCGATGTGCATTGAACGGCTCATGGCCGGCGCATCGGCGCATTTGAATTCAAACCCGAAGCGGCGGCCTTTCCGCAGGAGAAGAAGGTCAAGCTCCGCTCCTCGGAGCGTATTCCAGAAATAAGCGTCTCCATCACCAACAATCGCCAGGGTCTGTTCAAGGGCGAATCCTTCCCAGGAAGCGCCGTAGCGCGGATGCGAACGCAGGGCCGACATGTCATCAATTCCCGAAAGAAAATGGAAGAGGCCGCTGTCGCGGATATATACTTTGGGCGACTTGACCTGACGCTTTTTCATATTTTCATACCAGGGCGACAGGACACGAATGACGAAAGCCCCGCTCAGGATATCCAGATAATGGCGGGCTGTATTGGGGCTTAAATTCATGGAGCGGGCCATCTCGGCTGCATTCCATATCTGTCCATGGTAATGGGCGGTCATCCGCCAAAAGCGGCGCAGGGCCTCCGTCGGCACGCGTAAGCCCAGTTGGGGGATGTCCCTCTCCAGAAACGTCGTGACAAATCCTTCCATCCAGCGCCAGGCGGCATCGTCCGACCTTGTCAAAAAAGCGCGTGGGAAACCGCCACGCAACCACAGACGGCTCTGTTGGTCCGAACCCACCTCCGGGATGGAAAAACCCGGAACCTGGACGAATAAGGCGCGGCCCGCCAATGTCTCAGATACACCGCGCACAAGATGGGGCGATGCGCTGCCCAGAAGCAGGAATTTGGCCAGACTGCCCGGGCGGTCTGCAAGAGGACGCAACACCTCGAACAAAGACGGCATCCGTTGAACTTCATCGATCACCACAAGGCCCCTTAATTCCTCTAACGTCAGCTCCGGTGTGGAAAGGGCCTCCCGCGCCGCCGCCCGTTCCAGGTCGAAATAATGCACCTCCTGGTATTGTTTGGCAATGAGCCGAGCGAGCGTTGTCTTGCCGGTCTGTCGTGCCCCCAACAATACAGTGACCGGAGATTCCGACAGACAGGCGATGACCTCATTTTCAAGTTTTTGGCGTATTACTAATTGTTCCATATTGGCAATCTACATGACGATATGCAACAATGTCAAGCTCTGAATATTACCCCATCATTTAGCTACCTCACCCCCGCCGCCTTCTGCAGGATATAAATTGCCTCCGCCAGGCCGATCTTGCCGTCGCCGTTCACATCAGCCATGTTTTGATGAAAATTCCAGCTATAGATTGGCGGCATCGGCCAGCTTTCACCGATAACAAAACGGAGAATTAATGATCACTGTTTGAATAACTGTTGAGTTTGCCGTCAACTATTTTCTATCCTGCTAATACAACCGGGTTTCCTGTTTTGCATATCAAAACCTACCCCGTTATCTTTAAACATAGTAGAAACATTCATGCTCGCTTGGCCTTCTGGCATAGCTTCCATTGGACGCCCCGGATTATCTCAGGTTGTTCGGCAGATGCTGGGCGCGGAGCAGGTCCTCAATGGTCTTAACGGGGTTGAAGGTTGCGAGCGGTACCTCTACAAAGACGGTGTTCCAGTAAGCCATCCCACCGTTCCACAGGCCGGGATGTTCCAGCGCCGTAATTTTTCTTCCCCCTTCGATTTTTTCCGATAAGATGACTGCCGTTGGGTCAGCAAAAAAGGGCAGGTCAAATTTCTGCGATCGATGATCCCGCAAGCCGCATACAATGTCAACGGGATTAAAGTAGGTCGCCGCCGACCAGATAGCCCTTTGTTCGTCGCAACCGGTGTCGATTTGCTGATATTCGACAATTTGCAGGGACTGTTCACCTCCCTCGTCAATCCAGAAGGGGCCTCCCCCGGGTTCGCCTTCGTTTTTAACCATGCCGCAAACGCGCAGGGGACGGTTCAATTTATTGATGATAAACCTGCATTGCTGCGCGAGGGGCCAACCTTCAAATGCCGAAGGGAAAACAACATTGAGCTTTTTCCGGCAAAACAGATTCGCTTTACGGACTGCTTCAGCCGTTGTTTCTCCGTCGGACAGGCGCTTAAGATGGCGGAACATCTCCCCCTCAAGGTTGATAAAATATCCTCCCAGTACTTTTTTATAAAATATTACCTCGGGCTTTAACCGGTCAGGAACCACGTTATCAATATTTTTAATAAAAACAATGTCCCCGTCGAGGTCGTGCAGGTTTTTCAAAAGCGCTCCATGCCCCCCGGGACGGAGGACAAGACGCCCCGCGCGGTCACGATAAAGGCCTTCCCCTTCCCATGCCAACGTGTTGGTAGATAAAGACTGGGAAGAGAGACTTATCCGGAAGGTTACCCCCAGACTGTCTGCACAGCTTTTTTTTATTTCTTTCAGGGACAGGGATACTGCTTTTATGTGTTCCTCCGAGACGGTGAAATGTATGCGGCATTCTTTTTGGGCATCGGCCGTATAGAGCGCCGACTCGATCAGGTGCTCCTCTATGGGGGTTCGGCCGCCGCCTTCGCCACAGGTATGGAACTTGAGGAGGGCTTTGGGTAAATGTTGGTAATTCAAGCCCCGCGAGGTCAGGATATAATGAAGGACATGATGTAATTTTAGATCATTAAGGAGCGTTTCGATATCTTCGCCGCAGCTTGCTATAGCCTGCTTAAGGTCGGGGAAGAAAGCAAATTTATGCAGATTATCGGAAAAGGTTTTCCCCCTTTCCGTCCCGCCGAAGTCGCCCCTGACCAGGGAGCTATGCCAATTAATGAACATGCGGCTGGCCGCCCCGGACGCGGGCACAAACTTCATAAATCGCCCCGTGCGGCATGCCGCATCATGGAGCGCCGCCATTTTTGCCTGTTCCCGCTTAGGGAGGATAACGATACCGTCGCCCTTAGCGCAGGGCCTGTTTAATTTTAGGGGCTTAACCCCCTTTTTCAGGAAATTGATCTGAGCGCCCGCCTGTTCGAGAGATATACCCGCTTCCTCTATTTGCCTCAGGTCATCCGTTGTGAGTACTTCCATAGCCACCTTTCCTCATGGGACGTGCTGTTAATATCTTAATGATTTTTTATAGTTAATTAATGTTATGGAAAAAGTCAAGGCTTGTTTGTAAATCATCCTTGCAGATGATATTGGGATAGGCGATAATATCAGGCACAGTGAATCTCAACAGATAAGGAGGCAAATTCATGAAAAAATCCATCGGGGCCAAGACCATTGTTTATCCCACGCCGGTCTTTATTGTGGGAACCTATGACAGGGACGGCAGACCCAATGCCATGAGCGCTGCCTGGGCGGGTATCTGCTGCTCTTCTCCCCCTTGTGTTTCCATTGCGCTCAGAAAGGCAACCTATACCTACGGCAATATCGTTGAGCAAAAGGCATTTACGGTCAGCATCCCTTCGCAGGATTTTGTGCGGGAGGCCGATTATTTCGGCATTGCCACCGGGCGGACCGAAGACAAGTTTTTTGCTGCGGGGCTTACACCGGAAAAAAGCGAGCTGGTCAATGCCCCCTATGTTAAAGAGTTTCCTCTTTCCCTGGAATGCAAACTCCTCCATACCCTCGAGATAGGGTTGCACACCCTGTTCATCGGTGAAATTCTGGATGTCAAGATGGAGGAAAACGTCCTCGGAGATGACGGGCTTCCTCAGATAGAAAAGATAAAACCGCTGATATTTTCCCCGTCAAACCCATCGTATTACGGTATTGGCGAATATTTAGGCAAGGCATTTTCCCTGGGAAAAGCCATAAGACCTCGTTGATAGAAGACGACGTCAAGCAAAATCATTAAATACCCCTGTTCTGTGCTTCATCTCTCAGTTGACGGGCAAATATAGCGCTGTTTTCAATGGGGCGATCTTTCCATAATCCCACCATGCTCGATTTCAGTAGATTTCGTGCTGTTGCGCCTGTTGATTCTTCTGCATAAGGTTCTTTCAATACGATCAGTTCTACGCGCTGACCCTTTTTTAAGGGCAGGCCGGACATCTTGATCTCACCGTCCTTTTTAACCACTTCCTCAATTTTTATAGCTTCCATAAAATCACCTCGCATTTTCCCTGTTCATTATACAGAACAACGGGTAAATCGCAAACGGTTTTCCGAGATATTCACTATTTATAGCCATAATCTTACAATATTTTTCTTGAGAGAAGCGGAATAGAGGGATGGGGGCGGGGCGGAACAGAGTGAGCACGCGCCGTGAAGCAAGGCGTCTGTCTGCCGAATTCTGAACTCTGATCAGATCGCCCGCATCTCATGAGGAAAGCGCCCGCGGGAACGAGGGGCGGGAAGCGAACCCGCATTATTACGGACTGGCCTACATCACAGATGGCCTGACAAGGGGATGTCGATACGATTGATGTAGATTTCTTTTCGAAATGAATAAGATACACGGGATGTAATTAATATAGGAAGTGTCCCGGATTTTCCGTGGTCGGCATGGAAGGCTTCGGCGCCAGCGCGCCCGTCAATGTGCTTTACGAAAAATTCGGCATTACCGCAGAGAGGATAGCCGAAAAAGCGAGAAGCCTGTCGGCCTCCCGGAAATGAGCAGCATTCCCTATCAAGGTTTGTCTTTCGCTTCCCTTTTTGTGCGGCACGCCGGGCAGAGGGGTCTGCCCGATGCCGGGGAATTGGCCATGCACCTGTCACAGACGATGTGGAGTTTGTCGTCGCAAATGGTGTAGCCCCCTCCCCCGGAGGGATGGTAGCAGGATTCGCACGGCAAGGCGTCAATCCTTTTCAGGAGAGGATTGTAGGTCACGGCAAATGGCCTGGAGGACAGGCGCCGCTTGAGGGTAATGAAGAAGACAGGAACGGTTGCCTGAATCCTTAGGACGCAAATGGGGGTGTTCCGTATCCCCAGGGCATACTTGGCGATGAGGTCATTGACTTTCCACTCCCGTTCCGTCTCTATGGCTTCCCGTTTGCGCCGTAGGATTTCCATCTCTTCCAGGTTGGCCTTCTCGGCAGGGATTTTCGCCCCCTCCCCCGCACTCATCTTCTTTCGGGCGCGCCGGTCAATCTCCTCCTTTAGCGTCTCGTAATACTCGTACACCCTTTTCACATCCCGGTTGAGGCGCCTTTCTGCGCTACGGATAAAATCTGTCAATCTATCCCTGACCACGCCCGCTGCCGCCCTATGAGCCCAGCCGAGAATCTCCATCATTTCAGCGGCAGGAATTTCCTCCTCCGACGCCGGCGGCGGCTTGATCCGACCGGCTAAACTTTCCAACCCGTCTTCCAGAAGGGATGTGGAGGCGTTCAGGGGATTTACCAGGACGGAAAACATCCCGTCGTGCCGGTCGTCTGAAAGGGCCGTGAAACGGAAATAGACCAGAAAATAGGAAAGGGTCTTCTCCTCGACACGCTCCAGGCGGAAGGCGGCATTGGTCAGAGGAAGGCGGTCGGCCAGGGTTTCAGCGATCCTCTCGTGGTGGACTGTGGGCGACTCCAGCGTTACTGCCGCCTTTCGCCCCCCGTCGGTAAAAAGATGCTCCAGGGAACGGAAATAGTCGGAATCGTATGAGGCATAGAGAGAATCTTTTATGTCGCATTCTCCGGTCAAAGACAGCCGGTGGTACTCGGGAACGTCCAGTAGACTGACAATTCCCGGAGACGCGATTACATCCAGGCCGTTTTCTCCCGACTTTTCGACCGCCGCCCCACGGGACTCCAGGATGCCGGCAATAACTTCGGGAAGGTTTCTCATGATCCGTACCTCTTATGTCTCATAGTCTTCACCGAAGATCTCCTGATCCAGCGTCCGCGTCCCGATATATCGCTGCTTCGCCGCCGCCATTTCGTCGCCTAACTTCTCGAAATGCTCCTTCATGCCCTCCCTGTCCGCGCTCTTCATCCAGATGTCCATGATGAGTTCGTCAAAGTCCGCTTCCTCTTTTAGGTGCCCCAGGATGGGCTCGATCTCGCCGATGACCATCTCGAACATGTTGATCTTGCCGTCCAGTATCTCTATGATGTAATCCTCAATGGTGCCGCGAACGGAGAGGTTGAAGATGAAGACGTCCCGCGTCTGGCCGATGCGGTGGAGCCGTCCGATCCGCTGTTCGATCCTCATGGGGTTCCAGGGCAGGTCAAAGTTGATGATCGTGTTGCAGAACTGGAGATTCCGCCCCTCGCCGCCCGATTCCGTCGAGACGAGAACGGGAAGATCGTCCTTGAAACGCCTGATGGACTCATCCTTTTCCCGCGCCGTCATGTCGCCGCAGAAGGTCGCGAAAGGAACTCCATCCCCGTCCAGAAGGGACGTGACATAGTCCATGCTCTTGCGGAACTGGGTGAAGATGATCTTCTTCTCCACCTGGTTCTTTTTAACGATATCCAGGAGGGCTTTCCCCTTGCTGACCCCTTCCAGCCCGTCAATCAGGGTAATAAGATCACCGAACCCGTTATCTCCCCGCAACTTGAGGAGACTGTTTCTCAGGGCAAAAGGGCTGCTCCCCGCCTCTCGGAGCAGCATGTTTATCAAAGGCTTTTTCAGGTTCATGGACTTCAGACGGTTGCTGATCTCTTCGTAGATTCTTTCTTCGGGGGTGGAAGGTTCCAGACGCATGGTTGTGGCGAAACGTTTGGGAAGTTTGAGATCTATGGCGCTGCGGGTGTTGCGGATCATGACCTCCCGCAGCAGTTCCTGCAGTTTTTCCCGGTGCACAGGCTTTTTCAGATTCCCCCTGGCAACGTATTCCTGCCGGAAGACCTTCTCGGTCTTGAACTGTCCCGGCTTGAGTAGGGTAATCAGGTTGAAGAGCTCAATCAGGTTGTTCTGGACTGGGGTGGCCGTCAGGAGAAAAATAAACTTCTTCTGTAGCTGATTGATGAGCTTCCAGGTTTTGGTGGTCCTGTTGCGCAGATGGTGCGCCTCATCTACGACGACCAGGTCGTAAAACTGCCTGAGAACCATGGGCATGTTCCGGTCGCTTCTGGCCGTTCCGAGGGAGGCGATGAGGAAACGCTGTTTCCAGAAGGTCTCAGGGTCTTTTGTGAAATCCGGGGAATCCGTGGAAAGGAAGGACACGCCGAATTTTACCTCCATCTCTTCCTGCCACTGAGAGACGAGGGGCGCCGGCACGAGGATAAGGACATTTCTCACCATGCCCCGGAGGAGGTATTCCTTGATCAGCATCCCCGCCTCTATGGTCTTTCCGAGGCCGACCTCATCGCACAACAGCACCCGTCCATGGAAGCGCTTGAGCACCTTTTTGACCGTTTCGATCTGGTACCAGTATCTGTCCACATTGTTCATGGCGGAGAGACAGAGCAGATCATCGAAGCCGCCCTGGATAGAGAGGGTTTGATAATCAATGTAGAGGCTGAGTTCATCAAAGGACGACGACGCAGCGGCAGATAGAAATGAGATAACATCCTCCGATACAGGTTCCACCCTGACGGGGACATGGTAAAGGGGTATGGCAACCCGGACCGGCGGCGGCGTAGGGATCGCGGACGATTTTTCAGGCGGCTTGACGGCTTTTTTACCGGCGCGCGCCTGTTTCGGTTTTGAGACGGTCTTTCTCGCCGGTTTCTCCAAGCGCCTTAAAACATCAATTTTCCCGGACATTGCTGCTTCTAATGTCTCTTGTATCTTCAGTTGCTCCCCGTATCGGATCGCCTCCTCCACCTCCTTGAACAACTTAGCAGGGCTTGCATCGGCGGGCCGGATTCCCCGTTGTTTCCTTTGCAGAGCCCGCGCCATGTCCAGGCATTCCCTGGCCCGGTTCAGATTGCCGAGCTGCGCTTCCATCTTGCCGAGGAGGGTATGATCTATCCATACCGTGCGCAGGCGAATGAGCCGCCGCAGCCATTTCCGGGCAAGTTCCGGTTCCCAGAGAGTGTTGACTGCAATATCTATGATTTCAGCAATCAGTTCGGTGTCTTTAGGGTGTTGGCTGCTCATGTATTCGAGACAGCGGATGGCCTTTCTGTAGTCCCCCTTCCGAAGGTAGCGCTCATAGGCATTGACGGGGTCATCCTGCATGCGTGACATGGTCTTCCTGAATTCTTTGGATAATTGCCGAGTAGACGACGGAGTCTTTTTCCATGAAAAGGCCGTCGCGTCAAGAACAATGATTAGATAAGTACCCGTTTATAGAAGATTGACTGCTTTCCTGCAAATCATCTCAAACGCGGGTCAAGGGAATCCCTGATGCCCTCGCCGAGCAGATTGTAACCCAGTACGGTAATCAGAATGGCAAGTCCCGGGTAGAGTGAAAGCCACCAGGCAATATCAATGTTATCCTTGCCGGCGGTGAGAATGTTTCCCCAGCTTGGGGTGGGGGGCTGTACGCCGATGCCGAGAAAACTGAGCGCCGATTCCGTAAGTATGGCGCCAGCCACCCCTAAGGTAGCCGCTACCAGAACAGACGCCATGGCGTTGGGAAGGATATGGATGAATATTATTCTCATATCGCCGGCGCCAATGCTCCGCGCCGCCAGGACAAAATCCCTTTCCTTGAGGGACGCAAAATCCGCTCTCACGAGGCGGGTAATCCCCATCCAGCCCGTCAAACCGATAATTATCATGATGTTCCAGATTGATGGCTCTAAAAAGGCAATTACGGCCAGGATGAGAAAGAAGGTGGGGAAACAAAGCATGATATCCACAAATCTCATTATCACGGCATCGACCCATCGCCCATAGTAGCCGGCAAGGGCGCCGAGGATGGCGCCGATCAGGATGGCCAGTCCGGTAGCCACGAAACCTACCTTCAAAGATATTTTGGCGCCCCAGATCATGCGACTGAGGACATCGCGCCCTAATTGGTCCGTTCCCAGAGGGTGACTGTTTGAGGGAGGCGCAAGCACCAGCTTGAGGTTGATTTCGCTCGGATCATAGGGTGAAATCAAGGGGGCAAGAAGGGAGACAACAAACAACGAAACGACGATGATGCTGCCGGCGACGGCCATCTTGTTTTTTAAGAATCTCTTCCAAAAAAAGGCCTTTTCCATTTAGTTCACCGGGCATCCCCTCGCTATCTTAAAAATCTTTCCCCATCTGCCTTTATATGAAAATACCCCCCTCCCTGTATCCCTCCCCCTCGACGGGGGAGGGAGGGGTGGGGGTGATTTTCATCCTTCCGTTGTGTCCAACCCGAGCATGGGAGTTATTTTGTTTGAACATACTTTCTTCTTTATGATACACAACTTCCCGTAAATTTCAATATGCTCGTTGGGGAAAGGAAAAAAATAATATAACAGATGAAACCGGTCATTGCTATTGTCGGCCGACCTAACGTCGGGAAATCCACCCTTTTCAACCGTCTGTCGGAAAGGAAAAAGGCGATTGTCATCGACGAGCCAGGCGCCACCCGGGATCGCAATTATGCCGATTGCACCTTAGGCGATAAATCATTTATCCTTATCGATACGGGCGGATTTGAGCCAGCGGCGGCTACGCAAATCCTTGTCCAGATGCGTGAACAGACAAAGCTGGCCATTGAGGAAGCGGATATTATCATCTTCCTGATGGATGGCAGGGATGGTCTGATGCCGGCAGACATTGAGATCGCCGCGACTTTGAGAGAGGCGGAGAAACCGGTTTTTTTTGCTGCAAACAAGGTTGATGGCCCGCGGCATGAAGGGCTTATTCATGAGTTTTACAAGCTGGGAATTGACATGGTTTATACCCTCTCGGCGCTTCACGGAATAGGTGTCGATGAACTAATGTACGATCTGACGGCAAAACTGTCCTCTTACGAAGAACAAAATCAGGAAGAACCGGAAAATATAAAGATTGCCGTTGTGGGTAAACCCAATGTGGGAAAGTCTTCCCTGGTCAACAAGATCCTGGGCTACGACAGAACTTTAGTAAACGAGCTTCCCGGCACCACGCGGGATGCCATAGACACCAGCTTTACGTTGAATAACAGGAGCTATCTCTTGGTTGATACGGCCGGTATCAGGAGAAAAAGCCGGGTAAGTCTCACCCTGGAAAAATATAGTGTCATCCAGGCGCTGAGGACCATAGACCGTTGCAATATTGCTCTCATTCTGATCGATGCGGAGGAAGGCATCACGGAGCAGGATGCAAAAATTGCCGGACTGGCGTTTGAAAAAGGCGCCGCCAGTATTATCGTGGTCAACAAGTGGGACAAGATAAAAAAGGATAACCACACGGTGGGAAATTATGTGAAAGACATCAAGGACGACTTGAAATTCATGGATTTTGCCCCGATTATCTTTGTTTCCGCTCTGAGCGGGCAGAGGGTGGCAAAAATATTCGATATCGTGGAAACAGTTTACGATCAGTATGCAAAAAGGGTAAATACTTCAGATCTGAACGAGAAAGTAAGGGAAATCGTTGATGCCAACCCGCCGGCACGGTATCAAAACCGGGAACAGCAGATAAGCTATGCAACCCAGGTGTCATCAAAACCTCCGACCTTTGTTTTCTTTGTTCGTGAGCCGAAGGGCATCCACTTTTCCTATGAACGATTCCTGATGAATCAGTTGAGGGAGGCCTTCGGTTTTGATTCCGTGCCGCTGAGAATTATCTTCCGGAAAAAAAGGTGACATTGCAGCAGCGGGGTTATGAACAGTAGTCTTTTGATGATGTACCGCATCATTCAGGATTCTCAATGGATTGACAGTCTTGAGCGGTTTCTTAAGTCAGAAGTCACTGTGCCTGAATATCCGATTTTTACAAGCGCCATTGTCGCAGCGCTTACGCTTATAGAACAAGGTAAGGGGAAGTAAAAAATGGCGGAGAAAAAGGAATATTTTCGATGGGTCGAGTCAACATATGTAAATCATGATATGGACTGGAGAAAGGCGGAGACCGTTTCTGCCGGCATAGATGTTGGGTCGGTGAGTTCGCAGATGGTTGTTATGTGC
>DATESZ010000216.1:0-28535 GCA_035283845.1 Syntrophales bacterium | reverse complement strand
GCCGGAGGCGTTTTGGGGAGCCATCTTTTTCACCGCATCTATCATGCCCTTAATGAGGCTGCCGGATTTTCTCTCCATCTCGACGAAACGAGGGAACGTGGCCAGGACGCTCATATTGTCCGGATTGGAGGTATGAATGCCTGCCACCAGCGGCTCCGCGATCTTTTCCAGGCATTCCCTGCCGAGCCGGCGCGTGACGAATTCGGCGAGACTCTCGTCTTTTGAGTTTTTACTCGGAGGCACGAAGAGCTCCATGCCCATCCGTATCTTACCGGGCCAGGAGATAAGTCTCGATTTTGCGAGAGGCATGATCATCGTGTGCACCATGAGCATAACGCCCTCAGGAAGGGGGTGGAGACGCCCCCCGGAACAGATGAAGGTGCCTTTGAACTCATCATTTGAGCAGAGCATCTCCCCGGCGAGGCCGACCTTTTTTATCAGTTGCACGGACCAGAACTTCTCGGGAAGATAGCTGTCCGGTCCGCCTTCTACGGTAAGGTTGTCGATTTTTTCCGTAACGAGTTTGCCTCCGGCGGAGTTCTCTTTTTCAAAGACCGTGAAGTCAAATCCCTTTTCTTTCAGATTAACGGCGCAGGCAAGGGCGGAAATTCCGCTGCCAACGATTGCTATGTTCTTCATCATTGATGTTCCCGCAAAAAGTATAGATTCCTATCACCACTCAATGTCGTTGACTTATTGGCCTTCTCTCCTGTCGGCAAATTAGCGAAGATCCCCTGGATGCGTGCTAGCCCCTGACTGACCAACACCTCCGCTAGTCCCTTGCCTCCCACCTCGACGAATGCATAGTAGCGCGACTCTCTTCCACGGCCTGCCGCACTTGCACAGCGTGTTAGCCCATCTTCCGCAGTTAAAAAAAATGATTTTAATCATTACAGGTCGTTACGATTAAATTAGTGCGTTTTTCTGCACTACATTTTCTATTATCTTTGGTCTGTTGGGGAGCATCACTTTTATTCTCTGCAACAATACCTTAAGTTCCCTCATTTACTCCAATAGCTTTCTCGGTGCAGTGCCGAGTCCCGAGGCTTTCATCCATTGTTGCAGTGTCCGCCACATAGCAAGTGAAAGAAAACAAACCAGTATGTGAGCCTGAGTTCTATCCTTTTTATAATGATATATGGGCCTTATTCCCAGATCATGTTTGGCAGTGCGGAAGGCGTCCTCCACTTCGGTCAATTGGATGTAGGTGTTCCATAATATCTTGGGATCAGCCTCTGTCCAGTTGGTCCGCAGAAGATAGTTGCCACTGGTCTCCAGGAGCTGCCGGTAACGTTCTGCATCCTTAAAAATATTCATTCTAAGCCGGTGCTCTTTACCTTTACCTGTTTCCGTAACAGTTACGGTAAAGAGGGAGGCGACGCGACCGTTCCGCTCCTGAAGACGCCCGATCTGCCGTTCCGCTTTTTGTCTGTCCCTCAGTCTACCGACTTCCATGCGGGCCGCCATCTTGGCCAAGGCAGTTTACATTTTGCCGATAAATCGGTTCAAAATGGCAGGTTCCTTTTCCTTACGCCCTTCTGACCTGCACAGAACAAAAGTCTCGACTTTATCTCCCCGAGAAGTGCATAGTCTTACATGAACGCCCGGCTGCACTTCTTCCCAGTCTTGACTGAGAAGCTCCTGCTCAAACTTTTTCAGCATGGACTTGGGCGTGCCTACAAGGTATCTGGCCTTTTTATCACGCATATAGTCCAGATTGTCTTCACTCACCATGCCGCGATCCATGACCCAAATACGCTCGGCCTTGCCGTATTTGGCTTCCATCATCTGAACCATTTTCTGAGTGGTGGCGACATCAACGCTGTTGCCGTCAAATATCTCAAATGCCAGGGGAAGCCCTTCTTTACTCGCCACCAAACCAATACAAACTTGAGCACAGTCCGGACGTCCATCGCGACTGTATCCTCTTTTGGCCTGAGAGTTCCCCTTCGCACTCCCTTCAAAGCAGGTCGAAGTTATGTCGTAAAAAAGGAAGTCAAAGGTAGCGCCGTACAGCTCGCCGTAACGGGCCTGAAGGTGGCGGCATAGCTCATCTTTGTGCGGCAACAGGGCATCAAGCGCTCGATAAAGTCGGTCATCATTTACCTTTTCGCACGCAACACCAAGAAGGTCTTCCAAGGCGGTCTTGTCATACCATGACTCGGCAATCTGCAATTCCGAAGACGGGGCACAAAAGCGCGCCAAGACCAGGATACAAACCATCATAGACCAGGGAATATCCTCACGACCACCGGGCAGATGTTCTTTACAAAAATCTGCAAAACCAAGCTTGCTCCACAAAAGCAGCCCAAGATATACATCTCCAAAGTGACGCAAACGCTCCACGCTTACTTGATTGATATTGACGGTAGCCCATAAGGGAGGAACGGCACAGTCTTCAAACAACCCTGGCTCAGGCTGCGGTTTCCCGTCAAGAATACGCCCCATCTCCTCCCAGCCTACCCGCTCCTCCTTATCCAGACCCGGCAGCTTCCCAATGGTTGCAACAATCCTTTGCCGAGGACCTCTGGCTGTGCGTACTGACTCTACCAATGACCAGTACTCGTAATCCTCTCCCTCAACACTTTTGTTGTGGCGGCGCAGATACATACATCTTCTCCTTCGCAGCAGAATTATCGCGAATTACGAAAAGCGGTCAAGGGGCAGTTCTGCACTACATGCTATTTTTCAAGGAGCGATACTGATTTTATTATCTTTCTTCCCTATAAACCCGTCAATTCTAACTATAAGCCAACGCGAACTGCGGAAGATGGGTTAGGAATCGTCATCTCTTTCTTTTCCCTCAAAGCGTGCAAAGCCACTGTGAAACGGAAATAACTTGATCTTCGTCGGTAAGGTTTGCGGCGTTCTCCAAACTGCCTCGCTTGAGCATTTTCCAGATCTCCGTGGCCATCTTGGTTTCAATGGCCGCTCCAATGAAGAAAGTGTGCGGTTTGAGTTTCCGCTTTGAAAATGCCTCGTGAATTCGATTGAGCGCTGTCCGAGCGGTTTTCCAATGTTCATCCGCTCCCGCCGGGTCAATGCCGCCTTTCAATTCGCCAAGAGCGATATAGGCTGAAGGCGTTTTGATGACCTCACGCGTCAGGTATTCGGCAGAACAGTTGAATAGCGACAAATCCACATTGTTTCGGAACAACGGAACGGTGACGTTATAGAGGAGCGTTCGTGGTCCTTTTCCCGTGTCCCAACAGAGGCCACGTAGCGATAATTCCACATCGGCGTCATCCTCCGGCAGTTCAGCCCAAGTTTTCGCTTCACTGTGAAGCCACTGGCACTGGTATCCGGCAAGTTTCAGGTAGGCGATGATAGCTCGCGTGAGCTTTTTCTGCGCCATGAAGCCACCGATGTTCCGCATCGAACCGCCAAGCGTATCACCACGCGTCAGCAAGAATCGGAAGACAAGCTCCTCGACGAAGTTGACACCTGCAGATTCGAGGAAGTTTTTGATGAGACCATCAACGGCCTCGCGCTTGTCCGAGTCCTGCAGGTGGTTGGTCGCCTTATCTGATACTCCAGCGGCCGTTAGCAGGGCAGGTTGAATATCTGGAATATTGAGCAAGTCTCTGGGTGATCGAGCTTTGCTTGCCGCTGTTTTCAATGCGCGAGCCTGAGCGACAAATGGTGTTGCACGCCGATTCTTTTCCAGCGCAAGAGAGACAAAACCCGCGCGGACAGCCTCATAGGTTGTCTCAAGGCTCTTGCCAGATTTGAGGTGTTGCAGATACGGTTTCGCCATTTTGTTATTCCTTTCGCCATATATACACGCATTTGCGCAACGCTTCGCGCCCATGCACGCCCATTTGCTGGCTACTGTTTCCTTTACCATTTGGCAGCACCAGGATTTGCTCTGTCTTGAAACCTAAGTGCTCGGCAATCTCCGAAAGGATGATGTCCACAGAGATGCTTGCACCAGCATATCGCACGTTGTCGTTCACCATGATGAGCGGTGCTCGCTGCTTTAGTACACGTGCTGACTCTAAAATGACACAGGCCATCTCGTAGAAGTAGCCGCGCACCATACGGGGGATTCCGTTATTATTGAGCAAGTCGAGTTCTTTCTGTGAATCTAAGTAGGCAAGGATGCTTTGTAGCAACGGGTGTTGGTCGGCGGCGGCGATGGCGGCTTCCCATTCCGGATTCAATCCTAATAGGTCTTTTGCCCGGTTTTCAACCGTGCAACTCAACATCTCTTGCCTGAGTTTAGCCAATCCTTCCTCATCAACACCAAGGAGCGCGAGTTCCAGTGCATAGGTGCGCGTGTAGTCGTAGCGATTGCAGTATGGCGGAGATGTAATCAGTCCGTCGTAGGACTCGGTTTTGAGCTTCGGCAGGATATTTAGGCATGAACCGCCGTGCAATTTGATCTCTGCCTTTGAACGGGCTGTGGCGAACAAATCTTCGGGCACATCAGCAGAGCGCAAGTCCGCAACCATCTCGTGAAGTTTGTTTGTGATGGCCTTGTCAAAACTCAGAATCTCACCCTTGTCGAAAATCTTTTTTCCTTGGCGTCGGCCGGAGCGGTAATCCCATCGCAAATACTGCCCGTCCTTTCTCGTGTAACTGATACTCTCAAGAATGCACAGCAAGGCAAACAGCAGTACAGCTTTTACTCGCCGCCCCTCTTGTTCTGACACTTCGAGAAATCGCCCCATTGCCTCAAGCGTTTTTGGCGGATACGCTCCGCGTGTAATTCTGAGTTCATTTATGGGCTTAGCAGTCTTGTTCTTTTCCCAGGGGCTTTCGTCTCTCCAAAAGACAAGACGCTTTACATCCGCATCCTTCAATTCCCAATCAATTAGTTGCTTCGTCGCAATAACGATTTGGCCTATCGGAAGCAGTTCGATGCCTTCGGCCTTCATCCCTAAACCGCCTGCCGCAAACAAAGCTGTCCCACTTCCTGAAAATGGATCAAGCACAGTGCCCTTATCAATGCGGTATCTGCTCAACAAGTGCTCAACAAGAGCGGCAGAAAAAGCCTCTTTATACTTGAACCAACGATAGACGGCTTTGCCCTTATTGGCTTGAAAACTCACCATTGCGCGAGTGAGCGAGTTGTCAACCCGCAGTTTGTCTGCCCATCGTGCCTCGGTCTCACTATTCAACTTCTCAACGCGGGTTATTGCTCCAGATACGACGGATGACGCACCGCCATTGTTCGGGCTTTTCATTATATTCGCCGATTTTGTTGTAAGTTGTGTCATCTCTATGCCCATGTACTCGTTTGGTGTTTTTCTCTGCCGAACACCGAGTTCACCGAGAGCGTAAACGATCCGTTGGAACGACTCGTTGGCGCATGCTCACTTCATCAGCTCCGGGTGCTTACTCAGGTAATCACGTGCGAACTTTATCGATCTTGCATAGCCAATTCCGGTGCTGATGTATTGATCGAGTGTCTGGATTATCGCTTTTGTAGCCTGGAGAGGGTCAACACCCATGATTTGAACTGATCCCTCCTTGGATGTCTTGTCGATATAGACCTGAAGCTCGCCTAGTCCTTGGGAGATACCCCCTTCTCTCATGCTGACAATCCCGACCACATGCCCCTGATCGTTAAGGAGAGCACCACCGGAATTACCTTTGTTGATAGCCGCCTGCAGAAAAATCAACGATCCGGATTTATCGAACCCCGAGACCATTCCCCGATGGGTAACCATTCCTGGAGTTGCGAGGGGGTAACCAGAAAATACGAGATCATCCCCCACCTTTAGATGCTCCTTTTCCGAGGCCATCTGAACTGTTGGAAAGGATTTTGTCGGCTTAGTCTTAAGTTTAATGATAGCAAAGTCTTGCGTCAGCGGAGTAGCGTCAGCCTGTGTTGGAACCGAAATTACTGTTCCATCTATCACTTCTCCGGATGGGAGAACGACCTGAAGGTCAGGATAAACGTTCCAGTTTATACTTGTACTTTGAGCCGACAATTCAGCAACAACATGAAAGCAAGTCATTACATGCTCGTCGCCGATAAGGAAGCCAGTACCCTTGGAATTGCTGCCTCTGCTTACAATCATGACCGTTGAATCTCGTGATAGTCCAAGCATGTTCACCTTCACCTCCTCGGCTCCCGCTGCTGAGAACCACAATAATAATAACCAACAACCCAGAGAGGCAGTTAGTACCTTCATGATTGTCCTTTTTTCTGTTTCGCCAACAATTTAATATACGAAAAACCTTGATTCACCCAACTGCCGGATTACAGTGCTATACATCCAAAAATATTTCAAGTGCTATCATCGGAGAAATTCTCATTGACCTTCGTGCTGCATCTGTAATGTCAGATTATGCGCAATACATCTATTTCGGGAAAGGAATTATGGAGAGGGAGACGAGGTTGGCAGCACGTCACCCGGTGCATTCGATCCGGTAGTGGTTTGGCAAGAATGCGGGAGGCCATCCGGATAAAACATTATTCATACAGCACGGAGCGATCTTATATCGATTGGGTTAAACGTTTTTTGAATATATTGGTGCGGGCATAACAGGAGGTTTGGTTACTATCTCTTTCAATGCCTTTATGAAGGATTCATCGGCATTAAGAGAAGATATGCGCCTGAAGGAAAGACCCTTTTCAAGCGCATACCGCCGGTGTGTTATGTCGATGTCGTAGAGCGTCTCGATGTGGTCTGCCGTGAACCCGATCGGGACCTGGATAAGGTTCCTGAAGCCTCTCGACGCGATCTCATCGATTTTTTCTTCAACGGTAGGGGTTATCCAGGGCTCCGGCACGTTACCCGGGATGCTCTGCCATCCGAGGGCATGATTTCTGGTACCGGCATGTGCGGCGACGAGCGCCACGGTCTCTTCTATCTGCCTGCGGTATGGCTCATGGGAAAACTTCATAGGCAGGCTGTGCGCTGAATACAGGTAACATGCCTGCCCATCGAAGGACTCGCTCCGTATCTTTTCCGCCCAGCTCCCTATGAAAAGCGGTTCTTTATGCCAGCTATGGAGGAAACTTACCGGCAAAGACAGGGAGGTTTTTTCGATATACGCCCTGGCCAGGTTTATGTAATTTCCTGTGGTAACGCTCGTGTAAAAAGGCGAAAGGAGAAGAAAAAGAATCCGCTCACCTCCCGCTGCTCTCATGCTTTCAATAACGTCCTCTATGGATGGCCGGCAATAGCGAAAAGCGGGAAGGCACAGATACTCATCGCCCAGCACTTCATTCAACCTTTTCGCCTGGTCCTCGGTGATGTGCGTGAGGGGAGAAAAACCGCCGATAACTCTGTATCGTTCAACTATGGCCTTCATGACGGGAGCGGGAAGCTCCCGGCCGGTAAAATGCTTTATAAATTCCGGGATTTCCTCCGGGCGGCGCGGCCCGCCAAGGGTCGCCAGGATTACGCCGGTCTTCATTTTCGTGCGCTCAACTCGTGGACAAGGTCTATCATGTATTTGACATTGTCAGGCGGCGCCGTCGGCAGGATGCCGTGGCCGAGGTTGAAGATGTGGCCGTTCCTGTTGCCCGCCCGGTCAAGGATATTCTGAACGCGTCTTTTGATGTACTCCCGTGAACCGTAAAGCGCAACGGGGTCAAGGTTTCCCTGAACCCCCGGCTCATGGTCCAGCATTTTCCATGCTTCGTCGATATCCATGCGCCAATCCAGCCCGAGCACGTCGCCGCCGGCGTCTTTGATCATCCTCAGCAGGTGCGATGCGCCAAAGGCGAAATGGATATGCGGCACCGACTTGTCGAGGGATGCCATCAGCCGCTTCTGGCAGGGCAGCACGAACTCCCGGTAATCGGCAGCCGAGAGGCATCCCACCCAACTATCGAAAACCTGGACAGCCTGGACGCCGGCTTTTATCTGGTCGTTCAGGTAAAGGATCACCATGTCGGTCAGCTTTTCCATGAGCAGGCGCCACGTATCGGGCTCACGGTACATCATGGACTTGGTAAAGACGTAGTTCTTGGAGCCGCCCCCTTCGGTAATATAGCTGGCCAGAGTGAAGGGCGCGCCGGAAAAGCCGATAAGCGGCGCCGTGCCACCCAACTCGCGCTTAACCATCCTGATGGCGTCCATCAGGTATGACATCTCCTCCATGGGGTTAATGGCCCGCATCTTTTCCACATCCCCCCGAGACCGCACCGTACTGTTTATCCGGGGGCCGTCGCCCTTGGTGAACTCGAAGTCGATCCCCATCTTTTCCAGGGGAAGGAGGATATCGGAAAAGATGATCGCGGCATCCAGTTCAAAGCGCCGTAAGGGTTGCAGGGTTATTTCCGCCGCTAATTCCGGTGTCTTGCAGGTTTCGATAAAACTGTGCTTGGCCCGCACCGCGCGGTATTCCTCAAGGTATCTGCCTGCCTGTCTCATGATCCATACGGGCGTGCAGTCAACGCTTTCCTTCCGGCACGCCTTTAGATATCTGTCTGCTCGCGACATAAGCGCTAATCTCCTTAAAAAATCGTCAGCTATATAAAACAAATGCCGTAAAAAAGACAGAAAATTTCGTTTTTACGCTTTATCCCCACTGAGACCTTATTCGGTGGTCAATATTTACTGTCAAAAATTTTCTTGACTTTTTAGAAACAGGATCGGATATTATTACTATTCATTCCAATTTCCTTTCAAGTTGACGCTGTGATATGTGCTCATCATGGAGGTGTGCCATGGCGAGACAGATTCAAGTCAGTGCTGAAGACATACAAAGAGCCAAGCAGTTACGCGATTGTTACTTCATGATGTGTAACCACAAGCTTTGTTTTTCTAATATCCATGCCACCTCCTTATATCGGCGGCTGATGAGCCGCGAGCGTCGCAAGTCTGATAGAATGCAATAGCGGTCTTTCAGACTGGAAACATGATAACCGAAAAAACTCCATTATAGGTAAACCTTAAAAGATAAGGAGGACAAAATGGAAAGAGAAAAACTGAGAGTTGAAAAACAGGCAAGGGCAAATTCCATGAGGCCGGGCAAATGGGTTAATACTATGTGTAAGATGTGCTTACATGGTTGCGCTATCCGGGTCCACGTGAGCGAGAATGGAATCATTGACAAGATCGAGGGCAACCCCACGTGTCCGGATAATCTTGGAAAGATATGCGTGAAGGGGAATACCGGTATTATGCGACACTATGATCCTTACCGCCTCAAAAACCCGGTAAAACGGACCAACCCCAAAAAGGGCCCTGGCGAGGATCCGGGCTGGAAGGAAATCTCCTGGGATGAGGCCTTTGATATAGTGGCCGAAAAAATGAAAAAATGCATCGATAAAGATCCCCGTGAATTTCTGCCGGCTGTCAGCGATTTTCAAAGGCTCTTCTTATGGAACTGGCAGCTATCTCTAAAGTGCTACAATCGGTTCCATGTAGTGGGCGCTTATTGTGGGGGAGCTTATCATCCAACATGCGGCATCTATCATTCTTGCTTTGCTGGAGGAGGTGATTACGATTATTGCAATTACTGGATCAACTGCGGTTGCCAGGATGGCTTTGCCAGCCACCTCCATGTAGCCGGGTCCTCAAAGCGGATGGCCAGAGCCCGGGAAAGAGGCATGAAGGTGGTCTGCATAGAGCCCCGGCTTTCCACGACCGCTGCCAAAGCTGATGAGTGGATCCCTATTCGTCCTGCCACCGACCGTCACTTTGTCCTGGGTATGATCCATTCCCTCATGTATGAGCACAAGATTTATGACGAATATTTTCTTAAATGGTTTGCCAACGGAGGCTATCTCATTGATGATGATGGGTGGTTTTTGCGTCATCCCAGTGAAAAGTATGTCGTACCGGAGGGAAGGCCGGCAGGCAGCATGCTCTGGTTTGTTCAGAACAGGGAAGAAAGGAATAAGCCTTATGTCTGGGATAGTGTGGATAACTGTCCTAAGGTCTTTGACGATCCTACCATTAAAGACATTGCTCTGGAGGGCGCCTATACGGCGAATGGAAAGCAATGCAGACCGGCCTTCCAGTTTACCAAGGATGCTTTTAAAAAATACACCCCTGAATGGGCTGCGGAGATTACCACTGTTCCCGCCGATACTATCCGGAGGATTGCCAAAGAGTTTGGGGAAGCAGCCCGGATCGGCTCCAGTATCACCATAGAAGATGAGGTCTACCCCTTTCGTCCGGTAAGCTTCAACTGGTACCGGGGGAGCCAGGCCCATAAATACGGGGTCATGGATAATATGACTTTTTTTATGCTTCAGATGCTTGTAGGGGCTTTTGATGTGCCTGGAGGACATTACGGGATCCCACTGTCAAATGTGGAGACCGATGAACCCGGCACTGATGGCATTTTAGATCCCAAACCCCATCAGCTCGGGCCGGGAGTTCCCTGGGCATGGCCACCCAATACCGGCCACCTCTGGGAATTATTTCCCATGGGGGGTGAGCCCGGTCATCTCCACGGGCCTACCACCCTGGAGCCGGAAAAATACGGTCTGGAATTCAAGCCCAATACTATGCTTATCTATCACTGTAATCCTGTATGGCATATGCCCGGCAACTCGGAGGAGATCTGGTATAAGGTAATGGAGAAGATGGATTTTATCTGGGCTATTGATATCATTTATAATGAGTCTACTGTCTGGGCAGATGTTATTTTACCCGACCACTCTTATCTGGAATCCTACACGCTATATTGGGGGAGTGAGGCTCCTAACACCAGGGGAATGACTTTACGCCAGCCAGTAACCAGACCCCTCTATAATACTAAAGATGCCTTTGAGATTCTTACTGAAGTTTGCCGGAGGATGGGAAGGCTCAAAGACTTCAACGAGACCTTAAACTTCCTAATTGGTTTCGTTACTGTTCCCGAGTTGGCACTCAAACCGGATAAGTCCTATTCAGTTGAGGAATTGTATGATCTTCAATGCAGGTTTTTTAGTAAGAGGGATATGGGCGAAGAGCATGATCTTAAATGGTTCAAGGAGCACGGGCATTACGTTATCGAAAAAGGTCCCGAGAACTATTACAAATTCAGCAACAAGCGGGGAAGGGATAAACGTGTGCCATTTTACTGCGAATATGTAAAGAAACTCGGAGAGGAATTAAAGGAAAGAATCAAAAAAGTTCCGGGAGGTCTTCCCTTTGAGTGGGATTACGAAGAGTACGTGGCGATCCCCACGGGTGTCCTTTCTCCCTCTCATACTGCCCCGCCGGAATATGATATGTATGCCATTACCTTCAAAGAATTTCAGAACTATTCTGAAAGCCTTTCCGTCTCCTATATGCGGGAGCTGGTAGACCGTGAACCCATGCATCAGGGCATTTTGATTAATACCAGAACGGCTGAGAAAAAGGGGATTAAGAGAGGTGATGTTATTGAGGTGCGCTCTGAGTTTGGTTTTATAAGGGGTATTGCTATGTTGACCGAAGGTCTCCACCCTGAGGTGATAGGGGTTTCTACCGCTGTCACCAGGACCGTAAGCCACAACCCTATCACCAGACTGGGAGGTGGCACGTTCGATACCTTGCTTAGCTGTTCGCCTGAATATACTGATCATGTTACGGGTACCTTTGAAACCACTGCCAGGGTTAAGGTGACCAGGCTGAGTGCGGATACCCCGCTAAGGGATTTTCCGAACCCCTGGGAGACAAAAAAGCCCATTTCAGAATCTGTAAGAAGAAAAAAGCAGGCACCGGTTTTTTGATCTGAGATCGGCCTGTGAAGGGAGGAATAAAAAATGATTTGGTGTATGGTAATCGATTTGAAACTTTGTCTCGGATGCCAGAGTTGTTCTTTGGCCTGCAAGCAGGAGTATGGGTTGCCCAGAGAAATTTACCTGACCAAGACTTTGATTGAGGAGGTGGGCGCCTATCCCAATGTGACCTCGGTGTTTACCCCCCAGATTTGCAACCATTGTGAGGAGGCGCCTTGTGTGAAGACTTGCCCCACCGGCGCCAGTTATATCGAAGAAGAGACAGGTGTGGTGCTGGTGGATTATGACAAGTGCATGGGGTGCCGCGCCTGTTATGTGGCCTGCCCTTACCAAAATCGGCATTACCTGAAAAAAGATCTGCTTGAAGGCTATTTCCCGGAAAAGGGTTTGACGCCTTTTGAGGAACAGAGTTATCGAGATCTTCAGGAGGGGGTCACTATTAAGTGCACAGGCTGTATAGAGCGGGTGAAGGCCGGTCTGAATCCGGCCTGCGTAGTAGCCTGTCCTACCGATGCTCGGAAATTCGGCGACCTTAGCGATCCTCACTCAGAAATACGGAGGATAATTCTGAGTCGAAAAGCGGTACAGCCGTTGTCCGAAAAAGGAACTGAACCAAAGGTTTACTATGTTTCCTGAAAAATAGAGTAATTTTAAGACACTTAAGAGTCTTAATAAGGAGAGATCATATGCTGCATAGGAATCTTAGACTAATTGAAGAAGACACCTTTGAACTTGGTTTTAAGCTCCAGACAGAATGGGCATGGCTAATAACCACAGCATTTTTTTTAGGGGAATTGGGCGCTGGTCTATTCTTGGTATCCCTGTTTCTCTCGGGTAAAGTCGCGATTATGAGTGCCCTGGTCGGATGGATTTTTGTGACTGTTGGTAAAAATATTGCTCATCTTCTCTTTCTTGGAAAGCCCTTGCGCTTTTGGAGGGGAATATGGCGTCCCCAAACATCCTGGATAAGCCGCGGTTTCGTTGCCATGCTGTTCATGATTATTTTCGGAGCCCTCCATATTATTTTTTCTTACAAGGGAATTGTTTCTCCCGTAAGTATTGTGGTAACCTGGATTGCCGGTTTTTCTGCCTTTGTTGTCATGATTTATGATGGGATTGTGATGACCTATTCCCCTTCAATTCCCTTATGGAACAACGCCCTCCTTCCGCTACTTCGAGTATCCTATGCCCTCATGGGCGGCGTAACCATAGCCCTTTTTATCGCCGGGATTCCAAACTTAATTGACCGCTTTTTAAGCTTTTTTTCCGATGTTATCTTAATATCAGGAGTCCCTGGCCTTGCAAGCATGCTTAATGATAACCTAATGCATATTTTGAAACATCTGGAAACATGGTTGATTATAGCCAATTTAGTGATGATTATCATTTACATTTTGACCATGATATATTCTATAGATGCGGCTAAGAAATCAGCCTACTTGATTTTTAAGGAGAAATATCCTATTGTGTTCTGGCTTGGGGTCATTTTTTTAGGTCTGGTGGTAATTTTTCTTCTGCCAGTTATTGTAACCACTCCCAGTATACCCATTTTGCTTGCTGTGGCAGGATGCGAACTAATTGGCGACTATTGCATTCTATTTCTTCTGTTGCGTTCAGGGGTATTTTCACCTTTAATGCCTCATCCCAATATTGATATTACTCTTTTTGCAGAGACGTAATTAAGAAAATTAGAAGTGATAATCAAGAACCTTCCCATCACTCCGGAGAAGATCTTCAATGCCCTGAAAGAAAGGGAAATTTTATGAAAGAGATCAGGATACATGGTCGTGGAGGCCAGGGGGCTGTGACAATAGGAGGGACTTTGGTTTATTGCCTTGCGGCAAGTGGGAAGTATGCCAGCGCCATCCCCCAGTTTGGTTTTGAGCGTCGAGGCGCTCCGGTGGAGAGTTATGTGCGGCTGGATGATAATCCTATCCGGGAGAAGACTCGGATTTACACTCCTGACTGCCTTATAGTTTTGGATTCAACCCTCCTCAATGCAGTAAACATCTTTAATGGATTGAAGGATGACGGAATTTTGATTATTAACGAAAGATGCTCTCCAGAGGAATTAAAATTGCCCCTGGCAGTAAAAAAGGTAGGGATACTCGATGCAACAAAAATTGCCATGGAGATTTTTAAAGCCAATATAACCAATACCTGCATGTTAGGGGCTTTTGTGGCAACAACCCATTGGGTCGAGCTGGAGACTGTTTCCGAGGGGCTGGGTGAGTATTTTGAAAAGGACCTGTTTACCAAGAATCAAAGGGCGGCTCGAGAAGGGTTTGAAAAATGCCGGATATTTAATTTAAGGGAATAACGATGAAAATAAAAAAATATACAACTCCGATGATGATATTCAAAGGGAAACTTTTTACCATCAATACCGGGGACTGGCGCTATCAGAGGCCGGTAACCGATCCGGAAAAATGCAGTAAGTGCGGGCTATGTTGGCTCCACTGCCCCAACCAGACCATTGTAGAGAAGGAAACTCATTATGAGACTGAGTTAGAATTTTGCAAGGGATGCGGTGTCTGTGCTTATGGATGTCTTTCCGAGGCCATCAGCATGGTCCCTGAAGAGCGGAGTATAGGAGGTAATTCATGAATAAACTCCGAGAAAAGATCAAGGTATTAGATGGAAACGAAGCCGCGGCCACCGGGGCCATGTTAGCCAGACCCTCAATTGTCTCGGTCTATCCTATAACACCCCAGAGCCATGTGGCCGAATATATTGCCAAATTGATTGCTTCTGGTGAATTGGACGCTGAAATCGTTGAGGCGGAATCAGAACACTCTGTTATGAGCGTGCTCCAGGGAGCGGCCCTTTCCGGAAGCCGGACATTTACCGCCACGGCCTGTCACGGTCTTTTTTTCATGTTTGAAGCTTATTTGCGGACCTCTACCATACGGCTCCCTATTGTGATGTGCATCGCCACCCGGGAGCTCAATGGACCGAGTTGCGTTGCCTCAGGCCAATCAGATGCCTTTGTTGTGCGGGAGGCAGGGTGGATTCAGATCTATGTAGAAAACAATCAGGAGATTCTTGATACTGTAATTATGGCTTATAAACTTGCTGAGCATGAGGATGTTTGTTTACCCATTAATGTTTGTTATGATGGGTGGTATCTATCTTATCTCTCCGAACCGGTTATAGTCCCTGAGCAGGAGAAGGTCGATAAATTTCTTCCTCCTTATAAGATCGATGCCATCTTTGACCCTGATACCCCGATGACAATTGATTCATGGACTCCCACTGAAATTTATCCTTACTTTCGGAATGATCACTGTGAGGGAATGGAGGCGGCTAAAAGGGTTATCATCGAAGTGGAAAAAGAATTCCAGGAGATGTTCGGACGTTCTTATGGGGGGATGGTGGAAGAATACCGGACCGAAGGAGCGGAATTAATTCTCGTTACTGTTGGTAGTTGCACCGGAACGGCTCGAGTGGTCGTGGATCAATTGAGGGATCAAGAGAATATGCCCGTTGGGTTGGTTAAACTCAGGATGCTGCGCCCATTCCCCCGCCGGGAGCTTTGTCAGATCTTAGACGGCAGGGCTGCGGTGGGAGTAATGGATAGGCAGGTAAGCTTTGGCTGGAATTCCGGGTCGGTTTTATGGGAACTTCGCTCCGCCCTTTATGATGCTATTGAGCGGCCGCGAGTCATCGGTTTTGTCGGTGGGTTAGCCGGAGCTGACATTACCAAAGAAGACCTCACCCAGGCCTTTCATCTCATGCAGAAAGCAGCCGCAGGAAAGGAAGTTCCCGAAGTAACCTGGTTAGGGCTATCTCAGGCCAAAGAAATCATGCAAAGAGCATTAAAGCAATAAGGAGATAGTTTTGAAATCGAAAAAAGATATCCGTCGAGTCATTGTGGGATGCAGTCATGGAGGGCTGGCCGCTTTGGAGCAGATTCACCGTCTTGATCCGGAGAGGAAAACATACATCCTCAGTCGGGAGAAGGGGCTTCCTTATTCTCCTACTTCCTTAGTAGCCTTTATTGGAGGGGAAATTTCCTTGGACAAGCTCTCTTTTAGGGATTGGGATTATTTTGGGCAAATGAATGCCAAATTTATCCCGGATCAGGAAGTGGAGGAAATTGATACTGTCAATAAGGAAATAGTATGTTCGGATGGAATGAGGATAGTGTTTGACCAGCTCTTAATTGCTACTGGAGCCTCGCCGGCAATCCCCCCTATTGATGGGATCGACCACGAGAGGGTTTTTACCGTCCGCAACCTGGAAAGTGCCGGGAATTTGCAAAAATTGGCCCGATCTTCGAAAAATTGTCTGATTATAGGAGCCGGTCTCATTGGGATGGAGATAGCCGCAGCCCTATCAAAAAGAGGCTTAGGGGTAATTGTGGTCGAACTTTTGGGTCAGGTCCTACCGCTTTATTTTGATGCAGATACTTCTAATATTATTACTGCTATTTACCAAAAAAACGGCGTGGAAATTCTTACCAATACCAAAGTAATCAATATGGAAGGAACTTCCCGAGAAATTAAGGTGAGTTTAGATACAGGTAGAGACATTACTGTAGACTTTGCGGTAGTGGCCACCGGTGTTACCCCTAATATTCAATTCCTCCAGGAGTCTGATATCGGGTTAGGCCAGGGAATTTTAGTTAATAGGCATTTAGAAACCAGTAAAGCGGGGATATATGCGGTCGGAGATGTTGCCGGGGGAGAAGGATTTTTTGGCGAGAAGATCATTAATCCTACTGTATTTAATGCTGCTTTTCAGGGGAAAATAGCTGGTAACAATATGGCCGGAAAGAGAGAAGAGTTCTCCGGGGGATTGAATATGAACATTTTTAACTTCTTTAATAATGTTGCCTTTTCCATCGGTCAATTTAATGGTGAAGCAAGCGGAGAAAAGGTTCTTAAGTCGATCAAGGCAGAGACACCCCAGGCAAAAAAATTGGTGATTAAAGATAATTACTTAGTGGGATGCATGGCGCTCAATTATCCTGTGGAACCGGGAATTTTTTATCAGGCCATAGTCAAAAAGTGGAACCCTGAGGATATGGTTCGTTTATTTGAGGATGATTTCGTCAATGGAATCAGGTCCACCTTTATGAAAGAAAGCCAGCTCGAAATTAAACAGAGGAGAGAGGAATAATGCCATCAACCACCCCTTATCTTAAAATTTACCCTGAAAAGTGTACAGGGTGTAATCTATGTGTTTACAGTTGTGCTCTCAAGCATACGGGAGATTTTAATCCACGGGGGTCAAGAATCAGAATTTTTCCTAAAGACACTGAGAAAAAAAATTATATTCCCTTTAATTGCGTTCAGTGTAAAGACCCTGTCTGTATTGAAGTCTGTCCCACTAAATCTATTCAAAGAAATGGAGACGGGATGGTAGTTCAGGACAGTGATCGCTGCATCGGATGTTTATTGTGCACCATGGCCTGTCCCTACGGAGGGATGTATTTCGATGAGGAGGCTAATAAATCGATGCTCTGTGATTATTGTGATGGGGTTCCGGAATGTGTTCGGGTGTGCCCGGAGAATGCCTTGGAATATGATGGTGTGGAAAATATAAATAGTCTTCTTAAGGAGAGTGAGGACCTTTTTTCCAAGGGGCTCGCTCTTTGTTTGGGGTGTTCTTCGGAGATGGCAGTCCGTTTTACGCTCAGGGTTTTGGGGAGAAACACTATTCTCCACATCCCCCCCTCTTGCTCGGCTCTCACAGCTGCCGGTTACATGACAACTCCTTCTGTCGAGATACCGGCTTCCGTCGGTTTTCTTACCAACAGCGCTTCATTCCTGACCGGTGTGAGTCGACATTATAAGAGGGAAGGGAAAAAGATTAATGTGATTACATTTAGTGGTGATGGAGGTACCGCGGATGTGGGTTTTCAGTCTTTATCAGGTGCTGCGGAGCGAAATGAGGGTATGATCTATATCTGCAATGATAATGAAGGTTATATGAATACCGGAATGCAGCGTAGCGGCACAACCCCCTTTGGGGCCTGGACCAGCACCACGCCGGTAGGAGATATTGGAAAGGGGAAAGTTCAACCCAAAAAAGAAATGCCTCTCATCATGCTGGCTCATCAGGCGCCATATGTGGCTACCGCAACGGTAGGATTTCTCAGCGATTATGAAGCAAAATTGCGCAAAGCTATGGACACTGAGGGGTTTGCTTATATTCACATGCTGAATCCCTGTCCCACTGGTTGGAGATTTCCTCCGGATCGAGCCCAGGAAGTTTCCCGGCGGGCGGTTCAGACAAACTTTTTTCCTCTCTGGGAGGCTGAGGAAGGCAAGGTCAGGGTAACTGTTAAGATAAGGGCTCGTAAGCCGGTGGAAGAGTATACGAAGTTGCAGGGCAAATATGAGCATTTAGACAAGAGCCAGTTGGAACAGCTTCAGCAATATGTCGATGAAAAGTATATACAGTTAAGATCTTTAGAATCTTTATCATAAAATAGGAGGTTTTTTATGGCTGACATAAATATTATCAAAGGGAATGTGATTATTCCGGAGATGGGGGTGCAAAGGGTTGGTATTTCTATTGAAGGCGGGGAGATCATAAGTATCGCTTCGGAGGCCTCTCTCCCCTCTGCTGCTGAGACTATAGATGCTTCAGGGATGTATGTCTTACCAGGGCTTATAGATCCCCATGTCCACCTTGGTTTCAGCAAGGGATTTGAGGCCGATTGCAGAACCGAAACCCGGTCCGCCCTGGTGGGGGGAATAACTACCGTAGGTTGTTATCTGGGAGTGCCGGACCCATATTCAACTGTTCTCCCAGGCATTGAGCAGCAGGTCAACGAGGTAGCATCTGCAGATGTGGTGATCCATGTTGCCATCAATACCCCGGAGCAGATGAAAGAGATCCCCAGGTATGCCTCAGATTTCGGAATAAACACCTTTAAATTCTATATGTTTGGCGTGCCCGGATTGATACCTTCCCAGAGCAATGCCTTTATATTGGAAGGGTTTAGGGAGGTGGCCAAGCTGGGTAAAGGTGCGCTATGCTGTGTGCACGCAGAGGATGCAAGCATGACTGGCCCCGGTTGGGAGAAATTCGCCGGGGTAGAAGAAAAAAGCCTTGCTGCCTGGGCTGAGTGCAATCCTGATGAGTCTGAGGAGCTTGCAGTTATAATTGCATCCTACCTGGCCGACCGGGCGAAGGTCAGAGTTAACATCTTGCACCTCTGCACGGCACTTTCAGTGGAGAGGCTCAGACAGATAAAGAAGGTCAACCCCTTCGTGAATGCAGAGGCGTTTAATTTGGCTCTATCGATTAATAAACATAGTGACATTGGTCTCAAAGGAAGATGGGCGCCCGCGGTCAGGGGACCGGAAGATCAGGAGGCGCTCTGGGCCGGGATCAAGGATGATACCATCGATACTATCGGTTGTGATTCCATATCCGTGGATATGGAGGGCTTTGAAAGGTTTGGCGGGATGGGAGGCTCTGCTGCCGATGCGCTTATGTTCTCCTGGATCCTGACTGAGGGCTACCATAAGCGAGGTATTCCGCTGGAGAAGCTTGTCGAGAAATGCACAATAAATCCAGCCCGTTTGTTAGGGATCTATCCTCAGAAAGGCGCCATCACAGTCGGCAGTGATGCTGATTTGGCCATCGTTGACGTGAACAAGGAATTTGAGGTTGACTATAGAAAATTGCATTCGGTCTCTGATTGGAACATGTTCCAGGGGAAAAAACTGAAAGGACAGTCAATAATTACTATTAAAAGCGGGAAGATTGCTTATAGAGAAGGTGAAATATTGGTCGAGCCGGGTTTGGGGATATATTTACGGCGTAAGGTTTACAGATAAGGAGGATGAAAATGGCTGACTATGATGTGATAGTTGTTGGTGGAGGCCATAATGGCCTGACAGCAGCAGGCTATATGGCAAAGAGCGGTTTGAAGACTTTAGTAGTGGAGCAGCGGCATATTGTTGGTGGAGCATGCGTTTGCGAGGAGATTGAGCCTGGCTTCAAATTTCACTTAGGCGCCACTGGTATAGCTGCCTGGCTGCGACCTGAGGTAGTCAGGGATTTGGAACTCGAGAGCCTGGGGCTTGAGTTAGTCAATCAAAACCCTATGTATACCACTCCCTTCCCTGATGGGAAATACCTTAGTATTTATTCTAATCTTGACGATGCCCACCGTGAAATCATGAGGTTTTCAAAGAAGGATGCGGATTCCTATGTGGAGTTCTTTAAGAAGTGGAATATATTTAAAAGCTTCCTGGATCCAGCTTTAATGAACCCGCCGCTATCCTTCATCAATATAGTGAATGCAGTATCCGTATCGCCGGAAATGCTTGATATGTTATTAAAGGGGATGTTTTTTGGTACCCTAAAGAAGATGCTGGATGATACCTTCGAGTCGGAATACGTTAAGACTGCTATAATGGGAACGTCTCTGGATACGTCAAGTTTTGGCCCTAGTGCTACAGGTTTATCGTCCTTTATCTTCCATTTTATTATGACCCCGTCATGGAGGGCTGTTAAAGGGGGTATAGGCAACGTTACTCAGACCATGGCCAGGGCGGTTGAGAAATATGGAGGTAAGATCAAGACGGGGGCAAAGGTTCAAAGCATTATGGTTAAGAAGGGCAAGGCGGTGGGTATCAAGCTTGCAACTGGCGAGGAGATTACTGCCAGTGTGGTGGTTTCCAATGCGAACCCCTATGTTACTTTTATGGAGCTGGTGGGAATCGAACACCTGAGTGATAAATTTGCGCAATCCATTGCAAGCATACGTTACGAAGGCGAGGGGATGACTCTCAATCTTGCTCTTAGTGAGTTACCGGACTTTAATTTCCCGCATGAGAGGCTGACCGGTTCCATTATGACATGTCCTTCATGGCAGGATGCCGAGAAAGCATGGTGCGCCTATACCATTCATGAAATTCCAGACAGTTTTGTGACGCTTGGATATCTTCCTTCTTATTATGACGACACTGTAGCCCCTCCCGGGAAACACCTTCTGAGTACGTTCGTGTATCCGCTGAGTTATGAACTCGCCAAGGGTAGCTGGGATGAGCGGAAGGAGGAAGTTTTTGATAAGATTATTAATGATCTGGCAAAGTATGTTCCCAATCTGAAGAAGTCGATCATAACCCGTTATGGATGGACGCCTTTGGACCGGGAAAGGAATATCTCCCTGACAGGTGGAGACGCTTGTCATGGCCGGATGACTTGGGATCGGATGTTTTCCTTTAGGCCGGTGAGTGGATTCAGCGACTATCGCATGCCCATTGACGGGCTCTACCTATGCGGTAGCGGTACCCATCCGGGGGGGGGCGTATCGGGCGCCAGCGGTCACAATGCGGCCAAAGTGGTCTTAGGCGATTGGGAAAGGGGAAAATAGCTATGGTCGAAATATTTAACGACCGTGGAGATGTAGTAATGTCCATAGAATCCCTCTCACGTGAAGGAGGAAATATTGTCATCGAGGGAAGGTTGATGGGGGCATGGAAGTCAAAGATGTATTTTCCAGCCGAGCAATTTACCGGGATGCTGAGGTTATTGGCAAATTTTTCTGTGATTTCTTTTATCTTGTTACTTCCTTTTACATTAATAAAGGAAAAATTAAAAAGAAGAAAAAGTAAATCTTGATGAACTCATAAAAAGTAGAGGGAAAAGCGTGTTGATGTCCTGGAACATCTCAACCCCAAATCCATCGTTTCTTATGCTCTGCCTACCCCCTGTTCCCTCGGCAGGCTAAAATAGATCGTCGCGCCTTCATTTGTTTTCCCCTCTGCCCATACACGGCCGCCATGCTTGAGAATGGCGCGCTTGACGATCGCCAGGCCCACTCCTGTGCCCTCAAATTCATCCACGCTGTGCAGCCGCTGGAAGACGCCGAACAGTTTATCCACGTAATGCATGTCAAAACCCACGCCGTTATCCTTTACGCAATAGACATTTTCTGTTCCTTCAACCCAGCCGGTGAATTCGATCAGTGCGTCGCCGCGGTGCTGTGTGAATTTCACGGCATTGGACAGAAGATTGACCATCACTTGCCGCATCAGTGTCGTGTCAGCGAAGGTAGGCAGATGGTTCGTAATATTGAAAGTAATCGAGCGTCCTGGATTTGCCGCCGTAATTTCTTCCCATACCGCCTCCGCAAGACTCTTCATATCGATTTCCGCTACCTTTATCTTCTGGCTTCCCAGGCGCGAGAAGGCAAGCAGGTCGTCAATAAGCTGCCCCATGAGCTGAGTGTTCCTGCGGATGATATTCAGAACCCGCTTGCCTTCCCCGTACATTTTCTCCTCAAGTTCCTTGGCGAGCATTCTTGAGTAGCCGTCGATTGCCCGGAGCGGCGCCCGCAGGTCATGGGAAACGGAATAGCTGAAGGACTCCAGATCCTTATTGGCTATGGAGAGATCATCGATGTTGCGTTTCAATTCCTCATTGAGATAAACGATGTGTTCTTCTGCCTTTTTGCGCGCCATAGCCGTCGCCACCAGGTCCGTGATGGCTTTCATGATCTCGACATCTTCGGCGCTGAAGCGCTGCCGGTTGATGGTCCCGAAGGAAAGCGTGCCGATGATCCGCCCTTGGTAGATCAGAGGATGACAGGCATAAGCCTGGATGCCGAAGGAGCGGACGAGGTCAGTGCGTTCATCCGGCGTATTTAATATGTCTTCAACAATAATCCGCTGGCCGTCTCTTGCCGCGCACCCGCATACTGCCACCCCGAAAGCAAGGCGCTCGATTTCGGCGGCCCTAGCCTCGGGAATCCCCGCATAGGCGTTCAGCCGCATGCGCTCCGTGCCTTCCTCAACCAGGTAGTTGAAAAAGGCATGGCAATCGAGGTGATCCATCACTTTTTTGCAAATGGTTTGGACGATTCTTGCCGGCGTTTCGCTGGTCAGGAGCAGGCGGGCGGCTTCGGCAAGAATTTCCATTTTTCGATTGCTGCTCTTGAGCGCCGCCTCTGCGAGTACGCGCTCTGTTATGTCGCTAAATGTGACAGCAAAAAAGCCGTTGTGAGGGCTGAAGGCAGAAATCGCATACCATCTTTTAGGCGTCTCCGCATAGCTTTCAAACTGTATTGGTTTCCCCGTCAGCGCGACTTTGCCGAATTCTTCTATCCAGCCGGTTGAGTCCTTCTCTATCCACGGCAGGGCTTCCGTGACCTTCTTGCCGATGATCTTTTCCCCTTTGAGGCCCGTCAGCTTCTCGAAGGCCTCGTTCACTTCCAGAAAAACATAGTCGCAGGGCTCACCTCTGGCATCCAACACAATACGGTGATAGGCAAAGCCCTCGGACATGTTGCTGAAGAGGGAATGGAGCTTTTCTTGGCTCTTTTTCAGGTCGTCCCTGATGCGCACCTCTGAACTCTCAATAACCTCCCACCTTCCGGCATTGCGGACGAGGGCAAACCGGTGGTTTTTGACAACTTCCATGAGCCCGAGGGCATCGAATCTTTCTCGGGGGTAAACAAAAACCGCGATTACGTTGTATCTTTCTATAGCGTCAGCTCCGTAGCAGGTGAATGTCTTGCCGCCCTTCTTTTCGGGGAAGGCGTGGCAGGCGAGCCTGAGACCGTCAAAGCCGCCGGCAATGGCATTGTCGAGCCTTGAGGCAAGCGTGTCGCCAGCCGTCTTTTCTTCTGCCTGCCACCGGCGATTGGGAATGATCTCTATCTGCCCCTTCTTCAAATACTGCTCAAAATCGGGTACGGCCTTCTGCAACACTTCTTTGGCATCGGCGACGCTGATCGGCCGGGAAGTGCTCCAGATGCAAAGTTCGTTATTCTCCAGGCCGGCCCGGAAGTAGGGCACAAGGACGTCCAGGATATCTTCCTTCGCCCGGTAGAACTGGCAGAAATGCACACCCCAGGGGAGATCGCCGATCTGGGAAAGGCCGGATTTCCGTTTGTCAAACTGTATAGTAATCATAAGTTCCGTCTCAAGAGAAGGCAGACATGTTCACCATCTGCCAATCCCCATGGTTCATGGCCAACGCAAACTTGTGGTTCTTCACCACATCCATGATTTCGACTACGCCGCATTTCTTGAGTGAGTAAGTGCAGAGCACCAGCAGTTTGGTCCCGCCGATGACATTGTTTATCTCCGCCTCGTAGCAGGCGAAATCGTCCCAGTCCTTCTTGTTGTCGATCCAGTAGGGGTTGCCGCTGACCCTCATGCCCGCAAAGCCGCGCGCCAAGGCTTCATCGTGCTTATCCATCCACATCGCAAGCGTCCTCTTCAGATCGAAGCTTCCTCCTATGAGATACCAATCAGTGTATGGAAACACCTCGATCTGCCCCGTCGCCAGATATTCCGAGAAGCCGGGAACGCCTTTTCTCAATGCCTTGAGAGCGGCTTCTCGTCCCAGGAAGTCCGAGGTCACCCAGATGCAGAGTTCGTTGTTCTCCAGCCCGGCCCGAAAGTAAGGGATCAGGATGTCAAGCAAGTCTTTCTTGGTACGGTAGAACTGGCAGAAATGGCTGCCCCAGGGCAGCTCTCCGATCAAGGCTATGCCCGACGCTCTTTTTTCCGTTTCCGGTTTCATTAAAGCACCTCCCCATACATATTCTGTTAGGTTGCATGAAAAACATCCCAATTCACTTCAATGATTGATTTTACATTCGCTAAGCGCCTTTAATATCTTTGGTAATTTTCAGCCTTCCCTCTTTAACAAGCGAATTCTTTACCCCCTCTATCCAGGCATTGATCGTTTCGTTGTCCTTCAATTTTTTGAAGATTTTTTTCAATTCCCCTTTCTGGGCCTGGAAATCCCCTTCGTCTAACTTTCCTCTTTCCTTAAACCGGCTGATGACAAAATTATCGTCTATCCGGAACACTTTATCAGGGTAAGGTTTTGCTTCCGAAAGCTGCACTAAAGCATCGCTCATTTGTTGAGAGACTCCCAGATTGGGGATACTCGAACCGGGAAGGAACATTCCTGTTTCTTCCACTTTAATCTTTTTTTCACGCGCTATTATTTCAAGTTCTTCTCCCTTTTTCAGGCGCTCAAGCATGTTCTCCGCTTCTTTCCGGCACAAAAGCGCGGCCTCGTTTTCCAGATAGCGGCTTTCGACCTCCCTTTCCGCTTCCTTCAGGTCTGGAATATAGGAAGGTTTTTTCGCGGCAATCTGAAATAGATAGTATCCTTTGTCGTCCGAGAGTACCTTGCTTATCTCATTTTTCCGGAGGGAAAGGACGTTTTTTGATAAATCGTTTACGGTGCGTAATTCCTGGGGAATGCTGCTCGCCGGAAAAAACGCACTGGTTGTTATCTTGAGCCCCTTGCCCGATGCATAGGCGTCGAAATTTTCCTGCTGATATATTGCGTCAAGGGCCTTTCTTGCCTGTTCCGCGACCAAGAAAAAAATGTATTTGACCTGGAATTGTTCCGGTATGCGAAATTCGTTGCCATGTTCCTTCAGATAGCTTTCCAGCGCCTGCCGGTCCGGCTTAATTCTCTTTGTGTAGTTTTTTAAAGAAACTTTCAAGAATTTTACGTTTATTTTTTCATTTTGAAATCGGTACAGGTCAAAGACTTCCTTTTCGGAAACATGAACCCCGCTTAATATAAGCTCTTCAAGTTTTTTCGTGATGAGAATTTTCCTCTGTTGAGCCTCAAAATTATCCGGGGACATCCTGTTCAAACGGAGCGTATGTTCATATATCCTCTGGTCAAAGAGACCGTTTCGCTGAAAATCCGGGTAAGAAAGTATGGCCTCTCTCACTTCTGCATCGCTTGCACGGATCTTAAGTTCTTCTGCTTTCTTCATAACGATGGCCTGTTTTATCAGGTTATCGACGGCCTGTTCTTTCAGGTTCAATTCTTTTAGTTGCTCATCGGTCAGATTCCTGCCGTAGCGTTCACGCAATAAATCTACCAGCTTCTGGTATTCACGCTGAAAATCCACATAAAAAATAGCGTTACCGTCCAGGGTGGCTATTATATCTGCCCGATCATTCTCTCCTAATGAGCCGAAATAAAAGATAAAGACGATAATAATGATGCCAAGCAGGAGTTTCATGATCCAGTTCCTGGCGTGTCTTCTCATTAGTTCGAGCATGGGGAAGTCCCTCCTATGATTTTATAGCCCTGCAAAAAGTCACAGCGCCAAATTTTTACCGCCGCTATCAAGATTAAGCGCCGAACTTGTAGTATAGCGTATGGTAAAATGCAATAATTTTTTGGAAAAATGATTGATTTGCAGTAGGAAAATAGATATAGGAGTCCAAACTGAACATTAATACTGAAATACTGAGGGGTGAGACGGCTAATAAAATTATTAGGGGGTGGGGCCTTGCTTTTTGATTTTATCTTGGGAAAATTTTCTAATGATCTGGCGATAGATCTTGGAACGGCAAATACTCTGGTTTACGTCAAGGGTAAAGGCATTGTGTTGAATGAGCCCTCTGTCGTAGCAGTGCACATGGATTCAAGAGGTGTAAAAAAAGTGCTGGCCGTGGGCGCTGAAGCCAAAAAGATGCTGGGGCGCACGCCTGGAAATATTGTGGCCGTCCGACCCATGAAGGATGGAGTTATTGCCGATTTCGACATTACCGAGGCGATGCTCCGGCATTTTATTTTGAGGGTTCATAATCGGCGCGGCCTTGTCCGGCCGCGAATCATTGTATCAGTTCCTTCCGGAGTCACACAGGTGGAGAGGCGCGCCGTCCGTGAAACGGTTGAGTCGGCCGGAGCCAGGGAGATTTATCTCATTGAAGAGCCCATGGCGGCGGCTATCGGCGCCGGATTGCCGATATCGGAACCCACAAGCTCCATGGTGGTGGACATCGGTGGAGGAACGACGGAGGTTGCGGTAATCTCCTTAGCCGGTGTCGTCTATGCCAAATCCGTCAGGGTTGCCGGTGACAAAATTGATGAGGAAATTGTCCAGTATATGAAAAGAAAGTACAGCCTTCTCATTGGTGAACGTTCCGCCGAAATTATCAAGACTACGATCGGTTGTGTATATCCCGATAAGGAGGTTCGTAAGCTCGATGTTAAAGGACGCGACCTTATTTCCGGCATCCCGAAGATTATCGAGGTCAACTCCGAAGAGATACGCGAGGCAATAATGGAGCCCGTAGGTTTTATCATGGACACCATAAAGGATGTACTGGAGAATGCCCCTCCCGAACTGGCGGGCGATATTGTTGATCGGGGCATTGTTATCACGGGAGGCGGCGCCCTTTTAAGAAATATTGATATTCTTATAAGGGAACAAACAGGCCTTCCCGTCATCATCTGTGATGATCCGCTCTCAGCGGTGGCAAGGGGGGCAGGGATGGCCTTGGATCAGCTTGATGTGTTGAAAGAGGTTACTTTTCAGGTCTAACGTGCTCGTTGGAGGGACCCAACCTTTATCAGTTTTGCCATTTTCCCCGGTTATGCCGACATGGGCAAATAATGTTGATTTCTAAGAAATACGGGAACGGCTATGCAATATCGATAGTTATAATCATTGGCCTTTTTATTCTTTTGTACAATCTCCAGGATCCATCGCCTGGAATTTTAAGAAAAACATCCCTTGAGATAGTGTCTTCTCTGGAGGCGGTTATTAACATGCCGCTAAAAGGGCTCAGGGATGTGTGGGTTCGTTATATCCTTCTGGTGGGTCTGGAGGCGGATAACAGACGGCTCAAAGAAAAAAACTCCCTTTTGATCGGGGAGCTCGTAAAGTATCGGGAAGGGTATCTGGAGGGGATAAGGCTGCAAGAAATATTGAAACTCCAGGAGGGGATGCCTTATTATACGCTTGCCGCGAAAGTTGTAGGCAGGAATCCTTCTTCCGTATTCAAAATGATCCTTATAAATCGCGGGGAAGCGGATGGCCTGCGCGCCGGACTGCCTGTTGTGGCCGTCCCCGGTCTGTTGGGCCGGGTGATGGAATCATCATGGAATGTATCCAGGGTTTTGCTTATCCAAGACGAAAACAGCAATATCGATGCAATGGTGCAGGAAACCAGGGTGCAGGGGATGTTGCAGGGCGCAGCCTCCGCGGGATGTAATTTGAAATATGTATCCAAAACCGCGTCGGTAAAGGTTGGCGATATCGTCATCACATCCGGTCTGGGAGGGATTTTTCCCAAAGGGTTGCCTATTGGGGTTGTAAAGGCGGCAAGCAAGAAAGAGGCTGATTTGTTTCAAAGAATCGAGGTAAAGCCATTTACTGATCCCGATGGGATTGAGGAAGTGCTTGTTATTATATCGGATAAAGGTGATAAGAAGTGAGTTATATGCTTTTGGCCTTTTTTGCTCTTTTGTTGATTACTTTACAGACGATGATTTCCAATCTGTTTTTTTTCGGCAAGTTAATTGTGGAAGTATCCCTTATTTGGGCCGTCTATGCCGGATTTAATATGTCCTTAATGAAGGGCGGCATCTTTAGCTTCATCCTCGGTTTTTTTCTTGATTGTTTTATCGGCTCCTTCTCCGGCCTCTTTGCCTTTTCCTATGTTATCATTTTCTTGATAGCGAAGTTTGTTTCCCTGCGCATTTATGCCGAGCGGGTTTTATTCATTGCGATCTTTGTCGGTTTGTTCGCCCTGTTGGAAGGTATTTTGGTTGTTTCCTTTTATAAATTTGTACTTGGAGTGAATAAGTCCCATTATATGTGGGATGTTTTTTTACCGCAGGCGTTGATTGCGAGTTTCCTGGGGCCGTCGTTTTTTGTATTATTCGGCAAGCTTGACGCCATTGGATCAAGTCGCCGGAACGTAAGAATATAGGTCTTGTCCGATGGAGGAGCTACATGCCCGGTTAAACGATCAACAATCGGGTGAAATTAAGCTGAGATTTAGGATACTCTTTGCCGTCATTCTGGTTGCCCTTTCTTTGGTAATAATCAGATTAGGATACCTGCAGATTATTAGGGGGGACGAGTTTCTCCAGAAATCGGAGAATAACAGCATACGTCTGCGCAAGATACGGCCTCCCAGGGGGTTGATAATGGACTTAC
>DATESZ010000215.1:0-3052 GCA_035283845.1 Syntrophales bacterium | reverse complement strand
GGCTACGAATTCAGGGGAGGGATAGACCATCAGGACATTGCCTAAGCTGTCTCCCTCCGGTTTACGGGAGGTCCGTCTCTTGTCCAGCCATCCGGGGATGATCCGCTCCTGGTGGTGGAAAAAAAGGGTCGCCTCGCCCTGCTTGCTTCCATACCTCTCAGTCAGATGGTAATCGATCAATCCCCCGTCACGGTAAACGCCGGCAGGGGCGCCGTAGATGTCGCGCACGCCGGCAATAACGAGGGGAATGGCGCCGGAGGCCAGGACGGCATGCCGGAAATTGGCCTCGTTTAAGGCTACGTACCGCCCCAGAAATCCCTTCCGGAAACAAAAATCAGGCGGCTTGGCGCCCGTGTAAAATATCACCCGTTCAACAAAATTATGCAGATAGGACCGGTCAAGCCAGTTCATAAGGAAACAGATGCCCAGGCCGAGACGCTGGATCATTTTCACTTCCGAGGCAACCAGATTTCTGGCCCGCGCCGTAATAACGGCCAGTTGGTAACGTTTCTCGTTCAAGGCGAAGGGGAGGGCGTCGTATTCCAGGTAAGAATTAATTACATCAGAGAGTGTTTTAAGGACACGCGCGGGCGTGTCTTTCCTGCGGAAGGGCATGGATATGTAAGCCTCCATAAGTTTGCGGTAACTGTCGGCAGCCTCCGGTTGCAGCCAGGCGGCAAAGCGGAAGGCGCCAGCCGAAGAGCCGACGAGGAGCAGGGGTTTGTTTTTCCCTAAAAGCCCTTTATCCAGGAGCGTGAGATCGAAGCCGCTGGCCACCAGCCAGCGCGGGCCAGAGGCCGGGGCAAAATAGGCGGTTATCATCTCCAGAGAAAAACCGTTATCCTTGATTATCCCATAGATATCTTTTCCAGCCTTGATACGGATATTATTCATTCTTTTGTCTTCCTGTCCTTCTTAAGGGGGACATGACCAATACTGTTCGGCATGGATATTGCTTTCTCCTATAGTGTCATAAAGCCACTGAGACGGATCGATGCTCTATAACCAGCCCCTAAAACTTTTTTTGCAATTCGTGCATTTTTTTCTGGACTCTAGCGTTTTTTTATGTTATGTGCCACGGCATGGAGCAATTCATGACCGTAAAAGTCCAGCAAATCCGGCAGTTGCTTACTGCCAACCCTGACTGGCACCGTACACGCCTCTCTATGGAACTTTGCAGGCTATGGAACTGGCAAAGCCCAAAGGGACAGTACAAAGACATGGCCTGCCGCAGTCTCCTTTTGAAACTGGAACGGGCTGGCCATATCGTTTTACCACCCCGCCAGGGGAAAAATACTTGTACTTCACGTTCTTCTTATCCAGATGTTTCCCACCGTAAGGAATGGATCAGCGACCATCTCAAGGCACTTGTTCCTCTCCAGATCACCGTTGTGAGTCAGGATAGGTCGGATTATAAACTATTCAACTGCCTGTTGTCACAATATCATTACCTGAGTTACCGGGGCGCCGTCGGGGAAAACCTCAAGTATCTAATCCGCGATGTTCAGGACCGCCCCCTGGCTTGTCTCCTGTTTGGCTCCGCGGCATGGAAAACCGCGCCAAGGGATGCCTTCATCGGGTGGAACCAGAAGGACCGAGAGGGCAACCTGCGGTATCTGACGAACAACATGCGCTTTCTCATTCTGTCCTGGGTCCAGGTTCTCCATCTGGCCAGTCATATCCTTTCCCGGATAGCCCGTCGCATCACCAAAGACTGGGAAGAGAAGTATGGACATCCGATCTATCTGCTGGAAACATTTGTCGACCGCTCCTTGTTCCGGGGCGTCTGTTATCAGGCGGCAAACTGGACCCTTGCCGGTCAAACCAAAGGCCGCACCCGCAATGACCGTAACCATACCATCCAGGCTCCCATCAAAGATGTCTATGTCTATCCCCTGGTCAAGGATTTTCGCCGGAGGCTCTGTTCCCTATGATCAGCCAAGATGAACGGAAAAAACCCGGCCCTCCAAAAAAACCACCGATCCGGGAGGAGGACATCCATGGGTTCAAGTATCTGGATTCCTTCTTCAAAACATTAACCCGTTTCCATGACGTTAAAGATCATCAGAACCGGAAACTCCACTATGATCAATATCTGGCCCTGATGCTTCTTTATTTCTTTACCCCCGTGCTCACTAGCCTGCGGGGAATCCAACAGGCCACCACACTGGAAAAAATTCAGAAGCGTCTCGGCATTGAGAAAACAAGCCTGGGTTCCCTTTCCGAAGCATCTGATGTCTTTGACGCCGAACTTCTGAACCCCCTGCTTAAGGAACTGGCAGAACAGGCGCTTCCCCGGGAAAAAGATCCCGAACTCAAACAAATTCAACAACTCATCAAGGCCGTGGACGGCACCTTGATCCCGGCGCTCCCCAAAATGCTCTGGGCCCTATGGCAGGATGATCAGAACCGGGCAGCCAAACTACACCTGGAAATGGATATCTTCAATCATGTGCCCACCGCAGCCGTCATTACCAACGGCAACGGCAATGAAAAGAAAATCCTCAGAACATTGCTTACTCCCAATACGATCTATCTCATCGACGCCGGATACGCAGAATATAAACTCCTGGGCGACATCATCGCGGCCCGGAGTTCCTTCGTCATCCGCTTACGAGACAATGCCGACTATGTTATCCTCGAAGAAAAATCCCTCACAGAAAGTGATATAGCTGCAGGAATCCAAAAAGATCTCCTCGTCACACTGGGCTGCAAAAGCAAACAAAATGACTGCCCACATCCACTCCGAATCATTCAGGTATTCCACAAAGGGGATGAAAACGCTCGTCGCCCCTCAAGGGTTTCCAGCAAGAAAACCTTTCGCACCAAGGATGTCGATTACACCTTACTACTGGCAACAAACCTCCTGGACCTGCCTGCAGAAATCATTGCTCTCCTCTTCACCCGCCGATGGCAAATCGAACTCTTCTTCCGGTGGTTCAAATGCGTCCTCGGGTGTAATCACCTCGTCGCCCTATCCCAAAACGGGCTAACCATACAAATCTATTGCGCCCTGATCGCCAGCATGCTCATCACCCTCTGGACAGGACGA
>DATESZ010000214.1:0-12339 GCA_035283845.1 Syntrophales bacterium | reverse complement strand
GTCCTTGCTGGATGAAAATCCTAACCCGAGCGAACTGGACGCGAGAAGGGCCATCTCCGGGAATCTCTGCAGGTGCACTGGATACGTGAAGATCGTCGAGGCCATCCTTGCAACGAAGGGATGAACAATAAGATCAAACTGGTCAGTCATCGTTCTTTCAGTTTGATTTGATTTTGATAAGATATTGCTTTTTAACAGGCAAAATACAGGGAAGTTTCCTTTGTATGTCAACATTTTTCTGCCGCAAGATATTGTGTTGGTGCGTGGGGGTGTGAAGCAGGAGTATTGGAAAATGGAGCCGGGAGCCGTCGATTGTCCTTTGCGATGCAGATATTAGTGATTTGGCGAGACTTAAAAAGGCATAGTTAAGTGTTTTTCGACCAGATTTCTTCTTCACACCTCTTTTTCTTGATGCGTTATGATTGGATGTATTCATCTCTTGCACGTTTTCCGGTAATTCGATAGCCATTGATATACCATAATTTAGCGATATATCTAATGATTTAGGCACTATTATTACTATTACGATTGGGCATGTGTAGAAGGCAAGTGTCGCAAAGTATGGCAAAACAAACAGGATGAATAGGGAGGTAGTTTCATGAAACAGGATAAGGTTCGTCTTACTATAAACGGCAGTCTTTACGACTTGTCGATCGGGATCAATCCCGGGGAGGTCGCTCCCTCTGAAACGCTTGTGCAAACCTTGCGGGATACTTTGGAACTCACTGGCACTAAAGTGTCATGTGACCACGGGGCTTGCGGATGCTGTACGGTCATCCTGGATGGGCAGGCAGTCCCCTCATGCATGGTGCTGACAGTGGAATGTGATGGAAAAAACATCAGGACCATAGAGGGGTTGCAAAATCCAGAGACGCGAGAATTGGACCCGCTGCAGCAGTCATTTATCGACAACACGGCCTTCCAGTGCGGCTACTGTACACCCGGAATCATCATGGCATCAAAGGCCTTGCTGGAAAAGAATCCCACGCCAGACGAGGCAGCGATAAAAGAAGCCCTGGCCGGGAACTTCTGCCGGTGTATCAGTCATTATCAGGTCATCGAAGCAGTCAAGCAAGTTGCAGAGAACAGGAGGTAGCGGCCATGGTCAATGAGTACAGATATATTGGAAAAAACATACCGCGCAAAGATGCGGTGGATATCGTAACCGGCAAGGCGACGTTTCTCGAGGACTTTAAGCTCTCGGGGATGCTCCACGGTAAGGCACTGAGAAGTCCTCATCCTCATGCCCGGATCTCGCACATTGACGTAAGCAAGGCTAAGCAGTTGCAGGGCGTCAGGGCAGTCCTGACCTATAAGGATGTTCCGTCCGACTGGCTCGCGGGCTTGCCGAATCACAGACGCGTCCTGGACAGTAAGGTGCGTTTTGTGGGGGACGGTGTGGCGCTGGTTGCAGCGGCCACGCCGGAGATTGCAGAGGAGGCGCTGAAATTGATCAAGGTTGAATATGAAGTGCTGCGGCCCGTCTATAATATGGATGAAGCCCTACTGCCCGGCGCACCGCAGATCTATGATCAATTCCCTGGAAATGAGTACCCCGCCGGTTGTCATTTTTTCGGCCCGATACCGTTCAAGAAAGTTCAGAGAGGAGACATCGAACAGGGCTTTAAAGAGTCTGACTTTATAGCTGAAGGAACTTTCGGCTATGAAAAATGCCCCAGTCCTTTGCCTCACGAAACACCCGGAGTCATTGCCAAGTGGGACACCCCTACGGACGTGACCCTGTGGGCGACGACACAGTGCCCGACCATACTAAAATTGATGATGCAAACGAGAATGGGTGACACAAATATTCGCTGCATCGGATTCAATGTCGGAGGCAGTTACGGCAACAAGGCGACCATCCCCATGCCGGTCTTCTACGCCGCTGCGCTGGCCAAGGCAGCAAACCAGCCGGTCAATTATTCCTTGAGTAAGGCGGAGCAGTTGCTGGCTTACGAGATTAGGCTTTCCGGCATAATTCACGCCAAGATAGGAGTAAAAAAGGACGGAACCGTAAGTGCGATTCAGGGCACATGGCTTGTTGGTACAGGCGCCTCGTCCGACCTCGGACAAGGTCAAATTGCAGTCGGCTTGGGAGAGGCACAGTTGATGCTGGCCAAGTGTCAAAACTGGGATCTGGATTCAAAACTTGTTGTTACCAATCGAAGCCCCTCGGGCATCTGCAGGGGATTTGGCGGGCTGGAACTGAAGAGTGCTTTGATCCCCCTTTGGGGACTTGCCATGAAGAAGGGCAACCTTGATCCGGTGGTGTGCTTTAGAAAGAATTTTGCGCAGCCGGGCGACGGCTACTTTTGGAGAGATGGAAGCTGGTGGGTATGCAGAGAAGTGGACTATGTCAGGGCCATAGACGAGACCGCCAAGAAGTTCCGGTGGAGCGAAAAGTGGAAAGGCTGGAACAGGCCTACAATCATCAAAGGCACGAAAGCAATCGGGGTAGGCGTCGGAGTGCATGGCAATTCCGATGCCGGCGAGAGTGAGTCAGAGGCATATTGCAAGCTTGATCCGTTCGGGAATGCTGTGTTGCACTGCTGTGTCGGTGAATCCGGGATGGGGCAAAGAAACAGTCTCTGCAAGATGGTGGCGGAAATAGTGCAACTGCCGCTGGAAAGAGTCCGCATTACGCCCAGCGACACCCTGGTGAATCCCTTCGATTTTGGAGTCGTCGGCTCCCGGGGATCACGCGCGATTGCATCTTCCTGCACGATGGCCGCAGAGGATGCTGTAAGGCAATTGCTCCAGCATGCTGCCCCGATACTGCAAGTAAAGCCAGAAGAACTGGATACGAAAGACGGCATGATATTTGTCAAAAAAGAACCGGAAAAACAGATGCCCTGGGTTGCCGTGATGGGACCGATGAGTACCATTACCGGTATGGGCCACTATTTTGCTGACTACAGTATGCCGAATTTTATGATCTTCTTTGTTGAAGTGGAGGTTGACCTGGAGACCGGGCAAGCAAAAATACTACACATAACTGAGGGTACTGATGCGGGACAAATCATCGATCCCATTAATTTAAAAATGCAGTTTCACGGTGCGATTGGGTCTGCGCAGGCTGATTCGGCACTCTATGAGGAGAGCGTACTCGATCCTACGACGGGCAGGATTCTAAGCGGCAATATGATCGATTACAAGTGGCGCCCGTTCAATGATTTCCCCACATTCGACACCGTAATGCTTGAGTCGCAGTTCGACACCCACCGTTTCAAGGCCATCGGTTGCGGCGAGATCTCAGGATCGCCCGCACCCAGCGCGATTCTCATGGCGATTTCTAATGCCGTCGGCGTTGACATCATGGAATATCCTGCCACACCCGCCGTCATTCTCAAGGCACTGGGAAAGTCATAAAAGGAGGAATAAAAAGATGAAATATTTCGACCATATCAATGCCAATACGCTCCAGGAGGCGGCTGGTTTGCTTTGCTCTTCTCAGGGCACAGCAAAGGCAATAGCAGGCGGCACCGATCTGCTTGGAGTTTTGAAGGACCGAATTCTCCCGCAGTATCCAAAGACTGTTGTCAACCTCAAGACAATAGAAGGCCTGGATTACATCAAACAGGACCATCAAGGCATGAAAGTTGGCGCTATGACCAAACTTACGGCTATTGCCGAATCTGAGACCATTCGTGAGAAATTGCCGTCGTTGGCTCAGGCCGCCTATTCGGTCGCATCTCCACTGATCCGTAATCTTGCCACCATCGGCGGTAATATCTGCCAGGACGTACGCTGCTGGTACTATCGCTACCCTGATGAGGTGGGCGGCGCGATCCAATGCCTTCGGAAGGGGGGGGAGCTTTGCTACGCCGTGAGGGGTGAGAACCGCTATAGCTCGATATTCGGAGGCATGAAGGTCTGTGATCCCCCTTGCGTGGCTCGCTGTCCTAACGATACAGACATCCCCGGATACATGAACAGACTGCGCGCCGGCGATATCGCGGGCGCGGCGCGCATCATCATGCAGGTCAATCCCATGCCTGCGATTACTGCGCGCGTGTGCGCATACTTTTGCCAGGATGGTTGCAGCCGTAACAAATGCGACGAGAACGTGGCAATCAACGCAGCAGAGCGCTTTGTGGGGGACTATATTATGGATCATACCGACGAGTTTTTCAAAGCTCCGGCGCAGGAGAGCGGTAAGCGCGTGGCGATTGTCGGCTCTGGTCCTGGCGGGCTGACCGCAGCGTACTATCTGCGTCAGGCTGGACACGCCGTCACGATTTATGAAAAGATGGAGGAGGCTGGGGGATTGCTTACTTATGCGATTCCTGCCTATCGATTGCCCAAGGAGTATGTCGGGCATATCGTGACTGCTTTCGAGAAGATCGGGGTACAGTTCCGGCTCAAGACTGAAGTCGGCGGGGACGTCACAACAGAAGATCTCGCGAGGCAGTATGACAGCATCTTTTTCGACACCGGCGCCTGGAAACGCCAGATCATCGGTATCGATGGCGAGGAACTTACTACCTTCGGTCTTGAGTTCCTGATTGAGGTAAAGCAATGGATGAAAGACAAGCCGGGCAAGAACGTGCTGGTTGTCGGGGGCGGGAACGCGGCTGTGGACGTGGCAATTACCGCCCGGCGTCTGGGAGCGGCCAATGTGACTATAGTTTCTCGAAGGACGAAGGAGCAGTTGTCGGTCAGCGCTGAGGAACTCAACCGGGCTTGTGAAGAAGGCATCGTTATTCTCACGCAGTGGGCGCCTGTCAAGGTACTGCGGGATAACGGCAAGGTGAAAGGGCTGGATTTGGTCCAATGCTCGTCCGTTTTTGACGAAGAAAATGGAAAATTCGTGCACGTGTACGACCAGACTGTCAAAAAGACAGTATCAGGGGATTCGATTCTAATTGCTGTAGGTCAGCGCACGGACCTCTCATTTCTGGGCAAGGAGCTTGAGCTGGAAATCAACCGGGGATTAATTGCGGTGGACTCGGAGAGCCAGATGACAAGCACGCCTGGTTTGTTTGCCGGCGGCGAAGTGACGAGCGGACCGGCGACAGTGGTGCATGTCATGAAAACCGGACGAAAGGCGGCAGCGGCCATGAATGAATACCTGGGGGTAAGAGAGGCGCCGCTTGATGGCGCACATTGTAAAGCCGGTGGATTCCTGGAATTTGACCCTCAAGGTGTATTGAATATCACGATGGCAAAGCTGCCCGAACGTCCGGTGGTCGAGCGCAGTGTAGAAGCCGAGGATACTTTTGGTCTGAAATGGGACGAAGTGCTGGCTGAGGCTAATCGGTGCATGAACTGCGGGTGTATAGCAGTGAACCCGTCGGATATCGGCACGGTGCTCTTGGCGCTTGATGCAACCATAAAGACAACAAAGAGAACCCTATCCGCAGAGGAGTTCTTCACGTCAACGCCGGTTATAACGGAGCTGCTTGACGCTGACGAACTGGTTACGGAGATCATGGTGCCGGTCCAGGGAAAGGGGGGCAGGTCGGCATACGAAAAGTTCCGGGTCAGGGACGCAATCGACTTTGCGATCGTGAGCGTGGCTTCCGCCTATGGAATAAACAATGACAAGATCAGGAATGCCCGGGTCGTTTTAGGTGCGGTGGCGCCGGTGCCATTTAGAGCCAGGGCGGTTGAGGAGTACCTTGAAGGCAAGAAGGTCAGCGAGGATCTTGCTGCCGCGGCCGCTGAGCTTGCCGTTAAAGGAACCATTCTCTTGGACAAGAATGGCTACAAGGCGCAGGTGCTCAGGACGCTGGTAAAAAGAGCCGTGCTTAACGCGGCATAGTGTTGCGGGATGCTCAGGGTCATGCCACCATCTACAAATAGCCCTGATTTTATCAGCTTCCATCCCCGCTGGAGCGATCTTTTTACCAGCACTCTTATCAATCTTTCTCTTCCAATGCCTTTAAAATCTTCTCCGGCGTTATGGGAAGATCTTTGATCCTAACGCCAATAGCATCATAAATTGCATTGGCTATGGCTGGAGCCGTAGCTACAGACGTCCCTTCGCCAACTTCCTTAGCTCCGAAGGGACCCTGGGGATCGATGGGTTCCACTATCATAGATTCTACCTCCGGCATGTCTAACGCCGTTAGCATCTTATGACCTAAAAACGACGAGTTTAGTGTCTGACCTTCCTCCCGAAAGAATCCTTCCGTTAGCACATATCCAACCCCCATATGTGTCGCCCCTTCGACTTGTCCATCCACGGCCATGGGATTTAAGGCAAAGCCACAATCGTGAGCGCCCGTTATCTTGGATACCTTCACTCGACCCGTCTCGGTGTCTACCTCCACCTCGGCGACATCAGCACCAAAACTATAAGAAGGCGATACGTTTCCCTTACCCGTCGGACTTGGCCTCTCTACATCTGGATCATAATAGCCTCGACCCAAAAGGGGCTGCTTTTTATTTAAACGGATAGCCAAGACCGCATCGGAAAAGGAAATCCCCTTTTCCGGGCTTCCTTTTACGAAGATTTTCCGATCCCTGGCCTCCAGATCTTCAGGGTTTGCCTCCAATCTCTCGGCGACTGCCTCGAAGAGCTGCCGTCTGGCATCGGATGCAGCAAGTTTCACCGCGTTCCCTGCAAACATGGTAGCCCTACTGGAAGAGGTACCTTGATCCCACGGGGTTATTTCCGTATCAGCCGCCACTATCCTGATATCCTCAATGCCTACTCCTAACACCTCGGCTGTAATCTGGGACAATACCGTGTTTAACCCCTGTCCAATATCCGCTCCTCCCGTGAACAGGATGATCGTACCATCTTCTTGAAGCTCCACAAGCGCCCCGGAGCTAAAGGGTCTATCATAGGTCTTAGCTCCGGAAACCATTCCCTGACCCGCCATACCTATGCCCTGATTGCCCGGAAGTTTACCCCTCTTATCCCTCCAGCCTGTCCTTTCCATGACCTTTTGGAGACATTCCGTAAAACCACAACTCGTTATCCTAGCCCCCATGGAGGTTATATCCCCGGGTTGAGCGGCGTTTTTAAGCCTCAATTCCACTGGATCTATCGCCAGGGCTTCAGCTATCATATCCATCTGTGAGTCATCGGCAAAGCGAATCTGGGGATTTCCATATCCCCTTTGTGCTCCACAAACCTGCTTATTTGTAAAAACAAGATTTGCTTCATATCTTACGTTGGGCACCCTGTATATCAACATGAACACATAGCCAGTGACAGCCATGACGTTTGGTCCCAAGGCATAATATGCGCCGGTATCGGATATAATCGTGCATTCCTTAGCCATCAATGTACCATCGCTTTTAACGCCCGTCTTTAGCTTTATGATCATGGGATGCCTTTGTCGGGTAGCGTTGAATACCTCTTCCCTGGTAAGAACTATCATAACGGGTCTTCCAGTTTTCATCGAAAGGAGAGAGGAACAGACATCGTGGGAAAGCAATTCCACCTTTCCCCCGAAACCTCCACCAACATGGGGCTTAATTATCCTGACCCTGCCTTCCGGCATATCCAAAGCCCTGGCCAGTTGCGCCCTGTCAGGAAAGGGATTCTGGTTTGAGGACCAGACCGTCAGTTTGCCCGCTGGGTCAAAGCTGGCTAAAACCGCATGGGGCTCTAAAGCGCAATGGGTTACACCTTGAGTCACAAACCTGTCCTCGAATATGTGATCGGATTCCTTGAAACCCTTTTCCACATCGCCGAAGTGCCGCGGCAGTATCAGGCCGACGTTATGCTCGGCGTGATCGTGGATCCTGGGCGCCCCCGGCTTCATGGCCTCCTCCGGATCAAATACCGCCGGAAGTTCCTCATATTCCACATCGATGAGGTCCAAGGCCTCCTCAGCCGTGTCCTCATCGATGGCCGCCACCGCCGCCACTTCATCGCCTATATACCGGACCTTATCTATGGCCAAGGCATACTGATCCACAAACTGTTGCCTTAGCGGATCATCTTGATACCTGCCAAACGTTTTTCCCGGCGTATCGTTCCCGGTTATCACCGCCCTCACGCCAGGCAGCCTTTTAGCCTTGCTTACGTCGATGTTTAGGATCTTGGCATGAGGGTGAGGACTCCTCAATATCTTTCCATACAACATGCCAGGCAGCATCATATCAGCGGTATATTTGGCATCCCCCGTAACCTTCACTACCGCATCCACCCTGGGAAGGCTTTTACCTATTACTGAGTATTTTTCCATATCATACTTCCTTCTCTTCTAAGGCCCTTAAAATCTTCTCCGGCGTTATGGGAAGCTCCTTTATCCTTACTCCTATGGCATCATAAACTGCATTGGCTATGGCAGCCGGGGTGGGCACCTGCATACCTTCTCCCGCCTCCTTTGGGGCAAAAGGATCATCCGGATTCTCTGATTCGACTATAATCGATTTTATATCCGCCGTCTCCATAGAGGTGGGAAGGCCATAGGTCAGGAAAGAGGGATTGAAAACACGGCCTTCTTCCACGATTACATTTTCAGTAAGGACCTGTCCCTGACCCATGGATATTGAACCCTCGGTCTGACCTTCTACGGCCATGGGGTTTATAGCCAAGCCGACATCATGGCCTACGGTCATCCGGAGCAATTTAATCTTACCCGTCTCTTTATCCACCTCAACCTCGGCAATCTGGGTGCCAAAACTATAATCGGGGGATAGGTTGCCTTCCCCGGTCTCAAAGTCTACCAGGTCTATATCCGGCCTGTAAAAGCCCCTCCCAAGGATTGGATTCCCTTCTTTGCTCATGTAGCTTGCCAGGACTGCATCCTTGAAAGACATCCCCTTCTCAGGGTTCCCTTTGACATAAATCCTTCTATCCCTTGCCTCCAAATCCTCTGGATTGGCCTCAAGCGCCTGTGCGGCCACTTCAAAAAGCTGGCGCTTGGCATCTGAAGCGGCTGCCTTTACAGCCTTTGATGCCACCTGGGTGCCCCTGCTGGAATAGCTCCCGGCATGGGGCGGGGTGATCTCGGTATCCCCTGAGATCACCTGGACGTCCTCCAAGGCGATGCCTAACTCATCAGCCACAATCTGGGACGCTATGGTATCCGAGCCTTGCCCGATTTCCGGTATTCCCGCAAGCAAGGTAACTCCTCCGTCTTCGTGGACCTTGACGAAGGCCCCTGAGGAGGTGTGAGGGGGGACCAACATGCCGGAGATAAAGGTACCGCAACACATCCCGATACCGCGATTGCCGGACATCTTTCCCCTCTTCTCCTTCCATCCGGCCATCTCACAGGACTTCTCGATGGTTTCGGTGAGTCCGCATCCCTTTATCTTAAACCTGTTTGGGGTAACATCACCGCTTCTTACCGCATTCTTCAATCTTATCTCCATCGGGTCCATCCCCAGCTCCTCGGCTATCATATCAAGTTGAGAATCAAAGGCAAAACGGGGCTGAACTGCCCCATGACCCCGCTGGGCGCCGCGGATTGGTTTGTTGGTGTACATCCGATACCCCTCGTAACTTACATTGGCAAGCCTGTACACCGTAACCAAAAAGGCGCCAGCAAGATACATGACAATAGGTCCAGTTGCAAGGTAGGCTCCTCCGTCGGCAATGTTTTTGCACTGAGTGGCTATAAGGGTGCCGTCTTTTTTCACGCCGGTCTTTAGGTAAATTCTCATAGGATGTCTCTGCCAGGTACAGGCAAAGGCCTCTTCACGGGTATAGGTTATCTTTACCGGACATCCTGTCCTTCTGGAAAGTAAGGCTGCCTGAAAATGGGGTTCACAGCGCCACGCCTTTCCGCCAAAACTACCCCCTACACAGGGGGGTATCACCCTTATTTTACTTTCCGGGATAGCCATGGATGTGGCAAGCTGTCGTCGATCCATATAAGGAGCTGCGGTTGAAGCCCAAACGGTCAATTTCCCTGATAAATCAAAGCTTGCCAGAACCACATGAGGTTCTAAGGTACAGTGGCTTACCGGTCCGGTTTCAAATTTATCCTCCTTAATGAAATAGGCTTCCTTAAACCCTTTTTCAACATCGCCGAAATCCCACGCAATACGGGTGCCAATATTGCCCCTTTCATGGATTTTTGGAGCATCAGGTTTCATGGCCTCCTCTGGATCAAAGACCGCAGGCAGCTCCTCATATTCTACCTCTATTAAATCTAATGCCTCCTCTGCTGTATCCTCATCTACGGCAGCTACTGCCGCCACCTCATCCCCGATATAGCGCACCTTGTCCATGGCAAGGGGGTTCTTGTCTGCTGGATACTGGGGGGAATCTATGGTCCCATACTTGATCCCCAGGGTATCCTTTCCCGTTATCACTGCCTTAACCCCCAAAAGCCTCTTTGCCTTACTTGTATCGATATTGAGAATTCTGGCATGGGAATAGGGGCTTCTTAGGATCTTTCCATAAAGCATCCTTGGCAGCGCCATATCTGCAGTGAACTTCGCCTCTCCCGTAGCCTTGACGACCGCATCCAACCTGGGAAGGCTTTTACCTATTACCGAGTATTTCTCCATATCATCCTCCATTCTCTTCTAAATTTAAAAACCTACCATTCCTCTTGAAATCCCCTGAATATCACCTCCTTAGGGAATTGCTTTAAGTATGTCCCCGTGGAAAGCCTCTGGGGCATACTTAAAAACGAACCTATTTATCACCGATGTTATGAAACCAGGCGACAAGCTATAAGGGAGATTACGGAATATATTGAAATCTTTTATAATCACAAGAGGCGACAGGAGAGATTTGGCTTCCTGTCGCCCTTTGTCTTTTGAACGTCAGTTCTATGAAAAAAAACTTTCAGCGTGAAACGATTGGCGCCCGCTATTCGTTCTCTTCACGTTTCCACGTGAGAGCCTAAATTAACCGGACACTACACTACTTATGTCTACTATCTATTGCGCCCTCTTCAACAAGCCCTTGATACTGAAGGCCTCCTCTTCCTTCAGCGGAAAGGCTTTATCGAAACCTTTCACATAGGCCGGATAACCATCCATTACTGTATAATGGTCCGTCTGGTAGTTCATGTACATCCAGTTAAAGAGGTTCATGAATCCTTCTTTGCTATCAGCCGGGGCCGAATTGCCATTAGCTCTCCACATCCGGCCTTTCTGGTCATATTGTTCCCCCCAATAAAGCATGGTGTATCCCCCCTGATCCAAGGGAGTGGCATCTGCATAAATTACCCGTTTAGAATATGCATAATCCGGATCGTTGATCATAATTTCCAGCACCCATTGGGGCCTTATTTCCCAGTCTACCTGGAAGCAAGAACCATGCTTTTTATAGTCATAGGCAGGCTTATTTTCTATTCCTACGTAGATTCTGGGAACCAGGAAATCCCGGCGTTCCAGGACCCTGAACTTCATTTTGGAATCAAGCTTCTGCCTCCACACCTCAAAATCATCCGGTATAGTGTCGCTTCCCAGCAGGGGATCGGTAAGGTCAGATCCGGTAAGACGGCGCACCCTCCGGATCGCAGGGATGTAGGCGTAACATTCATCTGCCTTATCTATTGCCCAGTATCTGACCTTTAATTGGATGAATCCCCTAACTTCGTTAGGTTCATAGATAATGAGAGATTCCCTCAAAGCGATGCCTCTTTCCGTAAAATCCGGCAGATTCCCTAAAGGGGCGAAATCCGTTCTTCCCCGGCACTTGCGGTTAAATAGATCCCAGGTAAATTGTTTCTCATACTTGGTATTCTTAAACAGCAGAAATTTGCTGAAGAATAGAAGATCATCGGCGGTGTCGTGACGGGCGATAAGGGGATAAAGATTCCAGGCTATCTCCAAAGCATTTTTTGGTTCAGGGAAGGGCATCCCGGCTGTCCAGTCATACAACTGATTGTCAGCTCCTACCCGGGCGGTGCCTGCATGCTTCTTGGTAGCCTCCAACTGACCCTTGCTGATGGCCCGGGGAGAGGTGGTTTTCACAATGGGCATGGTTACCAGCCCTTCCTTCACCCCCATGCCATACCATTTGAGCTTGGAGGTGGGAAGGAGTTTTTGCAACTCCGGCAGATAGGTGTCAAAATTTTCCTTCGTAATTACTAACCCCGGTTTAATGGGGCCCTCATACTTCTGATATGTAGGAAGTTCCGCCGCCCCCAGAAAAGCCGGAAATAAAACCCCCATCAGAAAGGCTGTTAAAAAATGCGCTCCTTTTAATCTAACCATCTTCTTCCTCCTTAATTTTAATGCTAAAGGCAGATAGACACTGAAGATGGAAGACTGTTAAGAAGACTTTCAGCCTTAGGTCTTCAGCCTAAACACCTGAGCAGTTACTGTTTTTTTAGAACTGATACTTTAAGCGAAAGTAGATCTCATCATTATTGTTAAACTCTCCAAAGGGAAGCTCGTTCTTATCGCCGGTAAATACCAGCGCCCCTATCTCGGGCCGCCAATGGTCTCCGTATTTGAATTCCAACC
>DATESZ010000213.1:0-36118 GCA_035283845.1 Syntrophales bacterium | reverse complement strand
CCCCTCCCTCAAGGGGAGGGGGTGAGGGGGAGGGTGAAAGGTATTTTCAGGTGAAACCCTCATGACGGTGCCCGACACAAAGGAGAATGAAAATGGCTACACAGGTGAATATAAGGAAATCGAATACTTAGATGCGCATTTTCGAGTGAAACCCTCATGACGGTGTCCGTCACAAAGGATAATGAAAATGGCCACCCAGGTGAATATAATTAAATCGAATACTTAGATGTGCATTTTCGAGTGAAATTTGGAGAGTTATGCTTATTTGAAATTGCTTTTTTCTACGATTAGGGGTAGGAAATGCCGGGAGAAATAATATATGAACCTCCCGTTGATCGGATTGAACGTGTCTATCTGGCCACCCTCACGGGATGATACAGGCGGGGCTTTGGCGCATCAGTCTCTATGACGCCATATAGCGAACCTAAAATGTTTCCAAAATGGCTTCTAATACTGTTCACTCTGCTTGCGTCTTTTGCGCGGGAAGATGGGCGGGCTGAATCGCTTGACAATTGGCACGGGACGAATTCATTTCCCCAGGACCATTCACTGCGAGTTTCTCAAGGGAACGGCCTGTTCGTGGCGATGGGCGAATTCGGCGATATTTATACCTCTTCCGATCAGGCAACCTGGACATCGAGGTACTCAGGGACAAATCATATGCTTTATGACACAGCCTATGGTGGAAACATCTTTGTTGCCGTGGGGGCTAACGGCACGATCCTCACCTCTCCTGATGGAGTGAGTTGGACGCTGCGGCATTCCGGCACCAGTTATGATCTCAGCGGTGTGACTTATGGCGGCAATACTTTTGTGGCTGTGGGAGATAACGGCGCCATCCTCACCTCCCCTGATGGTGCTATTTGGACCATCAGGGATTCAGGTACCCATCAATTTCTCAAAAAGGTTGCTTTTGGCAGGAGTGCCTTCGTCGCCGTGGGGGAAAACGGGACCATCCTTCTTTCCGGTGATGGAGAAACCTGGACAGCAAACGCCAAAGGAACAAGTAGCCGTCATATTGAAGGGATTACCTATGGGAATGGCATTTTCGTAGCTGTGGGCGACACCATTCTTGCTTCCCCCGATGGGATCAACTGGAATGAGAAGTTCCAAAAAACGAACCATCACTTCTCCGGGGTGGCTTTCGGGAACGGCACTTTCGCTGCTGTCGCGGATAAAGGAACTATCCTAACTTCCTCCGAAGGTTCCGAGTGGACTCAGAAGGCCACGGAAACTCGCTCTACTTTACTGGCAATCGCCTATGGAGCGGGAAATTTCGTCGCCTCAGGAGAACAGGGTACCCTTCTTCTATCCGCTTCCTTGCCTTCCCCCAAAATATCAGTTTCTTCAACATCCCTTAACTTTGGATCGGTAAATGTGGGCAGCTCTTCTTCCCAGAATCTGACCATTACGAATTCCGGGTCGGCAGACCTGGTGATCCACCGACTAACGACTGAGGGAGCCAATGTTACTGATTTTATAACACAGAATGACCATTGCACGGGCACAACTCTTCTGACCTCCGGCAATTGCACAGTTCAGTTGGTTTTCTCCCCCCATTCTGGAGGATCCAAAAGCGCAACCCTCTCGATCTCTTCCAATGATCCTGCTAACCCAACCATAACCGTCCCCTTGACCGGGAACGGCGGTGCTCTCATTATCGACTCGACTGGGGGTTATTGTTTCATTGCTACCGCAGTAAAGGGCTCAGACTTTGAAGATCATCTTAGCCTCCTCCGAAAATTTCGAAACGTTTTTTTATTGAAGAGTAAGCCGGGGAAAGCTCTGGTAGCAATATATTATCGATATTCTCCCCCCCTGGCCAATTTCATCACCAAGCACGATTTCTTAAAAGGATTCGCCCGGCTGGGATTGGTCCCTCTGGTGGTTGTTTCCTATGCCGCCCTTTATACCTTTCCGGATGAAAAATTCTTCCTGTTTGCTCTGATGAGCGGAGCGGTCTTAGTTAGATTTATTCTTCTACACCGGTCCAGAAGCCTGCGGTAAAAGAGGGTCAGGAACCATCTCCTTGACGAAATAGGACGAGGAAGGGGAGGGGAAAACAACAGTGAGCAAGATAGCGATTATTGATATTGACAATACCCTTTGGCAATTCTGCGACCCTTTTTATCAGACGTTGAAAAAAATCAATAATGATTTCCCAACTATAGATAAGTGGATCACTTCTAACATATGGGAGGGATACTGTTCCGAAGAGGATTTTTTCGCTGCGATCAACTCGATACACCATAATCAGGACAGTGACGCATACAAACCCTACCCTGAATCACAGGGCTTCCTGTCATCACTCAAAGAACAGGGGTATCATATCATCGTTGCCAGCCACCGTGTGCCGGAAATGAGAGAGCATACTGAAAGATGGCTCACGCGACACAATCTTCCTCACGATGAACTTCATATTTCTCTGAATAAAACCGTTCTCTTTCCAACGGCTGATGTCGTCGTGGACGATTCAGCACCGACGCTCAAAAAAGCGATAGAAAGCGGAGCGCTGGCAGCAGGGCTGTTGTTCTCTTGGAACAGGGCTTACACTGGCAACGGGTTCGGGCTTTTTCACAATCTCAATGAGGTGCTGGAATACATTCTAAAAGGTGCAAAGGATTAATGGCTTGTTTCGATCTCAAAGCCGGGTATAAGCTTCTCGCCGTGCGACTTCCTTACCTGATCGGTATTGCTGTTGCCTTGTCAGCAGTTTCATTCACTTCATAATCATAGGCATGCTGTCAAGCTTTTTTAAACCCGTATTCTTGCCAGCGTTTGCAAATTAATTTATCTGTTTCAGGATCAATTCCAGTACATAACGGTGGCTCCCGCCGGCCGCTATACCGGTCTTCCGGCGGCAAATCCCAGTTCACCGTAGCATCGGTAAACACCCGTGTCCATCTGCCCTGTCCAAATTTCATAGGGTCCCTGTCCGCAAGGGGAACACTCGGGTCTAAGGAGGAACCCATGGTCCCTCTATAAAACTGAACCGCACCCATCTCGGCATTAGCTCTAAAAGCCACTGCCCATTCCACCGCATGGTCATCAAAGACATCTATATCGTTATCGACTACAACCAGATTTTTTCCCGTTTCTGCGGAAGCGCCTAAAGCCCAAAAGGCTGATGCTACCTGCTTGGAATGACCCCGGTAAAGTGTATCAATTTGAATACGCAGATTTACAAGCTGGCAAATGATAGGTCCCCATACGCCTTTGATATTGGGAATCCCGACATCTTCCAAACTCTTCCAGATACCCGCCGCACGCGGGGGCACAGCCCAGTAGGCAGACTCGGAAATTTTGCCAGGGCTGCTCCCCTCTAAGCCTGCTTGATATATAGGGTTATTACGGTGGGTAATACATTCTACACGAATAACGGGTCTCGGTTGGCGAGTGCCGCCATGAAAACCTGGAAACTCACCGAAGGGCCCTTCCGTCTGGAAGGTCTTCGGGTCGGGAGATATAAATCCCTCTATGACAATTTCAGCCGATGCCGGCACATACAAATCAGAGGTTTCGCATTTGACTAAAGGCACAGGTTCGCCGCGCAGAGATCCCATCATATCATACTCCGAGAAGTCAGGATGGATAATAGGGGTAGCCGCCATCATCATCATAGCCGGGTCCCACCCGTATACTACCGCCACGGGCATTTCCTGATTACGCTTTTGATGTTTGGCAAAATGGACGCCCCAATGCTGACTGCGGTTCAGGAACTTGACTATAGACCTTTTATTTTCACCTTGCATCCCGCGATACATTCCAATGTTCATGACCTTGGTATCCGGGTCTATGGTGACAGTGGCGACATAGGTGTCGCTATATCTACCGGGATCGAGGTTGTTATATTTCGGTGCGGGGAACTCGTACACATTAATATCATCTCCCTTGATAATATTTTCCTTCACAGGTCCGGTGGCTAATATTAACGGGGGGATTCGGTGTCCCAACTTTCCTTTAATGTATTCCACTATCCCTCTCCAGGAGGTTTCCCGCGGCAATCCCAATCCTATCGCTACCCTTTCCTGAGTGCCCATACCATTTATGAAGAGCCGACGGCAGGCAGTATTTTTATGGTCTTTGATATTTTCAAACAACAGGGCTGGCCCGCCTTCGTATAACACCTTTCGTGCTATCGCTCCAAGTTCCAAATTCCAGTCCACTTCAGTGGTGATATGTTGCACCAGCCCCATTTCATCCAGTGTTTGAACCCATTCACGCATACTTTGGTAAGCCATTATTATACCCTCCTTACTATGTACTAGAAAGTCCATCGTCTATCGGTGGCAGGAGGGAAATATAACACGAGTGTGGACCCATTTGTCAAATCAAATTAGGATTAATAACAAGATTAAGTATAGCCTTCAGAAGGGACGCACTATGACCAAGCTGCCGGTACGCCTCTTCCTGCGACATATTACGATTTTCTTTCCGAAGTTTACTGTCGAGATCTCGGGCAATGTTGGCAATTCTTGTTATTTCGGCGGCCAGATCGCTTTCAAAGTAATTAAGGCGCAGGTTGATCGGATACATATGTTTTTCGATTTTATTAATTTTTTTCAACACCTTATTCTCGACAACCCCGTCATTCGCATCATGGTGAATTTTATTGAACTCATCAAAAAGAGAATTGTGCTGCGGCTGGGACAAGTCACCAAGGTAGTGGGCACAATATGCAAGATGGTATTGCGCATATTTGCCTTCCTTTTGCACTGTTGTATATGTACGCAATGAGGCGATGATGGCGCCGTAAAGATGTCCCCCGTTATCGTCTGGATCGTTGTAGCGATTGACCTGCGCCAACACCATCTCCGGGGTAACCTTCCCGACACCGTTATTGTCGCTGTAATGATTTCTGCCTTCCGTAAACCCCGCTTTTATTTTAGCAATATCAGGTCCAGCAGCGTTATACCACTTCGGATAACCGGCAGCTTTAGCTATCGCCAGGTGCGTTTCATCATGCCATGCCGACGCAGTGATGATGCTCAAGGAGAGAGCGCATAATACTGCAATAGTTGATAACAACAACCTTTTTTTCATTTCTTGCCCTCCATGTTTATGATCATACCGCCTCCCTGTCTGATCGTCTCCGGTGCAGCCAGGCGTTATACAACGAATGCGCCTTTCAAATTTGTGTCGATGGTTCGATTCCAGTCCTTTACCATATGCGCGGCAGAAAGTCCGGGATTTTACGGTGTCGACGATAAAGATTCATTTCCGAATCAATGCAAATGCAACAAACTGCAACTTCCCCTTTTGAGATATTTATTATCGTGCTAATATATAAAAAAGTTGGGAAGATGAACGAAGAACTCGGTACAGTAACAATTTAACGGAGGAACGTGTCGTGAAGTCAAAAATTATTAGCTTAGAAAATATCGTTGAAGAACAAGTGACCAAGTGGAACCGTCTCCAGATTATGCAAAAACGCAAAGAGGTGAAGGTACGCCCCGTTATTACCATATCTCGTGAACCGGGAACAGGAGGTACCGCCATCGCAAAACAATTGGCCAAAGTTCTCGACATGGACTTTATGAGTGGTCAAATCATTCAGCAAGTGGCCCAGAGCGCTAATATGAGCGAGAAGGTTGTTGCTTCTCTGGACGAGAGGCGTATCTCTTTAAGGGAAGACTGGTTGAAGATACTGTTTGATTCAAAACACTTCTGGCCTGATAGTTTCCTCCGTCACCTCATGACAGTAATAAGCACCATAGGGCTGCACGGCAATGCAATCATTTTGGGGCGTGGTGCGAACTATATCTTGCCGCCGAAGGAGACCTTCCGAGTAAGATTGATCGCCCCCATGGAGGCGCGGATCGCAAAAGTTACGGCGGACCGCGGTGTGTCAAGAAATGAGGCTGAGAAATATGTGACCAGGACAGAATCTGATCGGAAATCCTTTATCCTGAAGTACTTTCATACAGATATTGGCAACCCCGCCCATTATGATATAGTCATTGATGCGAGCCGCATGGGAATCGATGGAACGGTTGAGATTATCAGGCACGCCTATACTGTTTGGACGGAGCACTAATTTCCGGGATAAGCAGGGATTCTCTTTTTTGGTAGCTGTGCATGAGAGTCAATGCAGAGCCAGAGATTATTTCAATCGTTCGGCCTGGCGAACCAGATCCGCCAAAGATTGTACGCCCATTTTCTGCATGATGCGGGCGCGATGCACCTTAATCGTTTTTTCTGTTATGCCGAGTTGAAAAGCAATCTGCTTGTTCAGCATACCGGTGACAACAAGTTCAAAAACTTCCCGTTCCCGCTTTGTTAAGCTTTCCAAGCGCTTTCTTATGGCAAAGAGTTCCTTATTTCTTTGTCGGTAGTTAATATCATGATTGATGGCCCGGTGAATTGCCTCCAGCAATGTTTTATCTTCAAAAGGTTTTTCCAAGAAATCAACAGCGCCTGCCTTCATCGCCCGTACGCTTGTCGGGATATTACCAAATCCTGTAATGAAAATAATTGGTATGGATCGATGCAGGGCAGTCAATTTCTCCTGTAGCTCCAGTCCCGTTATCGCCGGCATCTTTACATCGAGAACCAGGCAGCCCGGTTGGTCAGGAGGATTGTAGGAAAGAAAATCCCCGCCGGAGGAGAATATTTTTACATCCAGTCCCACAGACAGGATCAGTCTCTCCAGACTTTTACGAATAGATGCATCGTCATCAATCACATAGACAACAGATTGAGTTTTCATGATTTCAAGGCATTGCCTTTGTATATCGGCAGGGCAAAGTAAAACGTCGCCCCGCCTTCAGGGTTATTCACCGCCCATATACGCCCGCCATGAGCCGCAATGATGGATCTGCTGATGGAGAGTCCCATACCGAGACCTTCAGGCTTGGTAGTGTAAAAGGGTTCGAACACGCGGTTAATTTCGGTTGAGTCCAAACCCGCCCCGGAGTCCTGAACGGCGACGACAATGCTGTTTGGTTCATCGACCGATGTCCGGATATGCATTTGGCGCCGCTTAAGATCTACATTAACCAGGGAATCGCATCCATTAAGAATCAGGTTCATAATAACCTGCTGCAATTCAATGCGATCACCCTCGATATGAGGAATATCAGGGGCGAGATCCGGAGTTACATAGACGTCTCTATTGGTGATTTCGCGATGGAGGATTGTCAGCACCTCTCCAATGATTGCATTGATGTCAAGGATCGCCGGATCGGTTTTTTTCCTCTTCAAAAAAGACCGGAGATTGCGGATCACCTCGCTCGCACGCCTGTCATCATCCATAATATCCTTTAGAGCATCCCGCGCCTCATCGACAGCGGGTGTTTCTAATGACAGAAAGTTCTGAGCTGCCCGGGCGTTGTTCAAGATTGCCGCAAGGGGCTGTTGGACTTCATGCGCAATGGAGGCGGCAAACTCGCCTACCGTTGCCAGGCGGCTGGATTGAGAAAGTCCTTCCCGTTGTTGCTGCAGCAATTGCTGAGCCTGCATGCGCTCGGTAATGTCTTTGGATAAATGAATTATCAGGTTTATCTCGCCGCCCTTGCTAATTATCGGAATAGTCGATACTTCAACATAAAGTTTGCTGCCATCACGGTTATAGTGAATATGCTGCCCTGTTGTAGGTTTACCTGTTTTTAAGGTCTCTGTTAAAGGGCAAATATCATCAGGGGGAGTACAAGGAGTTGATCTATTATGGGTCAATTCATAACAGTGTTTACCAATGACTGTATCTTTGTCAAGCCCGTATAAATCGAGGAAAGTCTTGTTCGCTCTTAAGATGGAATGATTAACCGGGTCCATGACAATCAGAGAATCCATTAAATTATCTAATACTGCTTCAATAAAGTCCTTTGAAGCAGTCAGTTCCTCCCCTGCATTCTTGCGCTCAGTAATGTCGCGTATCACGATGCGGTACACGGGCGCGCCTTTGGCATCCTCAACAGGGTCGGCAGTCAGATTCGCCCAGAATGCCTTTCCCTCCTTTTTCACCATCCGCAGTTCGCACGCCTGTGACGCACCGGTTTCCAAGAGACGCTTCTGCTGGTGGTAGTAAATATCCTGGTCTTCGGGGAGAATAAAGCGGGTCAATGTCTGCTGCACCAGATCGTCTCTCACTACCCCTAACAGAGTGGCGGCTCTGAGACTGGCCTCCGTTATAAGCCCCTGTTTGCTGAGGGTAATATAGCCCACGGGAGCAAGATCGTACAGGTCGAAATAACGCGCCTGCGAGACTTCCAGTTCCGCATGCGTTCGGCGCAGTTCCTTGTTCTGCATCTCCAACTCGATCTGAATGTCTTTTCTGGTCATAAGGGTCTACCCTATGTTAAATGATGACTTGTCTCTATAATGCGCTATGCGCAGCTTACGCAAACAATGATTACATCGTCAAAACTACCTTACTTCGACGAACGCCCCCTTGCGTACTTGATACATGGAAAAACCCACCCCGCTGGCATCGCCTTTATCATTGAAGCGGATTTTCCCCAGAGGGGTATCCACGTAATTAGTCTTGAGCGCCTTGCCGATCTTAATGTAATTAATCGCGCCGGCTTTCTCTATGGCATTCAAGAGAGCTATCGTTGCCGCATAGGCATTGAGAAAAAAAGCGCCCGGTTCGGTACCGTAGGCTTTTCTGTGGGCTTCAACGGCCGCTATGGCCAGGGAATTTTTCGATACGTCTCTGGGGCCCGAGGCGTAGACACCCTCGGCATACTTGCCGGCCACCTTGAGGAATGTTTCATCCTTTACACCGTCATCGGAAATAAAAAACGTCCGCATATCCTTTTTACGCATCTGTCTTACAATCAGCGCCGCTTCCGGATGGTAACCGCCAAATATGACCCCATCGGCCTCGGCGCGCCGAATTTTTTGAACCAGCGCTGAATAGTCGAGGGCGCCGGGAGTAACGCCCTCGTAAAGAACCATTTTTGCCTTGCCTGATGCTTCAATAAACTTCCTGGCATATTCCGCCAACCCCTTGCCATAGTCACCCTTATCGTGAATAATTGCGAGTTTCTTCAGTTTCAGCGCGTTTATCGAAAAATCAACGTCCAACTTTGCCTGGGCATCGTCGGAGGCAATAGTCCGGTAGAAATTGGGATACAGTCCGCTCTGCGTCAACTCCGGGTTCGTTGCCGAGGGAGACATTACGATGATTTTGGCATCATTATAAAGGCCTACGGCCGCCCTGGTGGCGCCGCTGCATATATGCCCGAGAACCACAGGCACTCCCCGGGAAATCAACTTGGTCGCCGTGTTTGTAGCGATTTCAGGTTTGCAGACATCATCTTCCACAAGAAGCTCGACTTTCCTGCCCAGAACACCGCCTCTAATATTTATCTCCTTCACCACCAGTTCCGCGGCTTTTACCGAGGGAAGCCCATAAGAAGCCAGATCACCGCTATGGGCTCCCGCTACGCCGAGCTTTATTGTATCTGCTGCCGGAGCAATTTTCACCACCAGAAGGATACTTAAAAGCGCAGCAAAAATCATCCTGTAATGCCTTTCCATAATAGTATCCACAGTGGTTTTCTAATGTTCTTAACTAATGGAAAAATCACGGTGGGTCAATAGATTTCTGTGAGCTGATTTTTTTTTGACTCATTCGATATTAAGTGATAAGTAAATCGAAAATTCACCGATGAAGGGGGGAAAAATGATTAAAAACATTCTTATTCCATTGGATGGTTCAAGTGTAGCCGAAAGTAAGATCCCCGAGGTTATAAAGATGTTTAAGATTTCTGGTCAGGATCTAAACATCACTTTATTTCATGCCATCGAACTTATGTATTTGCTTCCTCGAGACAAAGAGGCCGAATATCGCATGTTGAAAGAACGATCCTCAGAATTTTTAGACGAAATCAAAAAGAAGATTGAAAAGGAGGGGGGGATCAGAGTCGACGTAGTTGTAAAAGCCGGTAAACCTTCTGTAGAGATATGTAATTATGCCGAACGCAATGAGATCGACATGGTGGTCATGGCTTCCCATGGTTATGGAATGGTTGCGAGCTACGCCCTTGGGTCTGCGACGGATGGTGTGACGAGGCATTGTACCAAGCCGGTATTAATCCTTAGAGTGTAGTGATTGAAGAAGCAATGCCTTATCAAAACAAGGGGTCCTGAACTGGCATCTATCCCGAAACGTTTTTGGGAAGGCTTATCACCAGTTCAACTCTTCTGTTTTTTGTCCGGTTTTCCTCAGTGTCATTGGGCGCAACAGGCCTGAATTCCGCATACCCGGCTATGGAAAATTTATCCGGGTCAAGACCCTTGGAAATAAATAAATGGAGGATGCTCGCGGCCCGTCCCGTTGACAGTTCCCAGTTTGAGGTAAATTTACCGCCCTTCATCGGCACATTATCCGTATGGCCCTCTATGGCAATACGTCCAGGCAGAGTGACGATAAACTTTGAGAGCTCATCGAGCATACCCGATGCTTCCTGTTTCACGGCTGCGGAACCTGATGTAAAAAGCACGGTATCGGAAAAGGTAACAACAATTCCACGCGGCTCGCTCTTCACGGAGACCCCCGGAACATCCTTTAAGATTTTCCTCACATCCTTGACGATCTCCCTGTTTTTCCCATCGTAAAGAGCTATGGGCTCATCTATTACTTTAAAAGATTGATTCAGGGAACCAGAAAATTTCTCCATCTTTGCCGTATCCATTGACGACAGCGCATACAGGGCGACAAAGAAAGTGAACAACAAGGTAATAAAATCGGCATAGGATACCAGCCACCTGTCGGTGCTCTCATGGTCATCGTCAACTTTGCGTTTTCTCAAGACATTATCTCCTTATTATGACTTTTCATGCTCCGCCAGAAAGGAATTCAACCGCACCCTCAGAAAATAGGGATTAACGCCGCTTTCCACACCGAGCACTCCTTCTATGATCAATTCCCGTATCAGTACCTCTTCCCGAAGCCTGTTCATGATTTTTTTCCCGATAGGAATTAAAATAAGATTGGCGGAAGCCACACCATAAATAGTCGCAACAAAGGCAGTTGCAATCCCCCCGCCTATCTTCGAAGGATCGGTAACGTTCTTCATAACCTGAATCAATCCCAGAACCGCACCGAGGATGCCTATCGTGGGCGCATAGCCGCCCGATGCTTCGAAAACCCTTGCCGCTTTTTTCACAGTCTCTTCGTAGGTCGCAACTTCCTGATACAGCAATTCCCTTATCATTGCCGGATCCATGCCATCAACAATGAAACCAATACCCTTTCTGAGAAAGTCGTTGTGAATGGTGTTAAGTTGTTGTTCAAGCGCCAGTAATCCCATTCTTCGCGCCTTGTTAAGGGTACTGAGAATATCCGCGATAATTTCATCAGGCGGGGACGGTTTTCTTGCGAAAACCATTCTGAGCGATTTTACGGCATTCATGATGTCCCTCATGGAAAAGCTCAGGAGGGTCGCGCCCAGTGTACCGCCGAAAACAATCACTGCAGCGACGACCTGAAACAGATGCGCAGTGGTTCCACCCTCAACGATATTGCCGACAACAAGAGAGCCCACCCCAAGAATAATACCAACAAACGCAGCAATGTCCATTTTCATCAACCCTTTTTTTATTAAGTGCAGACAATAATTACCCAGTAACGCCTTTCCATAACTGTCTCCACAGTGGCTTTGTAATGCAATAAACTAATGGAAAAATCACGGTGGGTCAACATATTTCTGGACACATATTTCTGGAGTAAGGATAATACTGAGCCGGAAATTTTTCGTGGCAGTACGTGCGTACACGGTTACGACTTTATCCCTTCTCAACACGTCCATCACCGATACCGTACCCCATATTTTGTGGCCAAAATTAATTTGACACGCAAGACCGTTTTTCATATACTCCCACCGTGAAAAAAGCCATTATCTGAAAAATGCTTAATATACCATGTTTACACAACTTTAGACGAGTTTTCCCAACAAGCAAAGGAGGCTGATATGAAGGATTCAAAAAAACTGACAACCAGGGTCGGCGCCCCCGTCGTTGACAACCAGAACGTATTGACCGCTGGTCCCCGAGGGCCGCAACTCCTCCAGGACGTCTGGTTCATGGAGAAACTTGCCCACTTCGACCGGGAAGTGATTCCCGAACGACGGATGCACGCCAAGGGATCCGGCGCCTACGGCACCTTCACTGTTACCCGTGACATCACTAAGTACACCCGGGCCAAGATATTCTCCAAGATTGGGACAAAGAGGTGGTAAATGGGGGATAAGGCACAAAATGATAAGTGTCAGGCCAATATTCAAGCGTTACGTGATTACCGAGAAGACTTGCCAAAAATTGTGGGGAGCCTTGTTGGAACCTGCGACCGGAACGACTGCTTCGACCATGTCGGCCCGGAACCAATTCCATCCAGAGATGCAATAATCGAAATAGTACACCAACTCCAAAGGATTCTCTTCCCCGGATATTTCATCCAAGCCCGGCTTGACCGGGTCAATCTGGAATATTACCTGGGGCAGGAAACGGTATCCCTTTTTGAAGAGCTTTCACGTCAGGTAACCCTGTGTATAAGGCATGCATGCATAAGGCACGATCTTCCCTGTACCCAATGCGAGGAACGTGGCACTGAAGAAGCCATGAAGTTTATCCGGGAGTTGCCCAACATAAGAATGCGCCTGGCAAAAGATGTTAGGGCAGCCTCTGCAGGGGACCCCGCTGCAGTAAGCTATGATGAGATTATCTTTTGCTACCCCGGACTCCTCGCTGTGACGGTCTATCGGGTAGCTCACCAACTTCACAATCAGGAAATCTCGCTTATGCCACGTATTATGAGCGAGTACGCCCACGGACTTACCGGGATCGACATACATCCCGGCGCCTGCATCGGTGAGAGCTTTTTCATTGACCATGGAGTTGGTGTAGTGATAGGCGAGACTGCTGAAATTGGTAACAGGGTTAGAATCTACCAAGGTGTGACTTTAGGCGCCCTCTCTCTTCCAGCGGATGCCGTTGAACAGCTCCGTGGTAAGAAGCGCCATCCAACGATAGAAGATGATGTGATAATATATGCAGGTTCTACTATCCTTGGAGGCGAGACCGTTATTGGAGCCAAATCTGTTATTGGTGGTAATGTCTGGCTGACAGAATCCGTCCCTCCAGAAACGAAGGTCTTTATCAAAAAGCCGGAGCTTATACTCAAACATGACTCTAAAAATAGGGGAGAGAGGCGTGTGCCATGTCTGAAATGAAACGAAAGGATCTTCCGGCATCCATCATTCCCACTTCTGATGGGGTTGTGTCAAAAAAACGTTGACATACAAACGAAAGTCTACTATATTTTAGCCGTTAGAAAGCAATACCTTACCATTATCAAACTTCTCCTTAAAGTCAATGGACGAAAAGCGTCATCATTTGAAGGTAAAAAAGTTCAGGATCCTTGCAGAGCGATGCAAGAATTGTGGGGTCTGCGTGGAGAAGTGTCCGGAGGGGGCAATTGCCCGCAACCTCGCGGATGTCTGTGAGATTCTGGAGAATAATTGTTCCTTTTGCGGGATCTGTAAAGAGGTTTGTCAGGTGCAAGCGGTTAAAGAAACCTTTAGCGCCCGTCTTTTTTGGAAACATTTATTGGGGGGAGAGAGGTGTGCGCCATGTCTGAAATGAAACGAAAGGATCTTCCGGCATCCATCATTCCCACTTCTGATGGGGGAAGGATTGTCAAGACCAACTGCTTCGAATCGCATAGCAAATGCGGGGTGTTGGTCTACGTGGACAAAAACGAGCGGGTTTATAAGGTGACCGGGAACCCTGAAGACCCAAACACAAAGGGGGGTATTTGTTCCAAGGCGCAAGCGGCGAAAAAGATCCTTTATCATCCGGAACGGCTGAATTACCCGATGAAACGGGTGGGCGAGAAGGGGGAAGGCAAGTGGGAGAGGATATCCTGGGAAGAAGCTATGGATACGATTACCAATAAGTTTTTGGCCTACAAGGAGCAATACGGCCCTGAGTCTGTGGTCTTTGGGCAGGGAACCGGAAGGGGAGTCAATCAGTGGAATCAACGTTTGAGCAAGAGCTTTGGCATGAATCACTTCTGCACCCCTGCGCATGTGTGCCTTTTCCCGGACATGATGACTTCCATGATCACCTTTGGTTTTTTTCCGATTTGGGACGGCGCCGATTACGGCAATTCAAAATGTATTGTCCTTTGGGGCAGCAATCCGAATTGGACGGAAGGTTCAGTTAGCAATACTCCTATGGCGGAAGCCAGGGAAAAAGGAGCGAAACTTATTGTGATCGACCCGCATTTTGAGCATCCCATGGCCCAAAAGGCAGACTATTGGTTGCCCATTCGTCCGGGCACGGACGGGGCCCTTGCCATGTCTTGGATGAACGTGATCATCAAAGAGGATCTTTATGATCGGCCCTTTGTAGAACGTTGGACCAATGCGACCCATCTGATCGATGCGGAGAGTATGTCCCCTATTACGGAGAGTGCGATTCGGGAGGGTGGTTCGGAAGGGGAGTTCGTTGTTTGGGACCGACAAAGCGGCCGGCCTGTGGGGGCAAAAACAGCCGGGGTGGCGCCGCAGTTGGAGGGGGCCTTTGAGATTTCCCTTGCCGGAGGGGGCCGCAAGACAGTGAAGACGGTTTGGTCCCTGTTGCTTGAACGTATTGAACCGTACACCCCTGAAAGGGCGGCCGAGATAACGTGGGTTGATGCCGAAACCATACGGAACGCGGCTCGCCTTTATGCGACAAGTTCCCCCGGGGCGTGTATCAATACGATGCAGGGGTTGGAGGAACACCTCAATTGCACTTCGTCCATCCGAGACGTTTGCTGTCTCATTGGCATTACCGGAAATCTGGATGTGCGCGGAGGCAATGTCTGGCTTCCCTTCTGGAATGAGATGTTTAGCCCTCGGCTCACCGGTCCGGATCCACCACAGCAGATGGAAAAGAAACTCGGTGACCTCACGCTCTATCCGGTAAGCCAGCCGCGTGCGATCTGGAAGACCATTATAACCGGGAAGCCCTATCCTATCAAGGCATATATCACCGTCGCGGGAAATCCCCTGTCCTGGTCGGAGGATTCCAACCTTGTCGAGGAGGCCCTCCGTAAGCTTGAATTCCTGGTGGTGATGGACTACTTCCTTTCACCCACAGCCCAACTGGCCGACATCGTTTTGCCGAGCGCCCATTGGACCGAACGGGATTACATTGCCGACGAGCTTTGCGGCCGGTATTTTTTCGCCCAGCAGAGAGCGATCGATCCCCTCTACGAGCGAAAATCAGACATTACCTTTGTGCGGGAGCTGGGAAGACGGATCGCCCCGGACTTGTGGCCATGGGAGACGGACGAAGAGATGTTTGATTTTCAATTGGAACCCTATCACATTACCTGGAAGGAATTGCAGGACAAGTGGGTGGTTCAGACGTCTCCAGAGGTTTATCGGAAGTATGAAAAGCAGGGTTTTGAGACACCTTCGGGCCTGGTTGAGATCTATTCCAATGTCCTGAAATCGGTCGGGAGCGATCCCTTGCCCTCTTATGAGGAAGTCACCGCACCCACTGCGGAATACCCTCTCATACTCATGAGCGGCAGGCGTTACCCGAATTATTATCATTCTGCTTACCGAGGCATTTCCTGGCTTCGTGAGCTTGCGCCCCATCCCATGGTGGACATCAATCCGAAGACGGCCCAAGAACTGGGCATCAAAGAAGGTGATCTGGTGTGGATCGAAAGCGACCACGGAAAAGTTCAGATGTTCGCCCATTTGACAAACGGTGTTCACCCCAGGGTCGTAAGCGCGCCCCATGGATGGTGGCAGTCATGCGAAGAGTTAAAATTACCGGGCTACCCAAAGTATATTTCAAATGTGAATATATTGGTGGATAGCGCTAAATATAACCCTGAATTCGGGACTCCGAACATGCGCGCTCTTCCGGTAAACATCTACAAGGCCACGAAGTCGGAGATTCCTGGGTTTCCCCATCTGAATTTAGGGAGGGCAAAGCCATGAGCGAGAGATCCGTCATGATTGCGAATTCAGAAGGAGGCGCGGGCAAGGTCGTGAAGAAGAAGTATGGTATGGTGATCGATCTGGAAAAATGCACAGGCTGCAAAGGATGTTCGGTATCGTGCAAGAACGAGCACGAAATTCCTCCCGGAGTAAATTTCTGTTGGGTTTATCAGGAAGGCCCTGTGGGAACGTACCCCAATGTTCATATGTATTATCTTCCTCGAGCGTGTATGCGTTGTTCAGAGCCAATTTGTGTCAAGGTCTGCCCGACAAAAGCTTCCTATCTCAATGAAGATGGGATCGTTTTGATTGACGAAGACCGCTGCTTCGGGTGCCAGTACTGTATTTGGGCGTGTCCTTACGAGGCCCGCTTCCTTCATCCGGGAAAGAAAATTGTTCAAAAGTGCAACAGTTGCATTCACCTTGTGGCCATGGGAAAAGATCCTAACTGCGTGGCGAATTGCCAAGGGAAGGCGCGTTTTTTCGGAGACTTGAACGATCCTGAAAGCCAGGTTTCCAGGGTGCTTGCTCAAAATACGGGTCGGGTCTTCAGGGTGAAGGAAGAACTGAAGGTAGACCCGCAAGTTTATTATCTTTTAGCAAAGAAGGTGAAAATCAAATGAATCCACAATACCCATTAGTTTTTGCTGCCTTATTGATGCGGTTGGGAGTCGGGGTCTCGATCACTCAGATCTTGGTATCCTTTTTTGCTGCGGCTCCCGTGGCCTGGTCGTTGAGCCTTTTTTCTACGGGGAGTCTGTTTTTGGGAGTTCTCCTGAGCGCGATTCATTTAGGCCGGCCTGTTCGGTTCATGTATAGCTTTTCCAATTTTTCTTCGCTGTTGTCATGGGAGGCGATCCTGACCCCTCCGTTACTTATTTTCATGTCCCTTCTTTCTGCTGGATCTTATTTCGACTATCTCCAAATTCTTAGTTATATAGGCAAGATCGGGACTTTGGCGTTCGGCGTTTCGCTGATCTACGTCACTGCACAGGTATATCACTTAAAGGCCCGACCGGCCTGGGGCACTTCTCTGATCGTTTATGAGTTCTTTATTTCGGCACTGTGCATGGGGATCCTGGGATATCTGGGGATATCGCCATTGATGGGGGCGCCGGTGAGTTCGGGCGGTCTCTTCCTGATCGTCTTGGCTATGACAGGACTGGTTGCAGAGTTTGTGGTGGGGCTATATTATCGGCGTTACCTCCGGATCGTTTCCACTACGGCCTTTGAGGCTCTTCAAGAAAAGGTTGCCTCTTTCCAGTTTTATCTCTGGATCATTTTGGGGTTGGGTGTTCCTTTTGTTCTATCTGGAGTTGCGCTGATAATCCGAGAGATTCCTGCCTTTCTGGCTGTTGTCTCTTTTCTAAGCTTCTTCGTTGGGGCCCTGTTTTGGCGCGTCATTTTTTTCAAGGTAGCGACTCCCCTCAAGATTACTCCAACTATTGATATGACACATGATAATAAATAGGGCATCCGCTATTTAAATTAATTCTCCCGGTTGTTATGTATCACATTTAATGTGAAAGCGCTGCCCCTTTTTTCCCCTACCCAATCGTTTTTACATTAGATATTTGTCTCATCTTTTTGGCGAATTGTCTTGACACAAAAGGGACTCCTTCTCATACTGTGCCCCACCGAAAAAAGAATCCTTATCAACTGTTTCTGCAAATACTTTCAAAGAGGTGTGACGTATGAAACGTTTAACGGTCATTATTGTTCTGGGATTGCTGTGTATCATGCTGACGCCGGTGGTGGGCAATGCTCAGGCGAAACGTGGTTGGCCCAAGGCGGTCACCATCGGCGCGGCCCCGGTAGGGGGAACGTACTTCATCTGGGGGGGCGGTTTCGCCAAGTTGTTAAACGATAAGATGGGCATCCCCGGTTCCGTGGAGGTTACAGGCGGCCCGGTCCATAACACCCAACTGATTAACGCCAAACAATTAGATTTTGGCATGGTAACTGCGGCGCCCGTCTGGGAGGGGTGGCAGGGTGAAGGTTGGGCAAAGGGTAAAAAACATCAGAATACCCGGATCATCTTCCCTATGTATGCCACATATTTCCAGATGTATGCCTTAAAGAGCACGGGTATCAAAACGATTGCGGACCTGGCGGGCAAAAACGTAGGGGTGGGGCCTGTAGGAGGCACGCCGGCCACTTACTGGCCGATGATTCTCGAGGCTGCAGGTGTGAAGCCGGGAAGGATTGCCCATGCGGGATCGGCTGATCTGAATTCGCAACTGAAGGACGGTATGCTCGACGCCAATGCCCAGGCCGTGGGGCTACCCTGGGTTATTATTACGGAGATAGAAACGACGCACGACATTAACCTTTTGTCCATCCCCAGGGAAACAATGGATAAAGTGATTGCTAAATATCCCCTCTTTTCACCAGGGACCATTCCCAAAGGTTTCTATAAAAGCAATAAGGATCATGACGTGGGGACCATCACCGTGTGGAACTTCATGACCGTCCATAAGGATGCCCCGGCCGATTTTATTTATGAAGTGGTGAAAAAGACATTTGAAAATGTGAACATCATCATCGCTGCTCATCCTTCGGCAAAAGAGGTAAAACAGGAATTCATCGTAAACAGCCCCATACCTCTCCATCCCGGCGCGGTAAAGTATTACCGGGAGAAGGGGATAAGGATTCCCGATAAGTTAGTGGCAAAATAGGGTGTTGATCCGTCGATTTTGCAGAAGAGCGGAGATATTGTCCGCGCCGGGCGTGTAAGACGCAAAAAAACCCCGGCAGGGAGATGTTTCTATGCGGAGGCAAGCATGGATGAGCAAAATGTCGTCGATATAAAGGAAGTGGAAAAAAAACTGGCGGAAATGCACATCATAGACGTTGAGGTGTCGCCGGGCAGGGAACTGATAGGTTGGCAGGCCGCCGCCGTCTACATTATCGGTCTTTGCATGAGTCTTTTCCACATTTATGTCCTGACCATCCGCGCGATTGATCCCTGGTATTTCCGCACCATGCACGTGGTTTTCGCCGGCGTCCTTGTTTTTACCCTCATCCCAGGCAGGAAACGGGCGCCCAGGGACATGATCAGCTTCGAGGACTGGTTTTTCATCCTTTTGCTCGTCCTGCCTGCCGCCTATATATTCATTGTTTTTGATGAGTGGATCTATCGTGTCGGCGTAGTTCCCAATGCTTACGATTTCCTTTTTTCCACCTTATTTGTGGTTGCCGTGCTTGAAATGGCCAGGCGCACGGCGGGATGGCCGCTGACCATCATATGCTGTCTGTTTATCCTCTATGGCTATTTCGGCAATTATATGCCCGGCCTCTTTTACCATAAAGGATATTCATGGCCCCGCATGATGACGTACCTGTTCAGCCTGGATGGGATGTTGAGCCTGCCTGTCTTGGCTTCGGCGCATTATATCTTTCTCTTTGTCCTTTTCGGCGCCTTTGTGGAAGCCTCTGGTGCCGGTAAGTTTTTTGTGGATTTTGCCCGCTGCCTCGCCGGTCGTCTGAGGGGAGGTCCGGCAAAGGTCTCCATAATTTCGAGTGCCATCATCGGCACGGCTTCCGGTTCATCCGTCGCCAATGTCGTTGTGGATGGCGTGTTTAACATACCTCTCATGAAGGCCAGTGGTTTCAGACCGGCCGTTGCGGGCGCTGTAGAGGCGATGAACTCTACGGGCGGCCAGATCATGCCTCCTGTAATGGGAGCAGGCGCCTTCCTCATGGCGGAACTCCTGGGGGTGCCCTATTCCCATGTGGCCCTGGCCGCCGTAATTCCCGCGCTCTTGTACTACGCTGCGGCCTATTGGATGATTGACCTTTATTCCGCCGCCGCAGGCTTAAAAGGGATGTCGCGGGAAGAACTCCCCGTTTTTCGCCGGATCATGCTGGAGAGAGGCTATCTCCTTGTCCCCATCGCGGTTTTACTCATATCGCTTTTGGTGATGCTGCATTCGCCTTATCGGGCAGCGATGTACGCCATCATTTCATTGATTGTGGCCAGTTGGATTAGGAAAGAAAACCGCCTGGGATTCAAGGATGTTATCAACACACTGGCAAAGGGGGCAAGGGGCGCCATGGAGATTGCCGCTATCTGCGCTGCCGCAGGAATTATCGTCGGCGTCCTCACCCAAACCGGCCTTGGCATGAAATTGGCCATGATCATCATTAACTACTCGGGAGGCAACCTTTTCCTCGCTCTCATGTGTACCATGCTCATCGCCGTTCTTCTGGGCATGGGAATGCCCACTACGGCTGCCTATGCGATCTCCGCTTCTGTCCTGGCGCCGGCGCTGATCAAATTAAACGTGCAACCCCTTGCCGCCCACCTTTTCATTTTCTATTTCGCTTGTCTTTCCGCTCTGACGCCGCCCGTCGCTTTAGCGTCCTTCGCCGCCGCCGCCATTGCCAATGCCAAGACATGGGAAGTGGGATGGCAGGGGATGAAATTCGCCCTTGCCGGTTTCATCATCCCCTATATGTTTGTCTACGGCCCGGCCATCATTCTCAAGGGAGGCCCGCTGGAGATAGCATTGGCTGTTGTTACAGCGCTGATGGGCACCCTGGCACTGGCTGCCTCTGTTCAGGGATGGCTGCTTTTAAAGGCATCATGGTGGGAACGGGGTATCCTTTTGATCAGCGCCCTGGCCCTCATCAAGCCCGGCTGGATTACCGACCTCATTGGTTTGGTTCTGCTGGCGGTAGTGCTCTGGTTGCAATATGTGAAAATCAATGCCTTGAGAAATGTCGAATAAAAAGTACGTATTGATATATGAGTAACAAGAATATATAATATTTTCCGAAATAGCCAATGGTTACAGGAAGCGTGGATGCACAGCGGAAGGATTAATATGGGCGCAGCACATGGTTTGGCAGTTGCTGATTCATATCCTGCTTCAGATTTTTTATCGCCGCTATCAGGGCAGGAAAGGCAGGCGTGATTCCCTGTGAGTTACAATACCTTCAAGAACATAACCCTTCAGCAGTTGGAAAGTCTCATTTCCTTAGTTGAAGCGGGCAGCTATACCAAAGCGGCAGCCAATCTCTTTCTCTCGCAGTCTTCACTTACCAAACAGATTCAAAACATGGAAGTAGCGGCAGGAACGAAACTGGTCAACCGCGGCAGCACAGGAATCACCCTCACGCCTGAAGGACAAATTCTATATGGCTATGCCAAGCGGGTAACGCAATTGCGGGACGAAGCCCGAGAACGCGTGGAACAGCTAAAGAATCAGGATGCAGGCCATATCTACATTGCCGCCAGCACAACCCCGGCGACTTATATTCTGCCCCAATTACTGACACATGTGCTGCCGGCGCATCCTGACATGAAGATACATATACAGATGCATGACAGCGATGAAGTCTTACAGATGATACTTAACAATCAGGCCGAGATCGGTTTCATCGGGAAGGAAGCATCAAATAAAAAAATCCTATCGGAGCGACTTTGCAAGGATAGACTGGTGCTGGCAGTTCCCCCGCATCATCGGCTTGCCGGACAACAGTCTGTGACCATTGCGGAACTTGTTCAGGAAGCCTTTGTCATACGGGAACATGGTTCCGGAACGAGGGCGATTTTCGAAGCCTTTCTCCAGCGGCAGGGCGGCAATCGCCTGTCCCAGTTTAACGTGGTTTGCGAGGTGGGAAGCACCGAGGCCGTGAAGGAAGCCATCCTGGCTGGTTTAGGCATTTCGATTCTTTCTATTTTTGCCGTTAAGCGCGAGTTGGAGCAAGGTCTGCTCATACCGGTGGACATCATCGAATGTTCGATGGAAAGAAATTTCTATGTTATCTACCGGAGAAATTTTCCTTTAAGAAAACATCACCGGCTTTTTTTGGAAGTTATAAAGAAATTATCGGCGTCTCTAACAGTTTCATAAACAATAATGTGAGGAATGAAATTTCATATGTATCACGGAAAAAGCATCGCTCTGCTCATCCCCGCAAGAAATGAGGCGCTTTCATTGCCGAGAGTTCTGCGCGCCGTCCCTCCTGAAATAGACAGGCTGGTCGTCATTGACAATGGCTCAACGGATGCAACGAATCTTATTGCTCAAGAACACGGCGCTTCCACAGTAAAGGTTTCGGAAGCCGGTTATGGCAGGGCCTGTCTGGCAGGGATTGCGTTTCTCAGCGGTGATCCTCCCGATATCGTCGCCTTTGCTGATGGGGATGGCAGCGATGAAATTTCCCGATTGCTCGAACTGATTGATCATATCACGTCAAAATCGTCTGATCTGGTCATGGAGAAGCGCATACCCGCTAATCCCGAGGCCATAAGTCCGCAACAGCGTTTCGGCAACTTCCTGGCGACAAAGCTGATCCGGCTCATCTGGCGGCATGGATTTACCGATCTTGGTCCCATGCGGGCCATATCGTGGGAGGCGCTTCAGGATCTGGATATGCGCGATCAGAATTTTGGCTGGACGATCGAAATGCAGATCAAGGCCGTCAAGGCAGGTTTGAAAATAACAGAATGTCCGTTGCCCTACAGAAACAGAATTGCCGGACAGTCAAAAGTCAGCAGAACCTTAAAAGGGACTATGCTTGCGGGAGTTAAAATTATCTGGGTCATCTTCCGGGAAGCAACTTTCCCACGCTCCGGCAGTCAGCGAAATGCCAGGGGAAAATATCATGAACGGGCCCGAGACGCTTTCTGTCGGAAGAAAAACTGTACGGCCGAATGCGCCGACCAGGCAACTGCCGGAGAAAACCATATCACGGCCGCGATCAAATCGCTTTCAATCCATTGGCCGTGGATCGCATAGCCGATGACGACACGATAGGACAAAAAAATTGCCCAAGTGAAAACCAATCCGGCAGTTCCTGCCATGAAGGGCAAAAGACTGACGAGGTATAGGGCATACCAGGGATGGAGCGCCGGCGTGAGAAGAAGAAATCCGAAGGTGATGCCATAGAGGGCGTTCATGAACTGCAGGAGCTTTTGCTGCGTGTCGCAGCCCCTGCTCTTCATTCGGAAAGAGACAGTGAAGGCTATCAGGCAGCAAATGAACAGGCAAGAAAGGATGATGCGTGCCTGATTTCCTGAGGACAAAAGATTCCGCAACATGCGAAAGGCGAAATTTGAAAATTCCCAATTTTGCAGGTAAGTACTTAAAGTTGTAAACATATGAGTCAAATCCGGCGTAAAGGGAAGCGCGATAAGCAGCGAAGTGGCGAGGAAGGCGAGTCCAAATGTCAGCGGGTTGGCGGTAACCAGCAGGAGCGCCGGGAGGTAGATGAGGGGAATGAATTTTATTAAAACAGCCAACGCGAAAATTATACCGGCGAGCAGCGGTTTTGTGTATTGCCGGGCCATAAAGGAAGGCCACTGGTGATAATCATGACCAGCATCGTCTCTTGCCGGTTTCTGTAAGAGGACGTAAATTGCCAGGAAAAATAAGAGGATTCCCACCCCGTCAACATGGCCTGAACCGGCAATTTCGACGATGGGAAGGGGATGCCAGGCATATAGTATGGCGCGGCTGGCGGGTAAATTCATGAATGGAAGGATCATGCACAGCAGGGAGCATATCCCAAGATCAAGGATCACCATCGGGACTTTAAAACAGATAAAATTGTGAGAAACGGCAGCGCCCGCGGCAAAAACGATCTGAGCAAAGGGCGGATAGATGGTAACAACCCCGGGATGATTGATTTTCGCTAAGAGCGAAGCGGAAAGATTATCAAAGGGCCTGGCGTCAAAGGGGGCGGCGGCATAGGGATTGTTTCCGTGCAGCATCTGAAGACCATCCCAAAGGTAACGGTAGATGTCGTCAGAGAGGTCGGGCAGTCGAAACAGAAAAAGAAGCCGGAAAAAAAGAGCAAAGCAAAGTATTGTAAAGGGTGATAAAGCCAGCCTTCCAATTTCCTCTTCGTAAAGGAGGAAAGCCAGAGAACCCATACAGACGGCCGTAGCGCCGAGCAGGACAGGCACGGATAAACGCAAATCGGGCTGGAGGGCCAGAAAAATATAGGAGCAGGCAATGATGGCAATTATACCCCGGGGAACCAGAAAATTTTTAGATATCTTCATTCTTTCTATCATCTCATTTTCTCTATCATGCAGTATAGCATGCGCGTTTGATCTCGGGATTATCGAGAATGCCGACTTGCAGAAAAACCTCTCCCAATGGGTTATCCTGGATACACGTCCGAAAACGGAATGGCTGTCCGCCCATCTTCCCGGAGCGCTTTCTTTTTCCTGGGAAGATTATACCAAAAGTTCAGGAAAGGACATACAATATGGCCTCAAGCTGCCGCAAGGATGGGCGAACGCGCTGGGCAAAATGGGGATCAACGAGCGTATGCCTATCGTGGTCTATGCCGATGATGACAAAAGCTGGGGTGCGGAAGGCTGGGGATGCTGGGCCCTGGCCTGGCTCGGCCATAAAGGCCCTATCCGGTTGCTGGCAGGCGGCATCCGTTCCTGGAAGGACAAAAAATTACCCCTGATATCAGGGACAGAGAAGCTGACCAGAACTCCCGTTCAATACCACTACCGACTGGACGCCTGGGCAAATATTCCGACCGCCGAGATTGCGAAGCAGGTAAAAAATCTTACCTTGATCGATACCCGTTCCACCCTGGAATGGATAACCGGCCGGATTCCCGGCGCCGTGCATATCGAGTGGACAAAGTTCTATTCCGGCGCCGAGCGCCGTCCTCTGTCAACCGAGGCCTTGAAAAAATTGCTGAAGGATAATGATGCCGACCTCCAAAAACCCGTTGTCTATTACTGTGCGGCCGGGGTCAGATCCGGTTTTGCCTGGTTCGTCCATCAGCTTTCCGGCCTGCCCCCGGCCAGAAACTATGCCGGCGGCATGGAAGCCTGGAAGAATGCTACCAATTAAGCGTGGTCTGAGGTAGCCCTTTCCCACAACTTTCACATCTCCGGCATTTCCGGCGGCAAGGCGCTCGATTCCAACCTGAACTCGCGCTCTTGCATGGAGGTCAAGCAGTCCGTCTGATAAGGAACAACATCACGGAGAAATCAACTTATGAATTCGAGCGTTAACTCCCGGACGTCCCGATAAATCATGACCAGGAATCCCAGGGGAAGCACCATCAGCAACGGCACGGCCACCCAGGTGTTTCTATGCCAGGCGAAGAGGATGGGAAGCAGGCTGTAAGTAAAAAGCGCTATATTCATGAACAGGTAGGGCAGCGCTCGCTGACGATAGAGAAAAGCCAGGCCGGGCAACTTGGCCCGTCCCTTGATGCCGAATTTTGGCGTCCGGTCAAACATTCCTCCTTGCCGAAAAAATCCTTTAATTACGGAAAGAGCAATACTGGGCGCCATACCGATCGCAAACACCGGCAATATGAAGAGCACAGATAAGGGGAATTCTTTAATATGCAACTGCCGGTAATGGAAGAAATAGAGAAAAATCGCCCCACTGGTAAAGAGAAACAGGGGCGCATCAAGGCGGATGACCTGGTATGGTCCGATGCCGGAGCGAGCGATGATCGTGGGGTAAAGCGTCATCGTCACCAACGCTCCCAACAGCCAGCAAACATTGGCCAGGAGATGCGCCGCCGCCTCCGCTTTGACAGCCCAGGGGAGTTTTGTTCTGAATAAAAGAGGCAGAATCTTTCTGGCAGTCTGGATGGAACCTTTGGCCCAGCGCTGCTGCTGGCTGCGAAAGGAAGCCAGTGTGACCGGCAGTTCGGAAGGGACGATCAGGTTGTCAAGATAGCGAAACGACCAACCGGCAAGCTGAGCGCGATAGCTTAAATCCAGATCCTCGGTCACCGTATCATCCTGCCACCCTCCGGCGGATTCGATGGCGCGGCTGCGCCATATGCCTGCCGTGCCGTTAAAGTTAAAGAAGAGATTCCTTTTAGATCTTGTCCAATGTTCAATGCTGAAATGCGGTCCCAGAAGGAGCGACTGGAGGGCCGTAAGCCACGAATGCTCGCCATTGAGAAATCCCCATTTCGCCTGGACCATACCGGTTTTTTCATCGGCAAAATAGGGGATGGTGCGAAGCAGGAAATCGGGAGCGGGGACAAAATCGGCGTCAAAGACGGCAATGAACTCCCCCTTGGCAATAATTCTTCCCGCTTCCAGGGCGCCTGCCTTGTAGCCAGCACGATGGGGCCGCCGGAGCACCTGCATCGCGACGCCCTTATTCGACCAGAAGGCTGCCCTTTCCGCTGCAATCTGGCAGGTATCGTCCGTGGAATCGTCGAGCACCTGTATTTCCAGTTTATCCTTCGGCCACTGTATGGAAGCGGCGGCGTCCAAAAGACGCTCTGCCACAAATCTCTCATTGTAAAGAGGCAGTTGCACGGTTACGAAAGGCCAATTTTCGGGTGGCAGGCCTTGAAAAGCAGGCTGCCTGCATAGTTCTCTATTCTTTTCCCGACGCCAGTGCCACAAAAGCCAAAGCCGGTGCAGACCGTAAAGGGCCAGACCCGACAGCGCCGCAAAGTGCAATATTATCCAGAGATGCGAGTTTAGACTAAACATCAGTATCCGACTTGAATGTTATTTTAATGATAAAGCATATCATAGATTGCCCGTTATTAGCCCATGCAAATTATCAATAAACTCGGTGGTGATATTCTAATTATGAATTTGACTTATTTATATTCGGAATATATTTAATCACATAAGGTTCGCTATGTTGGCCGTTTACAAAATAATTCTGATGAAGGAGCGTGAAGATGGCAAAGAATATATTGTTAATTGGCCTAATACTCTTACTGTGCATTTTAACGGGTTGTGGGAGCACATCCGAAAGTAAATCCACGGCGGGGCCGACAACGCTGGCGGCTGCTTCCCAGGACTACCCGAATGCCGGGCTGCTTGTCTCTGCGGCATCTGTCCAGAACAATCTTCATGCCAGTAATATGGTGCTTATTGATGCGCGCGGCGCCGGATATACCACATCTCATATACCGGGCGCCATTAATCTCAAGCACAGCGATTACTGGACGGGGGGAACAGGTTCAAAGCCTGCGGCCACCCTGCAAACGATGCTGGGTAATTCCGGGCTGAGGCGGGATATGACCTTTGTCATCTATGACGATACAACAGCCTCCTGGGGTGCAGCCGGACGCATCTTCTGGATGCTCGAATATCTCGGCTGTGGCGATGTGCACATCTTAAACGGCGGTTGGGATAAATGGGTCGCCGATGGAAGACTGACGGAAACCGCGCCCAACACTCTGGCCCCGGCGACCTTCACAGCGGCGGTTGACAATACAAAACGGAGCGATAAATTAAGCATTTTGAATAGACTGCCGAACAGCGATTTTGTGATCATCGATACCAGGACCGATGAAGAGTATCTCGGCTGGCAGCTCTACGGAGAGGCGCGGGGCGGGCATATTCCGGGAGCCGTCAATATCCCTTACGCCTGGTTCTTCCAGACAAACAAAACAGTGTTGGCACATGACGCGATGAAATCCTTGCTGGAATCCCGCGGGATCACGACCGACAAGGAAGTGACCGCCAACTGCACGGCTGGTATCCGTAGCGGCTTTGTTTACTTTGCCCTGCGGTTGATGGGTTATCCGCGTATTTCTAATTATGATGCTTCCATTTTGGAGTGGGCTGCCGATCCTGTCGTGCCGATCGAAAAGGCGCAAAATTATTCGCGGGTCGTCTATGCCGGCTGGGTTGACAGTTTGATTAGAGGCGCCAATCCCTCGACGCTCCCCGCCGGAAATGGCTATACGATCTTCGAATGCAGTTGGGGGGCAACTTCAACGGCCTATAATACCGGGCATATCCCCGGCGCCATCCACTTCGACACCAATAATGTGGAAGCCAGGAACTATTTGGACCCCGCGAATCCCCTCCCCGTCAGCGACGCCAACGAAATAGTCTGGGATCTGGTACAGGACGGTCTGCTTCAGGACAGGCTTCGCAACATGGGGATCAATAATAACACCACGGTGGTCGTGTACGGAAAATCGAGCACGGCGGTGACCAGAGTTTATTGGGCTTTGCGTTACGCCGGGGTGGATGTCCGCTTCTTGAATGGCGGTTATGACATCTGGATCGCGAACGGAGGGGCCACGGACACAACCGCTCATGTACCGGCCGCGGTGGGCAATCTGACGATAATCCCGCAGAATCAGATAAAGGCCTTAACTCCAGAGATATTGACCTACGCCGACTTTTACCGGGCCAACGGCACACTGCCGACGGGCAAAGTTGTTGTGGATGTGCGTAGGATGGAAGAGTACATCGGCGACGTTGTCGGCTATAATGATCCCAATATTACGAGAAAGGGACGCATTCCCGGCGCAGTCTGGGGCTATGAAGCCAGCAAAACCGTGTATATGGACAGCGACGGCACGCTGCGCAGTTATACCGAGATCAGGGAACTCTGGAAAAACCGGGGCATCACACCCGACAAGACGCTTATCTTCTACTGCGGCACGGGCTGGCGTTCTACCCTGGCATTTCTTTACGCCGATGTCACGGGATTTCCCGACATCAAAAACTATGATTCCTGGTATGTCTGGAGCACCTATTATGACTTCACTACCGGCGCCATCCACCGGGATGCGCCGTACAACGATCCTAATGCGCCTATTGATACCGGCTGGTCCGACCTGACCGGCCTATAATGTAATGAGAAAAACGGGGAGGCATTGGTGAGGAAGTCTCCCCGTTTCCGTTTCTCATATCTCAAGGAGGAACATGTGACTAATGTGATCAGGAAATGCACTGCCGCCGCGTTTGTGACGATCGGTCTGGTCCTATTTTCGGCCTCCGCCTGTCTGGCCGGGGCCTGGACTTTGGGTCAAGGTAAAATATATGATAGATTGGCTTTTAACTACTATTACGCCAAAAAGGAATTTGACAACAGCGGCGATCATAGAGACTTTGCCAATAATGGAGATTTCCGGGACTTCAACCTGAACAATTACCTGGAATATGGACTTACGGACAGTTTAACAATAACCAATTCTCTCTATTATAAATACATCCGCAAAGACGACGATACCGTCAAGATGGAAACCTATAGTTTGGGCGATATAGACTTGGGCGTGAAATTTAAACTCTATGAAGGCTCCCTGGGTGTCGCAGCCGCACAGACTATGGTAAAAATTCCCGAAGCCTACGACAAGGATGATCCCCTGCCCATGGGCAACGGGCAGTATGACTTTGAAGCCAGGCTGCTCTATGGCCGTTCTTTATACCCCTTTATTCCCGGGTACTGCAACCTGGAGGTTGGCTACCGGTGGCGATTTAAGGACCCCTCCGACGAAATCAGGTATCTTGCCGAATTCGGCATGAACCTCACTAAAGACCTTTACGGCCGGATCAAGTTGGATGGTATCTACAGTATGGACAACGGAAAGCACATGGATACCTCCGGCAATCCGACCACCACGAATAACTTTGACATTGGAAAACTGGATATGGTACTGGGCTATAAAATGTCCAAACAGTGGGGCCTCGAATTAGGGTTTACACCGGCTATTTACGGCCAGAATACGGCTATGGGGGCCACCTACTCCATTGCCGTGGCTTATCAAATACCTTAATTAAGGAGGAAAAGAGATGATAACGACCAACTTTGTTTATTTCATTACTTCGGACAAGATCGGCTGCCAGGATGAGGAATTGGGCAACCGGCTCATTAACATCTTCTTCTTGAAATTGGTCCAGGCGGTGAAACATCCCTCGCATATCATCCTGATGGAGCGGGGGGTTAGACTGCTCTTGCCGGAATCACCTTCTCTTGATGCTATCAAGGTGCTGGAGGAAAGGGGTGTCGAAATGCTTGCCTGCCAGACCTGTCTCGATTATTATGGCATCAGGGAAAAGATAGCGGCAGGCACAGTTTCCAACATGCCCGACATCCTTGAGGCTATGCATAAGGCAGACAAGGTCATTCATCTGTAAAACTTAGAAGCTCTTTCACTCGAAAATGCACATCTAAGTATTCGATTTAATTATATTCACCTGGGTGGCCATTTTCATTCTCCTTTGTGTCGGGCACCGTCATGAGGGTTTCACTAAAAAACCGACGCCCTTATAGTTCGCGATAACTGTGGGCAATCCCTTTCTTTTTCGGTGTGGAAGGTGTTTCGGCCGGGAAACCTATCGTGATGAAACATTTAATCTCCACATCCGTAAGAGCGAGTGCCTCGTCCACCCGTGACATAAAGGCGAGGGGCGCCGTCAGAATACAGGTTCCGAGGCCGAGTTCCAGGCCCTTGAGCATGAATCCCTGGAGGGCAAGACCGACAGCAATATCCGCATCCGTTTCCCATCTTTTTGCGGCAATATTTATCCCATTTTCCGAGAGAGTGCGGGAGAAACCGGACAAGGCTCTCACCGTTCCTAGGGCCATCAGCAGGGGGGCGTCAAACATGAATTGTGAAAAACGGTAATAGGCGTTTATCCAGTTTCTCAGTTTTTTAGGCTGCTTTGACACGACTGCCGCCTGCAAAAACCTACTGAGCCCGGCTTCCATATCCTCACGCAGGAGGGCCTTCACGCTCTCGGAGTTGATGCGGATAAATCGAACCGGCTGAGTGTTGCCTGAGGACGGGGCATGAAGGGCAAGACGAAGCATCTCTTCGATACAGCTTGAAGGCGGCATTTCTGCCCGGTATTTTCTGATACTTCGCCGCGCTGTTGAGAGTTCGTCGAGTAACGACATTTCTTCATGCCCTTTGCATCTGCCAGGCAACGTAACTCACCAGGTCTTTTACCTTGAGAACGGGAGCGGTTTCCAGGTCGGAATCAATCTCCCTCAGCCTTTCCTTCGTAAGAAAGGGAAAATCGGCCAGAGGCAGTATCTCGCCGTCTTCCTGCCTTGCTTCCTTCAGGCGATAGCGGATGTCCCTGAGAAACAGATCATCTTCCTTCACCTCGATCCTGAACCTTGCATTCAGAGCGGCCGCCAGTTCCAGAAGGTCTATTGATTCGGCGCCCAATTCCCTGATCAGGTAGCTCTCGTCTGTAACCTCGCGGCTTTCCAGGTCAAGAATTTCCGTCAATATCGTCCTGATTTCCTCGAATATATCCATCTATGTCTTTTCCGTAACGGTGCGGATCGATAGGGCGGTAATCTCGCACAACCTGTCAAGCTCGCTTATAGTAATGCTCAGGGGGGGCATTATAACAATCACGTTTCCCAAGGGTCTGATAATGAGACCGCGCCTTCTCGCTTCCATTATCACCCGGTGGCCGATTTTTTCTCCCGGCGGAAAGGGCGCCTTTGTATTCTTATTGGACACTAACTCTATGCCGACCATAAAACCGCACTGTCGCATCTCGCCTACATGCCTCAGGGAATAGAACCTCTGCAACTGTCCGCTCAAATATGCGATTTTTTCCTGTAATTTATCAAGTATGCCTTCTTCTTCAAAAATTTCCATGTTGGCGATGGCCGCCGCGCAGGCAAGGGGGTTCCCCGTATAGGTGTGACCGTGAAAGAAGGTCTTGAATTCCTCATACTCGCCGAGAAACCCTTCATAGATCCTTTCCGTAGTGAGGGTTGCCGCCAGCGGCAGATACCCGCCTGTTATCCCTTTGGCCAGAGCCATGATATCCGGGACAACCCCCTCATGTTCACAGGCAAACATCTTTCCTGTCTTGCCGAAACCTACGGCGACCTCGTCGGCAATCATAATGATATTGTGCCGGTTGCAGAGTTCCCGCACCCCCTTCAGGTATCCGGGAGGCTGGACGATGATGCCGGCCGCCCCCTGCACGAGCGGTTCGATAATCAGCGCGGCGACCTCATGGGCGTGGGCCCGCATAAGCTCTTCCATCTGCCCAAGACAGGCAAGCGCGCAGGACGGATAGGACTTATCGAAGGCGCAACGATAACAGTAAGGGGATTCGGCCTTGAGCGACTCAAAGAGAAGCGTTCGGTAGGTGGCGTGAAAAAGATCAATGCCCCCCACGCTCACCGAACCGATCGTGTCTCCGTGATAGGCATTCGTCAGGGAAATGAATTTGGTTTTCGCCCGATCCCCATCCGGGGCCTGCTGCTGGAACTGGAAGGCCATTTTCAGGGCGATCTCCACGGCGGTGGAACCGTTGTCTGAATAAAATACCTTCGTTAAGCCTTTGGGCGCAATACCGATCAGCTTTTTTGCACACTCGATGGCGGGGACATTAGCAAGGCCCAGCAGGGTGGAATGGGCAACCTTTCCCAACTGCTCCTTTATGGCGCGGTCAATTTTTTCTCTGCGATGACCGTGCACATTTGTCCACAGTGAGGAAACACCATCCAGATACTCATTGCCCCTGGTGTCTCTCAATGTGCAGCCTTCGCCTTCTTCAATAATAAGGGGATCTTCCTTCACATAATCCCGCATCTGGGTAAAGGGATGCCAGATGTATTTTTTATCGTCCTCTGCGAGGGTCTTATTTTTAAGTGCCGTTGTTTCCGTGCTGAACCCCTTTCTCGGCAATCAACCCCAGGTCTTTGATCATATCCATGTCCGCCTTGATATCCCTGCCCTGCGTAGTCAGGTAATTGCCGATGAGCAAGCCGTTCGCGCCGGCCATGAATATCAGGGGCTGCAAGTCGCGAAGGGTCACCTCCCTGCCGCCGCAGATCGTAATGTCCTTCGTCGGATTGATAAAGCGAAAAAGGGCAATGCTCTTGAGCGCCTCCATGGGAGACAGCAGCGGTCTGGAAGACATTCTGGTGCCGGGGATGGGATTGAGAAAGTTGATGGGAATTGAATCGACATCGAGGTCCCGCAGTGAGATTGAGAGCTCCACCCTTTGCTCCCACGTTTCACCGAGCCCCAGGATTCCGCCGCTGCAAACCTTGAGACCGGCGGCCCTGGCCACCCTTACGGTCTGGACATCGTCTTCATAATCGTGGGTCGTACAGACCTGATCAAAGAAACTTCTGGCCGTTTCCAGGTTGTGGTGGTAGGCGGAGAGCCCGCTTTTCTTCAGTTGCTTCGCCCTTTCCTCCGTCAGGACGCCGAGGGAGGAGCAGATCAGCATGCCCGTTTTCTCTTTTATCGCGCCTGCGGCCCTGCCGATCCGCTCCAGTTCCTGATCCGTAAGCGTGTAGCCGCTGGTGACCATGGAAAATTCCGTAGCGCCGCTCTCATAAAGACTCAGGGCATTACCGACCATTTCCTTTTCACTCAAAAGAGGGTGGGCGGAAATCCCCGTTTCATGGTGGGCGGACTGGGCGCAGAAGGCGCAGTCTTCCGTGCATAAACCCGACTTGGCATTCGTTATGGAACAGGTAACGACTTTATTTTGCTTGTACTTCCGGCGTATTTTATCGGCACACATGATGAGATCGAGCGTCTCGTCGTCCGGAAGGGCGGCTAATCGGCACGCCTCCTCATAGGATATGCGGAAGGCGCCGTCTCCCATAATCTTTTCCGCCAGATTAATTAACATCTTATTGAACATGATTATTTTCTTTCTGTTTTATTGCAGCGCGACGATTGATATATTCCACCGCCCGTTTAATCCTGTCTGCCACACGCTCTTTGCCAAGGGTAACCATGATGTCATCAATACCGGGACTTACGGTCTTCCCTGTCAGCGCCACCCTTAATGGCTGGGCGATCAGTTTTAGTTTGGTGTTTCTTGTCTCGGCCAGGTTCCGCAGAAAGGCCTCGATCCCCTCCTTCGTATAATCCTGCAAAGAAGCTATCCCCTCGGCAACAGCGGTCAGGTCTCCGGCAACCTCCTTTTTCAAGAATTTTGCGGCAGCCTCCTCCTCAAAGGCAACTTCCGGAAAGAAATAAAAGGCGCCGGCCTCGGCCATTTCCGCCAAGGTCTTGGCGCGCGTATGCAGGTCGCCTACAACCCGCGCGGTGAATTCCCGGTTCGCAGCCGGCAGTCCCAGTTTTTCCAGAAATGGCGCTATCTCTCCTGCCAGTTTCTCTACGGGGCATTCCTTCAGGTAGTGCTGATTCAACCAGAGCAGCTTTTCCGGATTAAACACGGCGGCAGATTTTCCCACTGCGCCGAGATCAAAGGCCCGAATCAGTTCCTCAAGGGAAAATATCTCCTGATCTCCATGGGACCAACCCAGCCGGACGAGATAATTGATCAAGGCTTCCGGCAGATAGCCCATTTCCTTATAGGCCATCACCGATGTGGCGCCGTGTCTCTTGCTGAGCCGCGTTTTGTCCGACCCCAGAATCATAGGCACGTGCCCGAAACGGGGCACATGATACCCTAGCGCCTCGTAAAGGAGAATCTGGCGAGGCGTGTTGTTCAGGTGATCATCGCCGCGGATGACATGGGTAATTGCCATCCGGGCGTCGTCCACCACGACGGCAAAATTGTAGGTAGGGTATCCATCGCTCCGTTCGATGACCAGGTCATCAAGCTCTTCGTTGTTGAACGTCACCACCCCCTTGATCAGGTCAGGCACCACCGTCACTCCCTTCTGGGGGCAGCGGAACCTGACGACGGCCTCAGTCGTTCTGCCCAGATTTTTCTCCCGGCAGGCGCCGTCATATTTGGGTTTCCTGCCCGCGGCCAAGGATTGCTTCCTCTTTTCCTCCAGCTCTTCCGGTGTGCAGACGCAGCAGTAGGCCTTCCCTTCCCTGATGAGCCTTACCACCTCTTCACGGTGTAACTGCAAGCAGCTTGCCTGAAAGTAAGGCCCTTCATCCCAGGTCATTCCGAGCCAGGTCATGGCGTCGAGGATGGCCTTCGTTGACTCATCGGTGGAACGGACCTGGTCCGTGTCCTCGATCCTTAAAATAAATGTTCCCCCGTGATGCCTGGTGTAAAGCCAGTTAAAAAGGGCGGTTCTCGCCCCCCCGATATGCAAATAACCCGTCGGCGAGGGCGCAAATCTTGTTATTACTTTTTTTTCTTCCGACATGCCTTTACCTTGTTTTTATTTCTTTACTGCTTCAGGATGAATAATCTTAACCATCTCCGCCAGGCCATCCACAATCCTGGGCGACGACCTGTCTATCAGGTCCGTATCGATGATATGCAGCCGGTTGTCCCTGACCGCCGGGATATGGGGCCACTTCCTCCATTTATTCCAGATATTTGATACATCTGTTTCGTATTTCATGGACGTCAGAATGATGACCTCCGGTTGCCTGGCAACCACCTCTTCAACACTGTAGTGAGGGTAGAGGGTTTTCTCCCCGCCGGCTATATTAACGCCGCCAGCCAGGGTAATAAGCTGGTTGTGAACGGTATCCCTGCCCACGGTGATGATCGGATCACCCCCTACCTGGAAAAACACGCTCCTTTTTCTCCGCCCGTTAACCAGAGAAGAAAGATTCTTTACCCTGTTTTTTAGATGAAGGGTCAGCTTTTTCGCCTCTCTTTCCTTGCCGGTAATTCTGCCTATAGCAAGCACCATTCCCAATATTTCATCCAGCGTTTTCGGATTGGTAATAAAAACCGGCATCCCCAGCGATTCAAGCCGCATCACTGTTTCCTTCCTGTTCCCATCGGCGGTGCCGATAATCAGATCGGGATTCATGGAAAGAATCTTCTCCACGGATATATTGGTAAAGCCGCCGATTTTCGGTTTATGACGGGCCGCTTCCGGATAATTACAGTATATCGTTACCCCGGCAATCTCCCCGTCCAGTCCAAGGCAGTAAAGAACCTCCGTGATGCCGGGCGCAAGGGATACAATTCTTTTTGGGGAAGGCGCTATCTCCACCTTCCTTCCCAGGTCGTCTAAAAAAACACCGGCATAAACCGGGCCGGAAAGGAAAAAAAAGCAGGTTATCAAAAAAACTGCCTTTAGGACCATTGTTCTCATAGAGTTAAAGGCGTGCATTCCGAATACATGGCAGTATTTCCCTCACTAACCCCCATGCCCGACGCGGGCACAACGTAAGGATGAAAACCACCCCACCCCACCCTCCCCCGTCGAGGGGGAGGGATACAGGGAGGGGGACATTTTCATATAAATTGTTGAAAAAGTCTGTTCTTTGCGGGCTGCTAAATCTCCGATATGGTTTCCATAAGGCCGCGGTTAAGTTCCAGGACCCTGTCCCTCAGGTCCGTCTGCGCCACCCAGGTTTTGGCCTCTAATTGCGCCCGGCGCGCCTGCAATTGCGCAAGCTTGGCCTCCAAATCGCCAAGGATGTAAACCCAATCAATACGGGGCGCCGCCTTTTCCGGATACTCCACCCGCTTGAGTTCATAACCGGGCTTTAAGGTAACCTCTTCCAGATAGTCGGGGATCACAACCTGAAACTTGAAACGTTCCCGGATCATGCCGGCCAGC
>DATESZ010000212.1:0-9287 GCA_035283845.1 Syntrophales bacterium | reverse complement strand
GGAGGGGATAGTCATGAACACGGTTTTGAAGCAGGCCAACTTTCAAATCCCTGAAGACCTGTTGAATCAACTGCGGGAAACCGTAGGCAAAGGCGAGTTGAGCAGGTTTGTCAGTGAGGCGCTTAAGCGGGAACTCCAGCGACTGCGCCAACTAACAGCCATTGATGAGACCTTCGGCGCCTGGAAGGGCGGGGGACACCCTGAACTCGCGGCGGGGGTAGATCACTTTGTCAGAAATGTCAGAAAATCCACACGGGGAAAACGTGCCGATGCGTCAGATCGTCGTTGATACGGATGTGCTGATCCTTCATCTGTTTGGGGCTGGTTCAATCTTGCAGATTGAACCAAAGGATTAACAAATGGTTCAGGCTGCAAGCCTGAACCAGCAAAGAGATATTTACATAATCTGTAATGAAAGGAAATAGAAACCTTACGGGCAAAAATCACATAAAATCCATGGGATCAACATCCACTTTGACTTCCAATCCGATTTTCACCGCTTCCTTCCGAATGACATCAACAACGGCGCACTGGGCATTGATATCCTTTCCTTTCAGAAGCACCTGCCAGCGGTATCTGCCTCTGATTTTGGCAATCGGGGCCGCTGCCGGGCCAAGAACTTCGACCTTTTTCCCCATATTATTATTTCCGGAAAGATTTTTCACCAACTTTCCGATCCTGTCAATGCCCGAAATGCCCTGGTCTTTTCTCGCGCTGCTGATATGCAGGTTCACGAGCCTTGTATAGGGGGGATATAACAGGCTCCTTCTAAGCTTTATCTCCTCTGCATAGAAAGCATGGTAATCGTGGCTCTGAGCCATTTTTACGGCATAATGGCCGGGGTTGAAGGTTTGAACAATTACGCTCCCCGGCATGGCGCCTCTGCCTCCCCTGCCGGCGACCTGGGTAAGGATCTGAAAGGTCCTTTCCCCCGCCCGGAAATCCGGGACATTCAGGGATATATCGGCGGAAACAACGCCAACCAGCGTGATTCCCGGATAATCGTGCCCTTTTGTAATCATCTGCGTGCCAATAAGGATATCGATTTCCTGTCTGGCCAGCGCCTTGAGGATCTTTTCCGCATCGCCCCGGCGGGTGGTTGTATCGCTGTCCATCCGGCCGATCTTGGCCTGAGGAAAAATACGATTTGTTTCTTTTTCCAGTTTTTCCGTACCAACGCCGTAACTCCGGATATGACTGCCCCCGCAACCTGGACAGGAGGGAAAAGCTCTTAAGGCAAAATCACAATAATGGCACTTCAACATGCCGGAGGCGGCGTGATACGTAAGGGACCGTTCGCAATTGAGACATTTAAATACATAGCCGCAATCAGGACAAAGTACGACGGTGTTGAAGCCACGGCGGTTCAAAAAGAGGAGCGTCTGGTTTTTTTCTGCGAGGGTTTGGCCGATCGCCTGATTCATTGCCTGGGAAAGGATAGGCGCTTCAAAGTTATTGTCCCTTTCATTTCTCATATCAACTATTTCTACTACCGGCAGCTCTCTGCATTCAACCCTCCGGGGTAAAGACAGATAGTGATATTTTTTATTCCGGGCATTAAAATAGGTCTGGACTGCAGGAGTCGCAGAACCTAAAATCACGGTGGCATTGCTTAGCTTTGCCTTTACAATAGCCATGTCGCGGGCATTGTATCGCAGCCGTTCATCCTGTTTGTAGGAACCGTCATGTTCCTCATCCACAATGACAAGACGCAGGTCCCTCATGGGCACAAACAGAGCGGAGCGGGCGCCTATCGCGACCTTGACTTCGCCTTTTTGTATCCGCCTCCACTGGTCATAGCGAACACTCCTGGAAACACCACTGTGTATCACCGCTATTTCCTGGTCTCTGAATCTCGACCTGATCCGGGAAATTATCTGGGGGGTAAGGCTGATTTCCGGAACAAGAAAAATCAGCCCCCCTCCCTGTTCTCTCGTTTTTTCCATTACCTTAAAATAGACTTCCGTTTTGCCGCTCCCTGTTACGCCATGGAGAAGATAGGGTGAAAAACGATTAGACGCAAGACTCTGCAAAATCCTGCCAACAGCAGCTTCCTGATCACCGTTTAATAAAACGGGAGAGTCAATTTCATCTATGGCCGGCGCGGCACGGGAAGAACGGTAGACCTCTCTTTCCTCGATGCGCAGTACTCCTTTTTCCTGCAGGCAACGGACAAGATAAGCGGCGTTTTTGAACTCCCCGCGAAGGCTGGAAATAAAGGTATCGCCGCTCTTAAGCAGAAAATCCACCATTTGCTCCTGCCGGTCGGTCAGCCTGATATCCCGCAGACCCGGCAAAGCTGCATTACTTGTGCCCCCACATTGCTTAACCGGCATGGGAACGGCAAGAGAAGCTTCTTTGACCGGGGAAATCCCCCGGGACAAGTATTCAGCGCCGAGTGACACTATCCTTTCTTTTTTTGGAGAAATTTGAGAAAGATCACTGCCGCCGGGTAAAACTTCAAACAGTGTTTTCCCCAGGGGATAAAGATAATAACGCGAAATCCATCGGTAAAAAAGCAAATCTTCCTCGCCGAAGAGGGGCTCAGGGTCGAGTATTTCAGAAATCTCCTTTATATTATCGACATCTGCAGTGTGAAGTATTTCTATGATATAGCCGGTCACGACCCGTTTCCCGAAATGCGCACAGACCCGTATCCCGATTGCCGCCTTCTTTTCCAATGCTTTGGGAACAGCGTAGGAAAAAACTTTATCCGTAGGTACATTTACGGCAACTCTGACATACATTCTGCAGATTCCTCTTGTCAGAAGGCTAAGTTGTTTATGCGGGGAAAAAATGTAAGAAAGGATATATCATTTTGACGAGTACTTAGAGAAAGACGCCTGTTCAAGATTTGGGCAGGAAGAGCAAGGCCACTCCCCTCCCCTCCCCGGCAGCATTATCCACCCTTCAACTTTTCCAGCTTTTCCTCTTTGGTTTTACAATCAATGCAAAAGGTAGTTACTGGCCTTGCCATCAACCTTTTTTCCGATATGGAACCGCCGCAAGCCTCACAGATGCCGAAAGTTCCTTCATCGATACGCTGGATCGCCTCCCGCATCTTCAAAATCAGTTTACGTTCCCTGTCGCGGATGCGGAGCTCGAAATTTCTGTCGGATTCGAGAGAAGCCCTGTCATTGGGGTCGGGGAAATTCTCCTTGGCGCTGATCATTTCTGTAACGGTTTTTTCCGCTTCATTCAACAAATCACCGATCTTCTGGTTCAGCATAGATCTGAAAAATTCCAGCTTATCCGGCTTCATGGTCATCGTCTTCTCACTTCGTGACACAGGTTTGTAAAGGCTAAATCCTGCCTGCCCCTATACCTAAAGCACATTTTTTTGTAAAGAGAAATTTATTGTTTCAGGAGTCATCTAACCATCGCCGTAGACTTTTCTGATTTTTTCCACGATATTTGTTGTGGAGGCGCCTTTAATTTCCGGAACAATCACCACTTCCCCGCCCCATTTCGCGACCGATTCCCGACCTACGACGTTTTCTTCCTTCCAGTCTCCGCCTTTTACCAATACGTCAGGTTTAAGGTATTCAATCAATTTAAGAGGCGTAGTTTCCGAAAAGATGGTTACATAGTCAACCGATTCGAGAGAAGCCACTACATCAGCCCTTTCGTTTTCGGGAAGCAGCGGTCTTTTATCTCCCTTTATGGCCCTCACTGAATCATCACTGTTTACGGCAAGGACGAGGACATCGCCTGTTTTCTTCGCCTCCTCCAGATATCGGGTATGCCCCACATGCAGAATATCGAAGCAGCCATTAGTAAAAACAATCTTCTTACCTGCGCCTTGGAGCCGCTTAAGTTCTTTTTTCAATTCTTCACGGCTATATATTTTGCCTTCCATTTAACTCCTCTGCCGTATTTATATGAAAATGCCCCCTTCCCTTTATCCCTCCCCCTCTACGGGGGAGGAAGGGGTGGGGGTGATTTTCATCCCTCGTTGTGACCGACCCAGGCATGGGGGTTACTAAGCACGGGCCAACGTCAATACAGCCACTTCTGCGGCCTTGTTTTTCAGTAATATGCGGGCGCATTCCTTAACCGTGCTGCCTGTGGTATAGACATCATCCACAAGGATAATCTTTTCACCCTTGATCTTTTCCGCATCGACGACAGAAAAGGCGCTCTTGATGTTCCGCTCCCGCATTTCCTTGCTTAGACTGGTCTGGGACTCGGTGCAAACAGCCCGCCTGAGGCTTAAAAAATCAAGATTAACGGAAAAAAGACGGGAAATTTCTTCCGCCAGTATCATTGACTGGTTGAAACCCCGCTCCCTCAGTCTTCTTGTGTGCAGAGGCACAGGCATTATCAGCGAATAATCGGCAATATTGAAGTCCCCGTAGGAAGATTCGGCCATCATTTTTCCCAATCTTACACCCGAAGCGATCTTTCCCCCATACTTAAACTTGTGGATAACATCCATCAGCGCCATTTCATATCTTCCCAAGGTCCTGGCTACGGAAAATGGAGGCCTCGACAACAGGCAATCACCGCATAGATGGTCCTTATCCCCCGGTTCGGCAAAGGGTTGCCCGCAACAGGAGCAAAGGGGCGACCGGATAAATTTGATCTCAAGAAAACAATCGGAACAAAAAGATTGTTTTTCTTCACTCAAAACCGCGCCGCATGCCATACACCGGGGCGGGAAAAGAGCATCTGTAAGTCCCGCAAGGATGATGTTCATTTACATTCCTTTTTCAAGAGCAATCAAGCGGGCAACATTTTCGCCCACCTTCATCATGGGCGCCTCGGACCACAATCTTTCAATCTCGTAAAATTCCCTTACCGGTTCGTAAAAAATATGCACCACCACATCGTCGTAATCCATGAGCACCCATTGGCCGTGATTTTCACCCTCTACGCCCAGGGGCAGCAACCCCTTTTTTTTCATATTTTCCCGGATGGCCGAGGCTATAGCCTGCACCTGTCGATCGGAGGCGCCGCTGCAGATTACGAAATAGTCAGTGAAGGAGGACATTTCTCTTACATTCATTACAATAATATTATTCGCTTTTTTCTCCAAAGAGGCATTCACGCATAAAAGCGCCCTCTTTTTTGCATCAAGTTCTTTGCCGGCCAATATCACCTCCTTTATTTTATGGTCACACTCGCAAATGGATGACTTTCGTACACAACTTATTGTTTTTCATAACAGAATATTTGCAGATTGTCAATCTCGATTAGGCGGTAATTGAGGTTGTGAAAAATTATCTGCTGTGGTAGGAGGACAAAGGGCGGCAATCAGAATAAGGTAAGGTGATGAATAAATGAGGGAAATTATAAAAAAAGTCCAGGCCCATGTTCCCTTTCGCCTTCTTTTAACCGAAAAGATGGAAACGGTTATCAAGGAAAGGATCAATCCGGAAATCGGCTTCGACTGCAACGATTTGGATGTCATGCAGAAAACATGGGTATCGGAGGTTGCCAAGCGGCTTTCCGACACCGGCCTGACGGTTACCTTTCACGCCCCTTTCATGGATCTAAGACCGGGCGCCATTGATCCGAGAATTCGTAAAGTCACGACAGATCGTCTGCAGCAGGTATTTGATCTTGTGCCCTATTTTCACCCCTTAACTGTAGTTTGCCACCCTTCCTTCGACGAAGGATACTATAACGACGATAAACAGGCCTGGCTGGAAAACAGTATCGAAACATGGGGTCATTTCCTGAAACTTGCGGAAGAAATGGGAACCCGTATTGCCCTGGAAAATGTTTATGAAACGGAACCGGCGCAACTGAACGAGCTCTTCAGCGCCTTTACTTCCTCCCGTCTTTGCTTTTGTTTCGATACCGGGCATTTCAATGTTTTTTCCCGCGTCCCGCTCTATACGTGGGTGGAAAAACTGGCCCACCGCTTAGGACAGCTTCACATCCACGACAACAAAGGTCAGACCGATGAACATTTCCCTGTGGGAGAAGGAAATTTTCCTTTCCTCAAATTTTTCGCCATGCTCCGGAGCCACAAGCTGTCCCCTCTGGTTACCCTGGAGGCCCATTCGGAAGACAGTCTCCGGCAAATGATACAAAACATAAAAGAGATGAACCTGCTCGGCTGATTGTAAAGGGAGTAAATGGGAGGCGAGGTTATCGCAAGGCGCATGTGCGCCAACAGACTTTGAGGAAGAACTATATGGCTGTTAAAGAGAAGACTGTTCGTAAGAAGGCTTTTGCCGACATGAGGGAGTGGATAGACTGGCTGGAGGAGCAGGGCCAGCTCCGGCGCGTCAATGCCGAAGTAGACTGGAACCTGGAAATCGGGGGCCTCGCCAGGGCCGTACAGGCGGTAGAAGGCCCGGCGCTGCTCTTTGAGAATATCAAGGACTACAAGAATACCAGAGGCCGCCGCCTTATGGTAGGCGGGCTGGCCAATTATCCCCGCATTGCTGCAATGCTTGGCCTGGCGCTGGACACTCCCTTGGTGGAGATGGTCAGGCAGTGCCGACGTCTTTTCCGGGAGCAGGTGCGCCCCATGATGGTAGCGACCGGTCCGGTGAAGGACAATATTGTCACCGGAGACGCGGTCGATCTCTTTCAATTCCCGGTCCCTAAATGGCATCACCTTGATGGAGGCCGGTACATCGACACCTTCGCCGGTGTGGTCACCAAGGACCCTGACACCGGCGAGGTCAACGTTGGAATGTACCGGGGCATGATTGTTGGGAAGAACAAGATTGCCAAACTTATGGTCCCGGCTCAGCACTGGGGCGGCCACTTCCTCAAGTATCAGGCCATGGGCAAGCCCATGCCATTGGCTGTCGTCCACGGTTGGGACGACGCCATGCCTTTCTGCGCCTGTACTCCTATTCCTCACCATCAATCATCCGAATGGGATATCATCGGCGCCATCCGTGGGGAGCCGGTACGGCTTGTCAAGTGCGAGACGGTAGACCTGGAGGTGCCGGCCAACGCCGAGATTGTCGTAGAAGGGACGATGTCTGCTGACCCGTCGACCTTCGAGATGGAAGGGCCGTTTGGCGAGTACACCGGCTGGTGCGAAGGCAAGGCATCGCCTAAGCCCGTGCTGAATGTACAGTGCATCACTTATCGCAACAACCCTATCCTGAGGGGCAGTGCGGAGGGCGCCCGTGCCGGCATGCCTAACGAGGACACCCATATCTACCCGATCAGCCTGTCCGCAGTGGCCTGGAATGTCCTCGAGGATGCTGGTGTCCGCGGCATCACGGACGTCTGGTGCACGCCGATCACCATGGGCACTACCACCATCGTCCAGATTCACAAGCAGTTCCGCGGCCATGCCCATCAGGTCGCCGGCGCCCTCTGGTCTTCTTCCGCCTCCAACTGGTTCTATAAGACCATCATCGTGGTTGAGGAGGATATCGACATCCGCTCATGGGAGGACATTGACTGGGCTATCGCCTACCGGGTAAACGCCGGCGAGCCTGGCGACCTGACGATCTTCGGCCCAACTGGCGGCTCCGTGCTGGACCCCAGCACGCGTTGGGAAGACCGGAATCCCATTCTCTATGGCACCGGGAAGTGGCATCGTGTGCTGGTTGACGCTACCAGGAATTGGGATTTCCCTCGCCGGGAAGAGTTCGGCGGCCACATGTATCCGCCGGTGAATAAGCTGGGCGTGACTACGGAGAAGCTCATATTCCGCCGGTGGAAGGAATACGGCCTGGGGATACCCTATCTCACAGATGATCAGCGCGAGAAGCTTACTATGGAGCGCCTGATCGACGTGCTGCCGGTCGTAGGGAAAGAGTAAATATAAGGGAGAGTCCGCTAATGATGGAATACACCGTCAAAAGATTGATTTTCATGATCCCTTTGTTGCTCGGAATCACGATTATCTGTTTTGTGGTGATGCACCTGGCGCCCGGCGCCCCCACAGACCTGGAAACTCAGATGAATCCCCGCGTATCTGCGGAAATGAAGGAACGCCTCCGGGCGATGTATGATCTCGACAAGCCATTGCCCCAACAGTATCTGATATGGTTGAATAAGCTGGTGCGACTGGATCTGGGCGTGTCCTTTTCGTCCGACCGCCGGCCGGTGGCCGATAAGATACTCGAAAGGCTGCCCATTACAATCGCCCTCAATATCCTCTCGATGATTCTGATCCTGATGGTCGCCATTCCCATAGGCGTCCTGTCAGCCGTCCATCAGAATTCCTTTTTCGACAGGATAACGGGAGTTTTCGTTTTTATAGGATTCGCCATCCCCACCTTCTGGCTGGCGCTTTTGCTTATGATCCTCTTCGGCGTTCAGTTGGGCTGGCTGCCAATTTCCGGCATCCGTTCCCTAAATTATGAATATCTTCCTCCCGGTGCAATATTCATTGACCTGATCAAACATCTAATCATGCCCGTGCTGCTATCCGCTTTTGGGGGATTGGCGGGCTTTTCCCGATACATGAGGGCCAACATGCTGGAAGTCATCCGGCAGGATTACATCACTACGGCCCGTGCCAAGGGCTTAAGCGAGCGGTTGGTAATTTACAAACACGCCCTGAGGAACGCTTTGCTGCCCCTCGTCACCATACTTGGCCTTTCCGTTCCGGGCCTCATCGGCGGCAGCGTTATTTTCGAGACTATTTTTGCCATACCGGGCATGGGCCAACTTTTTTACATGTCCGTCATGGCCCGCGATTATCCGACCATCATGGGCATCCTCTTTATAGGCGCCGTGCTTACCCTGCTGGGAAATCTCCTTGCCGACCTATCCTATGCCCTTGTTGATCCGAGAATCAGGGTCTCATAGACGGGCCTCATCTTTTCTTCCGGTTAAAGCGCATTTTAACTGATAATATTGAATCCGATATTGACTGACTTACATCTACTTATTCTCAGCCTCAGTTGCATGCAGCTTTCAACCCGCAAAAGGCTATACTTTTACATATCCCCAAGAGGGTAACATAGATTGTTTACTTTTCAGCCTGCAAACGGCTGAGAACATCCAGCATCACCGGAGAAACATCAGTGCGGTGTTAGACTTTAAGTTCCAGGTTGATCATATCCCCCCGTGAAAATCCCGCTGAGTCCAAGAACTTAAGCAAGTCCCAATCCCGCCAGCTCACCAGGACATAGATGGACGTCACACCCACTTTTTTCAGGTGCACGATCATCTCGTGGAGAAGTTTGCGCGCCACGCCTTTTTTCTGGGCGGCTGGATCGACTCCGATCGTGTGGATCCAACCCACCGTGTCCGGTATGCCGAACTCCCAGCCGCTCGCCTCGCCCAGAATGAAACCCACGACATTATCGTTGATGGTGGCAACCAGTGAAGGGAGGTGAGACCTGCTTTGCAGC
>DATESZ010000211.1:0-18974 GCA_035283845.1 Syntrophales bacterium | reverse complement strand
GGAAAATAAGCGGCTTTTCTCGATAAAGCCGTGGGTCAGGTTTTTTTTATTGATACTGATTCCCAAGGTGGGCGGCTCGGACGTTACCTGAAAAACGGTATTGGCAATCTGGCCGTTCAACCTGTCGTCGTTTATGGAACTGACAACGTAAAGGCCATAGCTCATCTTGTAAAATGCCGATTTATTCATTTTTCATCTCCTTTTTTTAAGCCCTTGGCCGAGGGGATTATTCCGGCAATCCTTTTGACGGTCTCGTAAAAAGCCCAAAATCTCCTCCCCCTTGATGGGGGAGGGTTAGGGTGGGGGTGATAAGTGACCGTATTTCCGGATGTTATTTCCCCCTCCCCTTAATCCCCTCCCGCCAGGGGAGGGGAAAATTTACTTTTTACGAGTTCATCCCTTTTAGCATAGGCTCTATTTTTTGGCTACCCTTGCTCCGAAGATCCCTCTCCCTATTCTGACAATGGTTGCTCCCTCTTCTACAGCCACCCCGTAGTCATCCGTCATGCCCATGGATAGTTCCCGCATGTGGACACGAGGAATATCTGCCTTCTCAATTTTTTCCTTCAGTTCCCGCAGTGCGGCAAAATAGGGTCTCGCCTTTTCGCGATCTGGGAACCAGGGGGGTATGGTCATAAGCCCTTCAACGGAAATATTTTCCAGAGCCGCTACGGCTATTATCAAGTCTTGAGCCTGGGAAAGGGGAACGCCGCTTTTCGTTTTTTCTCCGCCGGTATTGGCTTCGATCAGGACTTTGGTCACGCGCCCCATAGCCTTTGACCTTTTATCCAGTTCCCGCGCCAGCTCCAAGCTGTCTACGGAGTGGATCATATCAAAAAGTTTTACGGCATATTTTGCCTTGTTGGTTTGCAGGCGGCCTACCATGTGCCATTCAAGAGGCGATCCCTGCTGTTCCAGTGAGGCCTTCTTTCTTGCCGTTTCCTGGACATAGTTTTCGCCGATAAGCTTTATGCCCGCCTGCAAGGCATCCCTTATGCGTGAGTCGTCAACAGTCTTTGTCACCGCCATCAGCCTGATGTCCGTTGCCTTCCGTCCCGATCGTGAGGCCTTTTCCCTGATATTTTCCAGTATCCGGGAGATATTTGCAGCTATATCCGATTCCATGATTTCACAGGTGAAATTCTATTGCCCCTGCGCTTTTCAGCAGGTTTACCGCCTCGCATAGAGGAAGGCCGATCACATTCGTATAGTAACCGGTTATCCTGCTTATGAAAAAGGCGCCCCTACCCTGGAGGGCATAACCTCCTGCCATGTCATATGGTTCGTCGGTCCCCACATACCAGTTTAACTCTTCTTCCGAGATATGCTTAAAAAAAACGGAAGATATCACAGCTTCCTGAAGGAGGAGATCGGTTATTTTTCTTGTAATGGTAAAGCCGGTGTGTACCTGGTGCTCCCGTCCGCTCAGCTTCTTAAGCATTATCTTGGCCTCGGCGATCGTGGCCGGTTTTCCCATAAACCCACCGTCAAGGACGACGACCGTATCCGCGCCGATTACCCATGCCTCGGGGTAGGAGGAGGCCAGGGCGAGGACTTTTTGCGCAGAAAGTCGGAGCACATGTTCTTTAGGTGTTTCCCCCGTGCGGTACGTCTCCTCGATACCGCTCGGCAGCACCTCAAAGTCCAGCCCTAAAAGTTTTAACAGTTCCTTCCTGCGAGGGGATGCAGATGCCAGAATGAGTTTTCCCGCCGTCTTGATTTCCATTTATACCTATTACACGTCACCTAAGAACTTTTCTCGCTACAGGTATTCCTTCAAGTTCTTCTGTTCCAGAAGTTCCACTAAATTCTTGACTTCCTGGGAGGCGCTCCTTCGGCATATCAGAAGAGCGTCTTTTGTGTCCACTACGATCAGGTCTTCCACCCCTACCATGGCCACTAACTTATGGGGACTGTAAACGAGAGAATTCCTGCTGCTCCTGTTCAGAAAAACACTGCCTCCAGCAAGGGAATTGCCATTCTCATCCTTGGGCAGCACCTGATAGAGGGCATCCCAGCTTCCCACGTCGCTCCAGCCGAAATCGCCTCTTACCATAAGAATATTGCTGGCCTTTTCCATGACGCCGTAGTCGAATGAAACAGGGACGATGGATTCGTAGGCACGATTTATCACAGTTTCTTCCTCTTCATTTCCCAGGGCCGCTTCCATATCTGTGAGATGGCGGTAAAGATCGGGGAGCCAGCAGGCAATGGCGTGTAAGAAGGTCGAAACCTTACCGATGAAAATACCGCCGTTCCAGAAAAAACCTCCCTGCCGTATTAGGATGTCAGCCTCGTTTTTACCAGGTTTTTCCCGCACCGTTCGTACATGATGAATGTCTTCGCCATCAATGGTGAATTTCTTTTCCCCTCTCTCCAGGTAACCGTAACCGGTTTCCGGTCCCACGGGACTGATGCCGACGGTAAGAAGATTTTCACCCCGTTCTGACGCTTTGCCGGCAATGGTAAGGACGCGGATGAATTCTTCTTCGTCTTTGATGAAATGGTCGGAAGGTAAGACCATCATAATACCTTCCGGGTCTATCTTCTTCAGGTGTATTGCGGCAAGACCGATGCAGGGCGCGGTGTTTTTACCTGACGGCTCCACCAGGAAGTTTTTCCAGGGAAGCTCCGGCAGTTGCCTCCTTGCTTCCGCAGCGTGGCTTTCGCCGGTGATGATAAAGACCATATCCGTCGGAACGATGGGGGTGATCCTGTTTACCGTTTCCCGAAGAATGGTCTCCGCACTGATTATGTCAAGCAGGTGTTTAGGGGACTTTTCTCTGCTTCTGGGCCAGAAGCGGGCGCCCCTGCCGCCGGCCATAATTACTGCATACAAGGTTTATCTCCTCTCGTTACAAACTCCCATACCCGGGGTGGGCACAACGAAGGATGAAAATCACCCCCACCCCTCGCTCCCCCGTCGAGGGGGAGGGAGGGGTGGGGGCATTTTCCTGTAAAGGCGTCAAGTTTTTACTGGCCATAAATATAATAACTGTTTCCATTTTCCTTGGCCCGGTACATGGCCTGGTCGGCATGGCTCAATACAGACGACATGTCAGATCCGTGATAAGGGTAGATAGCGATTCCGATGCTCGGGGTGATGTAGAGTTTGTGCTCATTGCAATTAAAGGGGTTGTGAAAAGCCTCTAAAACTTTCGCGGCAATGACGGCAACATCCTTAATGTCCGCAATATTGTGCAGGAGCATTGTAAATTCATCTCCCCCCACACGTGCAGCGGTGTCGCTCTCGCGTACCAATTCCACCAATCGTTTCCCAACTTCCCGGAGCAGAGTATCTCCTGTGTCGTGCCCCAGAGCGTCGTTGATCTCCTTGAATTTGTCCAGATCAAGCATCATAAGGGCGATTTTCTTCTGGTGACGCCGCGCCTGCGCCAATGCGACATTCAGACGGTCGGTAAAAAGAAAACGGTTAGGCAGCCCCGTAAGAAAGTCGTGATAGGCCATATGGTGGATGGTTTCTTCGGCCATTATCTTTTCCGTTACGTCGCGCATAATTCCCCTGAATCCGATGTTTTTGCCTTTTGCATCCCTGATAAGGGAGATGGAACTCTCCAAATGACGCCTCTGGCCGTCTTTTCTTATTATATCCCACCGGCATTCCGAAGAAGGATATCCGGCGGCATAAACTGTTTTGAATATTTTGCTGATTTTTTTATTATTTTCTTCATCGGTAAATTTTTCATTGTCAAAGCCGATAATTTCAGAGCGTAAATAGCCTAAAATATTGAGGCCCGCTTCGTTTAGAAAGGTATAATTTCCGGCAAGGTCAACCTCATAATAGCCTTCTTCTATATTTTCAATTATTGCCCGATAACGTTCTTCACTTTTCCGGAGATTTTCTTCCATATTTTTCCGGGCAGTAATGTCAAAGAAACTGTACACTCTCCCGGTTGTTCTTCCTTCGCGCCATTGCGGCTTTACTCTGCGCAAGATTGTTCTGCCGTCTTTCAATGGTAATTCGTCGAGAAATTCCATGTCAGGATTCCTCATGATTTCTTTACGTCTGGCGAGAAAACTTTCTACATCAATCAGATGATTGCATACGAGATTCAGTACCTGGGCAATGTCTTTAGTATTAATGACATCCTCGGGAATACGCCACATACGGACGAACTCGCTGTTGCAGGTCAATATTCTCCTGTTATTGTCAACAGCGATGATGCCGCCGGGTGTCGATTCGAGCGTGGCGGTTAGCAGGGAGAGTGTTTTGGTCAGTCTTTTTTCCACGACAACGCGATCGGTGACATCACGGCAAATTCCCTGCACGAAAGGCGCGGCAACCCCTTCCGTGCGCAGGGTGCTGTTGTATTCATGGATGCGTTTTTCGCCTGCGGAAGTGATTATCCTCACCAGTCCCAGGGCCGCTCCTGTTTTACGGATGGTTGTGAGATAGGAAGTAAATTCATTCCTGACTTGAGGATCCAGCACCTCCCGGATGTTTCTTCCTATAAGTCTTTCCTGAGGGAAGCCGATGAGTCTTTCCGCCGCTTTATTGACGGAGATAAGCTTTCCTTCAAGGTCGTGGATCCAGATGAAATCATTGCTGTTATCAACGAGATCCCGGTAACGGTTCTCACTTTTTCCAAGCGCCGCTAACGCCTCTTTCAGCTCTACGATTGTTTCTTTGCCTTCCATATCCGTTTGTCTAAGCATGTTTTAAAGATAAAGGGATGCGGCCTGGATAAGGTCCCAAAATAAAATGAGCAAAGTCAGGATTATGCAGCAGGCAGCCGGCATCTGATGAACCATTGCTTCCCCGCCCCGCTCATAATAGCCTAAAATCCGCGCCAGGGCGACGCCAGATACGACTCCTCCCCCATGCGCCCAGTTGTTGATTCCCGGGAAGAGGAGGCCGTAGATGACAAGTCCCACGATCCACCCCATAGCCTGTCTGTAGATAGCCTCTCCGTAAAAGCCGCCCCGCGCTTTTCCGTAGTATAAAATGGCGCCGATGAGCCCGCAGATGCTGGCTGACGCGCCGATTGTGAAGGGCACTCCAGCCAGGAAAGATAGAAGGAAACCTGCCACGCCGGTTAAGGTGTAAATTATGACGAAACGGTTAAAACCGAATTCTTGAGTTACAAAAGGTCCTAATTGCGCGAGGGCCAGCATGTTGAATAGGATATGCATCAGTCCGCCGTGAAGAAAGGAAGCGGACACAAGGGTCCACCAGCGCCCGAATCCGGCAATGGGAACCGTTCCCGTTGCTCCCAGAATAAACAACCCCTCCTGGGATGGGGACAGAAAGGTGAAGGGATGGGGAGACAAGGTAAGTCGAGAGGAGCTTAAAATTAGCGACAGCATGTAAAATCCGGCATTTATGTAGATTAAGGTCTTCGTGATGTCTGTGGAAAGTCCGGAAAACCTGCCTGGGAAGAAATTCCGTTTGGCCGGTCCCGATAGGCCGCAATAGGGGCAAACCGGCTCATCGGCGCTGATCAATTTGCGGCAGTTCGGGCAAAGGAGAGAGCTCCTTTCTTTAGATTGCATGACAATTCCTTATCCTTTAAAAAAACCTCATAATCACTGGTATGGCCACGAAGGTGCCCATCGAAGTAGTAATATTGACGACAGCAACAAGAAGCAATATGCGGGTGATTTTGTTCCTGAAAAATCCGCGGACTGATGTGATGTCCGCGGCAAGATCGAGAAAGTCTACAACCTTAGGCTTCCTGACCGTTGCTTCCGTAAGCCCGGCCACCCAACCTGCGGCGATAAGCGGATGCAGCGTGGTTATGGGGGCGGCAAAGGCCGAGGCGATGATCGTAAGAGGATGAGCCAGCAGCAGCAAGGCGCCAAGACCGGAGAAAGACGCAGTTACAGCCGACCATCCCAGGATCATGTTCATGCTTGCCCGCGGGCCGGATAAAAAGAAGCCCGCAACGAAGATGCCAAAGATAAAGAGTGGAAAAGCCCAGCCGATAATCCTCAGCCAGGGACTTGCGGGCGGTATTTCAAGAAGCGGCTCGATATCGATGGCCTTTCCTAAATTATTCATAACGCCGACGACATGTCCGGCGCCCATCACGGCGATGATTTTCCGTCCCGGCGCCTCGCCGATGGCATGGGCCATGTACTGATCCCTCTCGTCAATCAACGTAGTTTTAACTTCCGGCAATTTTTCAGATATTGCCCGCATGGCAAGTTCCAGCGCGTCTTGCTGTTTTAGCTCCTCTATATCCTCTTCCGTAATATCTTCCGTGGTGAAGAGAGAGAGAAACATCTCCGGCAGCAGTTTAACTTTGCTGAAAAAACGCATCCGCCGCCAGGTCCGCAGGAGTGTGATGCGTATTTCTCTGTCGGCCAGCACTATTTCCGATTTGATCTCTTCTGCCTTGGTAACTGCCCGCAACATATCCTCGCCGGGATTTATATTGAATTTCTGCGCAATCTTTTTTTGAAGGGATGCCAACAGAAGCTGGGAGAGCAATAAAGATGTGCGCTTTTCACGAATTACCCTGACAATGTCCGTATCCTTCCATTGGTCTCTCTGTTTGAGAGCTTCAAAGCGCATCGGACAGAGTTCCACGCATACCGTATCTGGTTTTTCATGCGTGATAACCCGTTCCACGAGGTCCGAACTTTCTTTTGAGATATGAGCCGTGCCTATGATGATGATCTCTTTCCCATCGCAAGTCAGGCGGTGCACATTCATCTCTTCCTGTTTGCGGGACAACGAAAAAGAAGAAACATTCATACATTCGATAATTTTGTCATCGCACATGATACGTTCTTTTAACCTTCGCTGTAATATTTGGCATGATTAACAGCATTCGTATTACTTGTAAAGGAAAATACGAAATGATAGAGAATCTAGAATTGACGGTCTCGTAAAAAGTCCAAAATCTCCTCCCCCTTGATGGGGGAGGGTTAGGGTGGGGGTGATAAGTGACCGTATTTCCGGATGTTATTTCCCCCTCCCCTTCACCCCCTCCTACCTCCCCTAACAAGTGGGGGAGAGATAAGGAAGGAAATAATTACGGCCCTCCCGCCGGGGGAAGGGGAAATTTACTTTTTACGAGTTCGTCAGAATTTATGGATTCCATAGGGGTTCAAAAGACAAATGGCTATCAGTAGTTTGCAGGCAGGAGAGGTAGTGAAAATAACGATTGATGCCGTTGCTTTCGGTGGCGCCGGTGTGGGACGGGTAAAGGGAATGGTTGTATTTGCGCCTTTTACCGTGACTGGCGATGAAGCGGAATTGGAGATTGGCGAAGTAAGAAAAAAATTTGCCCTCGGCAGGTTAAAGAGGATAGTGACCCCTTCCCGTCATAGGGTGGCGCCGTTGTGCCGGTATTTCGGCCAGTGTGGCGGCTGCCAATTGCAACATGTGGCTTATGAACACCAACTTGAGATAAAAGAAAAGCAGGTTCGGGAAATATTTGAAAGATTGGGCAAGTTTGCATCGCCTCCCCTTCTGGACATCATTCCATCTCCTGAAAGGTCCAATTATCGCGGCAAGGCGGATTATCATGTCCGGATAGCGAAGGAAGGGGACGTACCGGCAGTGGGATTCATGAATGCCTCGGATGACCGTGTCTTAGACATTGAGCGATGTGAGATTGTGGAGGAGAGCATTAACCGTGCCTGCCTTGCCTTCCGGGAGAACCTGTTTCGTTCCGGCAGGGCGATAAAAAATGAGAGACAGACAATCTGGTCCGCTGCCGGGGGGGAAGATTATCTTGACTGTGGTAATTCTGATGAACCGGTCTTTGTGATGAGGAACGCCAAAAACAGGCGTCTGATTGTTCCCTACAGGGGTTTTTTTCAGGTAAATAATTCCCTTGTGGATCTGCTCGTTGATAAAGTTACAGAGCTTTGCGGGCTTACGGGTGTGGAGATGGTTCTGGACGGCTATTGCGGTGCAGGGCTTTTTTCCCTTTTTATTGCTCCCCATGCCCGCAGTGTCACGGGCGTCGAAATCAATGGCGATGCCGTGCAATGTGCACGAAGGAATCTCCAAGAAGGGGGCTTGCTTAATGCTGTATTTTTCCAGGGAGATATGGGCGGCACAATAAAGCAAAAATTGCTTAAACGGGGTGCGATTGCCGATGTCGTTGTTCTCGATCCGCCCAGAAGCGGCTGCAGAAAGGAGGTCCTTGATGCCATCAGGGAAATGCAGCCAAAAAAGATCGTCTATATCTCCTGCAATCCCTCGACCCAGGCCAGAGATATCCGTTATCTCGTCGATAACGGATTCTCCTTAAAATTACTTCAACCCCTGGACATGTTTCCTCAAACCGGTCATATTGAAGTGATCGGCCTTCTCTGTCATTCCCCTGCGTTCAGGTTCAATCGCGCGGCCAAGTCATGACTCAGCCCTGACTCTGCCAGCCAGTCTTTCAGGTCCGCAAGCGCCCGTTCGGCGTAATATCTTCCCCTTTCTTTTTTGGGAATTTTGGAAGCAAGAGGCGGGAATATCCCGAAATTGACATTCATCGGTTGAAATGCCCGATGGCTGTTCCCGGCAATATAACTTAACAGCGCGCCATGGGCCGTCGTTTCCGGCGGCGGCGACATATCCCTGCCCGATAACATACAGTGGACGCCAAGGCCGGCGATCAGTCCCGCCGCCGCCGACTCAACGTAACCTTCCACTCCCGTTATCTGGCCGGCGAAGAAGATGTGGTCATCCGTCCGAAGCTGCAGGGTCTTTTTCAGAAGGGCGGGGGAGTTAATAAAGGTGTTACGGTGAACGCTGCCGTAGCGAAAAAATTCCGCCTCCTCCAGCCCCGGTATGCTCCTGAAGATTCTTTTCTGCTCCGGCCAGGATAATTTTGTCTGAAATCCCACCATGTTAAAAAGGGAGGCCGACAGGTTTTCCTGACGGAGCTGTACTACCGCATAGGGTTGTTTCCCCGTTTTGGGGTTAATGAGACCTACCGGCTTCATCGGCCCGAAGGCCAAGGTATTCAGTCCTCTTGAAGAAAGAACTTCTATGGGAAGACATCCTTCAAAACATTTCGGTTCCTCAAAGGAGTTGAGGGGGACGCACCGGCCTTCCATAAGCGCCTGCCGAAACCTTTCGTAGTCATCTTTGTCCATGGGGCAGTTAAGGTAATCTCCCGGACCGTCTTCGTATCGTGAGGCGCGAAACACCCGATCGCAGTTTATGGATTCCCCTTCAATAATAGGTGAAATGGCATCATAGAAATATAGATGTTCGCTTTTTGTCAGAAGGGATATGTCCTGAGCAAGGGCAGGGGAGGTGAGGGGACCGGTAGCTATAATTACCGGTATATTTTGAGGCAAATATCTGACTTCTTCACGTATTACTTCAAGGTTTTCCTGAGAAAAAAGCCTGTCTTCAATGTAGCAGGAAAACTTTGACCTGTCTACAGCAAGGGCGCTTCCGGCGGGCACTGAGTTTAGGTCCGCCGCTTCCATGATCAGCGATCCCAAACGACGCATCTCTTCTTTAAGGAGTCCCACGGCATTTTCCAGGGCGTTGGATCGCAATGAGTTGCTGCATACAAGTTCCGCCAACTGCGGTGATTTGTGCGCCGGCGAAAAAACGTGAGGCTTCATTTCGTAAAGAATGACCCGGCGGCCTCTTTTAAGCAGTTGCCACGCCGCTTCACAACCGGCAAGTCCGCCGCCTATGACGGCAACTGATTGTGCCTGCTTCATAGCTTCTTCACCTATCCCCCGTTCGCGGCACGCCTCCGGCGCGCCGCGCTCTCCTGTAGAGCCTCTTCCGCCTGTTTGCGTTTTGATAAATGATTTTGAAGCTGTTTTGTTCCCAAGGTGAACCCCAGTATGCCAATCCCCCATATTACCCAATAGGTTATAAGCATAACGAGCAGTTGCACATCCAATGATTTGCGAAAAGGTTTCCACGGCATAGAAATGCTGATCCCGTCTCGAATATCGCCAACTTTGTAGCCCTGCTTGCCACGACACTTTAAACATTCAGAGATTTATCATGTCACCAAGGGTCGCATCAAGTGGAATGAGCTCGCCCCGAGTATTTTTCTGCTCAAAGTATTGGTACCAGCCTGATTGCTCAATGGCTTGTTCAAACTGCTGCACAAGTTCTTTATTCGGCAACGTCCATACGGAAAAATAGCGATAGTCGGCTCTATGTGATGTGTCTGAGTCATTAAGGGCGAATCCCATGATTGCGATACCGGTTTTGAGAAGTTCTTCAATAGCCTGTCCGACCTTAGATACGTATTCCTCCCGCTCTTGTTGAGAGAGGGCAAGCCATTCCGGTCGAGCATTCCACTGTTCGACAAATATGTACATAATAGTATCCTCCTTTTCAATTATCGCCCTTCGGGCGAGTTGTGCTGATAAGGTATTACTTTTTGACGGAGGAAGTGTAAGCAGAACGGACTTGTGTGTCAATGGAATAATAAACAGGGAAATTTGTATTTGAATAATTAAGTAAACGGAATTCCCGAATTCCTCTTGTCACAAGCTGGTTCCACCGCGCTTTCCTCTGGATCAACTTGCCTTCCCGGCCATCTTGCCACGGGAATCCTTGATGGCCCACTTGTAATAGAGTGCCGCCTCGTCCATACGCCCGGTCTTCTCATGGAGCAATGCGAGTATTCGGTAGCATTTTCCTTTGCAGGAACTATCGAGCGCCACGGCCTTCAAGTAGCACACGATCGCTTCATCGATTTTGCCGAGTTCATGCTGAGCTGAGCCGGCCAGTTGATAGGCATCAGCAGCCTGGTGACGAAGGGAGGCGGCCTTTATCACGTGCGGTAATGCCTCTGCATATTCCTGTCTTTCGAAGAGCAGTTTGCCAATGCGGAAGTGGATCTCTCCGTTATTGGGTTGAGCATCGAGGGACCGATACAGGTGACGGAGTGCGCTATCGTTGTCGCGGAGCCGTTCATGGAGTTTTGCAATCTCGAGATTGGCCGCTGGATCTGATGGGTGCTCGCTGGCAAAGGCAGTATAGTGCTCCATGGCGAGATCGGGACGGTCCATCCTGAGCGAAACGTCGGCAAGGTCACAGGCATCTTTCCATGAGCGTTCCCTTGTTGAGATACCCTGCCGGATTGCATGGAAGAATCGCAGCACTGGATATCCGAGACGCGCCGGCACACGATCTTCTGCCAGGGCAGTCTCTCCGCACTTCCTTACCTTTCCCACAATGAAGAACATCACATTGATGTCTATCAACGGATAGATGATGGTTGCAACGGCAACGTTCGGTCCGAAGGCTGATAGTGCAATCGCCGTAGAGAGCTCGTAATTCCTCCCAGTGCCGTTAAAAGCAATGGCAACCGAATCCTCGTAGTTGAACCGGAAAAACCGGCTGGTCAGGAACACCATGGAGAAGGTGAAGCAAAGAAAGATGCTGATCGGCAGGGCCATGAGTAGCACCCATCCCGGATTGTCGAGAATAATATGGCCCTTCAAGGCGAAGAGGACTATCAGGGTGGAGATCATGCCGAAATTTCTGGTGACGAAAAGATAGGGCTTTGCAGCCCGGAGCCCCCGTTCTCCCAGCTTGGAGGTCAGCATCCTTCTCAGAGCAACGCCGATGATGAGCGGCAGGATAAGATAGATGAGGATTGAACGAAAGACAAGGAGTTGATCATATGACACATTGCTGCCGAGAAAAAGGTGGATGAACAGCGGTACCGTGAAGACGGATAGCAGGGCGTTGATCGCGACGAGCATGATGCTCAGCGAATTGTTACCCCGTGCAAGAAATGTCCAGAGCAGGAGCAGGTCGATATCCGGCGCTATGCCGACGAGAATCCACCCGGTGTACAGGTTTTCATTATGTGAGAGAAAAAGGCGCGCCAGGAGGAGGACGACAAACGGGTTTATACAGTAGTTGAAAAATGAACTGAGCAGGCATTTTTTTTTGTCCTTGAGCGCGTGGGCGATTTCCGTTAGATCCACCATTATCATCGATGGAAGAATCATGAGGAAGAGCCCGTAGGGAATCCACCATTCCAGGGACGGACCGAACTCAGTACTGAAACGGCCGATAAGCAGTCCGGTTATAGAAAAGACAATAACCAGCCAGGGGAGATACACATCAAGTTTTGGCTGATTCGTTTCCTTCATGGTGAAAACGCCTCGACCCAATATGCCACAATTCAACCAGAACTCAGCGATATACCTTGATCGCCAAAATAGCAACTTTGTATTCGAAATCTACAATATTCTGTATTGAACGTTCCGTTGGGTCGCTATGGCTACCTCCGCGAATAACGTATGGGTGTCCACGATGTCATGGCACTTACTCCTTAACCGGCTTGGTCCAGGTAGAGAATTTACAGTCCGGATAACGGGAGCACCCATAAAAAACCCGGCCCGTTTTGGTTCTTTTTTCACAGATATCCCCGCTGCATCCTTCGGAGGGGCATTTTATTCCCATACTGAAGGGCATGGTGTTTTTGCATTCCGGGTATCCCGAGCAGGCCAGAAACTTGCCGAATCTGCCTTCCTTGATCACCATATTCCGATTGCATTTGCCGCAGAGTACATCAGTAGGTACTGCCGGCAAGCTTTTTGCCCCGCCGTTTACCTTCATGGTGTTTTTGCATTCCGGATATCCCGAGCAGGCCAGAAACTTGCCGAACCGGCCTTCCTTGGCAACCATTTTCTGTCCGCATTTTTCGCATTTTATCTCTTCTGTCATGTCCTCAACCTTTCCGGCATCTTCACCATTGCTGGATGTTACATTCCTTGTGTTTTTACATGCGGGGTAGTTGGAACAGGCCATAAAACTGCCGTTTCTCCCCCATTTGATGACCATCGGATATTGACATTTTTCACAGACAATATCCGTCGGCTTTTCTTCCCGTTTCACATTCCGCATGTCCTTTTTTGCCTTTTTCAATTCTTCCGTGAAGGGAAGGTAAAAATCCTTCAGGGTATCGAGTCTTTTGCTTTGCCCCTGTTCTATCATGTCCAACTTGGTTTCCATGGAGGCGGTAAAGGCTGTATCCAAGATCCTGGGAAAGTTTTTTACTAAGAGCTCCGTCACCAGGATGCCAAGTTCCGTGGGGAAGAACTTCCCCTTTTCCAGCCTGGCATACTCTCTATCCTGGATGGTGCTCAGGATTGCCGCATAGGTGCTGGGTCTGCCGATGCCTTTTTCTTCCAGTTCTCTCACGAGGGAAGCCTCGGAAAATCTCGGAGGTGGCTGGGTGAATTTTTGATCCGAGTTCAGGGAAATGAGGGTGGTCGACTCTCCTTTCGATACTTCCGGAAGAATCTTCACAACTTCGCGATCTTCGCCGTTGCCGTTTTCCTCTTTGCCTTCCGTATAAATGGCCGTAAAGCCAGGGAATTTCATGATCGCCCCTTGGGCGCGGAAAAGGTAAGCCCCGCAGGCCACATCGATCGTCGTTTGATCAAAGACGGCAGGATTCATCTGACAGGCGACAAAACGGTTCCAGATAAGCTGATAAAGGCGAAACTGGTCCGGAGTCAGGTGATGCTTTATCTCCAGGGGTCTGTAGGCCATGGACGTCGGCCTTACTGCTTCGTGGGCGTCCTGAGCCCCCTGGGCATTCTTAAAGAATCGGGCCTTGGGGGGCAGATAGACGTCGTCGTAATTTGCTTTGATATAATTTCGCACCTCTTCCATAGCCTCATTGGAGATGCGCAGCGAATCGGTTCTCATGTAGGTTATGAGTCCAACCTGTCCTTCTTTACCCAGCTCCACGCCTTCATAAAGCTTCTGGGCGGTACTCATGGTCTTTTTCGCCGAAAAGCGCAGCCAGCGAGAGGCCTCCTGTTGCAGTTTACTCGTCGTAAAGGGTGGCGGAGGGGATTTTTTTACCTCTTTTCTTTCTACTTCCGCGATAACGAAAGGGGTGACCTTGACTGTCTCCAAGATTTGATTGGCCAGGACGCCATCGCCTATCTTCGCCTTTTTCCCGTTGATTTTAATTAGCCGCGCCTCGAAGGGGGGAGGATTCTTACCCTCCAGCGTGGCTGTGATATTCCAATATTCCTCCGGTATAAAGCAGCGGATTTCCTCCTCCCGGTCGCAAATTATCCTTACGGCCACCGATTGCACGCGGCCGGCGCTTAACCCGCGTTTCACCTTTTCCCACAAGAGGGGGCTGAGCTGGTAACCGACCAGCCTGTCAAGGATGCGCCGCGTCTGTTGAGCCTCGTATTTATCGAAGTCCAGTTCAAGGGGATGGTTCAGGGCCTTAAGGATCGTTGGTTTTGTAAGATCATTAAACAGGACGCGGCGAATAATCTTGTTTTTCGCTCCGATCTCTTCGGCAATGTGCCAGGCGATGGCTTCCCCTTCCCGGTCGGGATCGGGGGCAAGATATATGTTATCTGCCTGTCTGGCCGCTTTTTTCAGTTCGGCGACAACCTTTTTCTTGCTTTCCATCACCTCGTATGTGGGACTGAAATCATTCTCAACGTCGATCCCCAGTTTGCTTTTGGGGAGGTCTTTGACGTGTCCGACGGAAGCGCGGACATTAAAATCCGCGCCCAGGTATTTCTTGATCGTTTTGACTTTCGTGGGTGATTCGACAATTATCAGCGAATTTGACATTATTGCTCCTTACGTATGAACATTTTTCCCGGCAACTGAGTTATCAGTCCCTTCAGCTCCAGTAATAAAAGGTTATTCAATATTTCACCCGGTCTTTCACCCGTCTGGGCGATGAGGCTATCAATAGTGACAGGGCTTGCCGATATGCGTTCAAGCAAATATCTTTCCTTATCAGTCAAATCTTCATTACCCGATATCGGGCGGTCAATCGGGGGGAAGGGCTTGCAGGATTTTGTTTTTTCCACTTGTTCCGGGATATACATTTTTTGTTTCATCTCTATTTGGGGCATTATTTCATCTAAGATGTCATAGACGTCTTCGATAAGCTTGGCCCCCTGCTTTATCAATCTGTTCGTTCCCCTTGAGCCGGCGGAATCTATGCTGCCCGGCACGGCAAATACCTCCCGCCCCTGTTCCAGAGCCGTACGCGCCGTTATCAGAGAGCCGCTTTTCTCGTTGGCCTCAACGACCACGACGCCAAGAGAAAGGCCGCTGATGATCCTGTTCCTGGCAGGGAAATTGGGACCATTGGGGGGCGTGCCAAAGGGGAATTCTGTTACTATAGCCCCCTGTAAGGGAATTTTAGTAAAAAGCTCTTTGTTTTCCGGTGGATATACAATGTCAATCCCGCAGCCTAAAACGGCGATGGTTCGTCCTTTGGCTGCTATGCTTCCCCGGTGCGCCGCCGTGTCAATTCCTCTGGCCAAACCGCTTACAACTGTAATTCCGTTAATGGCCAATTCCCGACAGAGCCGTTCTGTGGAAAATTTGCCATAAGTGCTGGCCGTCCTGGAACCGACGACGGCAATATTTATGTCTTCTTCCCTAAGGTTTCCTTTCACGTAAAGAAATGGTGGGAAGTCATAGATGTTTAAAAGATTTATCGGATAAAGCGGATCATGGCAAGTGATGATGGAGACTTGTTGATTACGGGCAGCGGCCAGTTCTCTTTCCACCTGCTGCCAGTTAGAGAATGATTTGATTTGCGAGGCTACTTTCTTACCGACGCCCGGTATTTCCATGAGACTATTCAAGGGGGCATCGAAGACCTCTTTTGGTGAGCCAAAGGTTTTCACAAGGGCAGTAAAGGCAACATTTCCCACACCCTCCACCATTTTTAAGGCCAGCCAGTATTTCAATTCATTATCACGCATTTAATGAGCTCTGTATGATCTCTCGGAAAATTTATACTTGCGCAAAAAATTACCGAGTAGTTAAATATGCAACGGAGTCGTAAAATCGGGGCAAAATATATCCTATACTTAGAGGCTGTCAAGGTTTTTTCACAAAAAGGCTGTTGCGTTCTTCCTAACTTTGGGTTAGGAAGTGCCACGATTTTAGATCGCGAGGACTTTTCATGTTAAGAAATTATTGGAAAAGAACCGTGTCATTGGTTTTGATTTTTCTGCTTTTATTGCCTTGCCTCATGTATGCAGAGGGGGATAAAGGGGTAGGCAATGGAGGGGTTCTCAGGGATGTTTTTCCTGAGATTTTACCGCCGGCGGTGAAAGAAGGGGCCCAAAAACCTGCCCTCGCCATTATGCTTGGAGAAGTTGATTTTGGCGATGTCGGACCCGGCGATGTTGTAAATGGTCTACTAACATTTAAGAATATCGGTGCGGGTCTTCTCCCGTGGTCAATTTCCGGACCGGAGGGCTGGGGACCTCTGGAGAATCAGGAACTGACGGGAGTGTTGGCTTCAGAGACGGATTATCTCCGCATGTCAGTCAGATTGCTCAAAAACGGTCTACCTGATAATGCCGATAAAACAAAGGATAAATCTCATAATGTTCAATTAACGGTTGAAGCAGGGGGCAAAGTCATTCTTTTCTGCAAAGATTTGCCGGCCGGCATCTATAGCGAGCCTCTTCTTATAACTTCTCAGGGCGTGACAACAACAGTTTTCTTGAACTTTAAGGTGGTGGATGGGAAATTGAAGTCCCAACTGAGCGTGGAACCGCCGCGAATTGATTTCGGGGTCCTGTCATCCGGGAAACAAGCGGCGAAGCATATTAAAATAACCAATAGAGGCAAAGAGACAGTCAAGTGGCGCTTAATAATCCCGAAACCGGGAGATGAAAAGGCAACCACCCTCACAAAGAGATACGTTTCTTTCTTGAACGATGATAGTAAATCGGGTGCGGCCTACCTGCCAGCAGCTCATCTCAGGGAGGTTTTGGAGATCAGCGGCAACTGGCTGGAACATGAAGGTTATCCGTCGGCTAATGGAGTTATCAATTTCATGAGGTATCACTTTTCCGGAACCGGCATTTCCGTCCATCTCAGGCATGGCCCGGATATGGGGAAACTTGCGCTCTACGCAGATGATAAGTTGGTTCATGTTTACAACGGCGCTGCCCCGGAGAAAGGCAGGGAGGAATTGCCCGTAGTTGAGGGCTTACCCGAGGGCCAGCACGTTTTGACTCTTGAAAATGTTGAAGGCGCTGTGATTATCGAAGGGATAAGCGTCTATGGCAAAGAGTTGATGAAAGGGAATCCCTTCCGGATTACCTTTATCCCAGACTCCGGAACAACAACGAGAGAAACTGATTATGTGAATATTCGTATCGATACGCAGCAAATGAACCCGGGTTTATTTGGAGAGCCTGTCATCCTTGCTTCCAACATTGGAGACATGGTGCTGGAAACATATTTTGAAATAAAGCCAGATCAAATTGCTAAATTTCTTGACGTCTTCCGGTATGTCAGGAATCAAAATTATCTCTATACAACAAATCCTCAGGCTGACTTAAGTAAATTTCAGAACCGCGGATACAGAAAGGAGGGGATTGCCTTTCGCCTTTTTGCTCCCGGCACGCCCGGAACCACAGAGTTTTACCGTTGGTATAACAGCGCAACGGATGACCATTACTATTCATATGATTTGCGCGGGGCGGAGAAGGCTCTCAAAGGATACGTTTTTGAAGGAAGTATCGGAAATATTGGAACATCCAGACTTAACAATACGAGGGAATTATACCGCTGGCATAATCCAAAAACGAGGTCTCATTTCTATACAACGGATCAAAAAGGCGAAGGCCTCGCCGGCAAGGGTTATAATTTTGATGGTATAGCCGGATATGTAAGGTAGTCGTCAGGAAGAAGGGTGAGACAAGCGGTTCCCCCTTATTACTGCTAAAACTCCGCAATAATGCGGTTTTCAAAGCAAACAAAATCAACTATGTAATTGTCTATGGGCTGTTGTCTCCTGAATTTTTAAACCCTCCATCTGTTTCATTCTTAAGCATCTCCAGAGCAGTTGTTCTGTATATGTAGGTCTTTTCCTGAGGGGTTTCCCCAATGTTATTATTCTATTACACTCCGGAAATACCCCCACCCTAACCCTCCCCCGTCAATGGGGAAGGAATATCATTTACCCACTCAGTTTGAGAAAGAGCCAAACTTTACACTGTAAGTGTTTACAATATCTTGCGACCTTGTTGACAAGAGAAGCCGCATAGAAAAATCTTATTCACATTGACAGATGCATCGATTTAACTTATTCTCAGGCATAAACTGTACATGAAAAAAGCGTTACAGTCAGGTTGAAGGAGCCTGATGCCGACATCGAAGTGTAGTAAGATGTTAAAGGAATATTTCAATGCAGAGCATTTACCTGGAAACGACGATCCCGAGTTACCTGGTTGCCAAGCTCAGCAGTAATATCATCGTTGCTGCAGAGCAGATTCTCACGAGGGAATGGTGGGACCAGTCACAGATGAAATATGATCTTTACGTTTCCGAAGCGGTCATTGATGAATGCAGCGCCGGCGACCAGGAAGCGGCACAGAAAAGGATGGAACTGATCAGAAACATGCACATATTAGCAATCAATGAGGAAATTGTCAATCTGTCGGTGACTTATGGCGCCGTTCTTAATCTTCCTGAACGGTCAAAGGTTGATGCACTTCATCTCGCCCTTGCAGTTTATTATGAGATGAATTATCTGTTAACATGGAATTGCAGACATCTTGCGCATGGCGAAGTAAGGTCCGTGATCCACAATTATAACTCGACACATGGCCTATTTGAACCCATGATTGTAACGCCCATGGAATTAATGGAAAGGAGTCAAAATAATGTACGATGATCCGATAGTAAACGAGGTCAGAAAGACCAGGGAAAAGCTGGTTGAAGAAGCGGGTGGCTATGATGCCTATATTAAGAAATTAAGAGACATGGAGAAAGAACATTCAGACCGGCTGGTAACAGTAAAACTCACTGCCAGAAAAACCACTCTTGATGCTGCGGAAATGTAGAGATGTCGTTCCAAGACACCGAAATACCAAATGCATTCATTTGGACAGGGGAAGTCTCTCAAAGGATACGTTTTTGAAGGAAGTATCGGAAATATTGGGACATCCAGGCTTACCAATACGAGGGAATTATACCGCTGGCATAATCCGAAAAGGAGGTCTCATTTCTATACAACGGATCAAAAAGGTGA
>DATESZ010000210.1:0-11922 GCA_035283845.1 Syntrophales bacterium | reverse complement strand
AACGGAGCCACATGAGGACCTCATCATTAATGAGGCGCCCTTGACAGATAAATGGATTGGTCGACATGGATCCGCTATACCACAGACAGAAACGTGAGTCCAGTCAAAAAAGAAGATTACGAGACCTGAGTAGTTACTTATAAACATTGATTTCTTGAAAAAGGGGATCCAATCGATGAAACTCTACCTGCGATATCAAATCTTTATCTTAACCGCCCTGCTGTTTGTGGGATCTATTTTTACAGGCACAGCTTCCGCAAGTTTCAAGGAAGCCCTGATTATTACCGGTACGGGATCGAGCATAGGCATCATGCAACTGATGGCAAAGGGTTTTCAAAAGAAGCACCCAAGCGTAACCGTCCGAGTGCTCCCCAGCATCGGAAATACAGGAGCCATCAAGGCGGTAAATGAAGATAAGATTGATATAGGGCTGTCCAACCGTCCCCTCAAGCCGGAGGAATGGAGTACGAAAATCATCGAAGAGCCCTATGGCCGCACCGCCTTTATCTTCGGGGTACAGGATTCAAATCCAGCAATAGGTTTCACGCTTGCGGAAATAGAAGAAATATATGCAGGAAAGCGCAAGACCTGGCCTGATGGGACGCTCATAAGACTTATTCTTCGTCCTGTAGGTAACGGTTTTTCGGCATATCTGGCAAGTATCAATCCCGGCTTAAAGTCGGCATATGAGAAGGCTCACTCTATTCTTGGCGTGTTTGTTGGCAACACGGACCAGGAGGCGGCCGAGCATATCGAGAAGACGCCTGGTTCATTCGGTACAACCAGTGGCTCTCTAATAGCAGCAGAGAAACGAAAGATTAAGGCCCTCTCCGTCGATGGGGCAGCCCCCACGCGCTCCAATGTCTCCACCGGCAAATATCCCTATGCCATGACACTGTCTTTGATCTACAAAAGGGATAAATACAGGGGTTCGATCAAAGACTTTATAGAATTCGTTTTTTCCAGGGACGGTCAAAAGCTTCTCTCTGATAACGGCCATGTGACTTTACAGCGGACCACCGGAAAGTGATGTGACTTATGCCTTTTAGTTTCAAACGTGTGCAATCGCAATCGAAAGCACCCATCACAAAGCTCATGAGCTTCCTGGGTGCTTTGACGGCTGGTGTTTTTGCCATTGCAATACCAAGTGTGCATTACGCTATTTCATTACTTGAATGATTTGCAACTGGAAAAAGACAAGTCTGAGAAAACTCTCTATACTATTGGTGATGGGGTTATTTCGGTGGATCACAAGGGAAAGATCCTATTCATAAACCGGGCAGCTCAATCGCTTGTCGGGATGGATACCTCAGAGGCAGTGGGGCGACAGTTGGAAGACGTGTATGTCCTGCGTCAAGGTCAAGAAAACCGGGTTAGAGAAAAGGGGGGCATCCTCACCAGCAAGGAGGGAAAGGAGTACGTTATTGAAGAAGTCCGCACACCCCTCGCTGCGATGGAATTCGGCAAAAGCAGCGTTGTCATTGTCTTCCGCGATATCACCGAGCGTAAGCGGGCAGGGCAGATGCTGCTGCAACAATGGGAAGAACTCTCCCATGTCAGCCGCCTGGCAACGTTAGGTGAATTTGCCGCCTCCATTGCGCATCAAGTCCACCAGCCCCTTGCGGCAATTTTGAACAACGCCCAGGCAGCTCAGCGCTTTCTGTCATCAGGCGCACCCGCTATCGATGAGGTGCGTGATGCTTTACAGGATATTATCGATGATGACAGGCGTGCAAGCGAAGTGATTCGTCATCTCCGATCTTTCTTGAAGAGGATAGACGCCGATCAGGCGATTCTTGACATCAATACGGTCATTGAAGAGGTGTTAACAATCCTCCATCACGAAATCGTTGATAGGCACGTCTATGTAACCCTGGCTCTGAGCCCCGATATTCCTCATGTCGTGGGCGATCGCATACAATTGCAGCAAGTTCTCATGAACCTGATTCTTAAATGAAAACTCAGCCTCCCCCTTCCCCTGAAAGAGTAATTATGACGACAATGACGATAATCTGTCAAAGATGCGGCATCGAGGGTTAGATAGAGGTGCAAGGCCTGAACAGAGATACTCTGATGGCATGTTTGCGGTGACATTTTAATGTGGCGCAGAATTCATTCAAGATGGCGGTCTTTTCATGGCGGGTGGCATTTTTATAGCGCAAATGGATCGCCTCTTTATTCTCTTTTGGATCGTGGACTCATAATTATCTCTCCGTATTGAGGCGGAGGCCGATGCCATTGCCGGTAACATTTTCTACCATGCCGATATTCACTATACGAAAATCCCGATATCTTAGCGAAGTTTCTACCTATGCGTAGGCGTGGCGGGCGCAGTTAAAGCCTTTCCCCAGATCGCATCGCACGCAGGCCCCGGGGAGATAGGACATGGTCTCCTGCTGGCCTTGACACTTCCCGCACAAGTGTTCCTTGCCGCGTTTCATAGGCCCCCCGCACGGCGTGATGGTCATGGGGCAATATTCAGTGCAGAAGCCGCAGTTTTTGCAGAGATCCCTCCGAAACCCAAGGGGAAAATCCACATGGCGATCCGTGCCGCGTCCGACGAAACCCAGGGCGTGGGCTTGCGTGTATTCCGTACAGTACCGGACACAGCGCCCGCACTGGACGCAATTGTCGTTTCTGAAGGGGTAACGGACCTCCGTAACCCCGCAGCGCATGGCAATATCCTGGATAGCCCGCGAGTTCGGCGCCTGGGCTACGAGAAGTTCGGCGATATTCCGCCGCAGTTTTTTGATTTTTTCCGTGTCGCTGCGGATCACCATTTCTTCCTCGGCAATCAGTGTACAGGATGTGGTTATTTTTTCCCGGCCGTTGATGACATGTTCAACAATGCAAAGGCGGCAGGCTCCGTAGTCTTTAAGAACCGGAACATAACACAGATGGGGGATGCAGATTCCCGAGGCCAGAGCGGCGTCAAGAACACTGGCGCCTTTAAATGTCTTAACCGGCATACCGTCGATTTTTAATGTGACTTGCTGTATCATTTTTCACCTCGTCATTGGACCATGATGGCTTCAAATTTACACTCACCGACGCAAATACCGCACCGGCGGCATCCCTCCGCATCAATGACATGAACCTGCTTTTTCTTGCCCGTAATAACGCCGTAGGCACAGGCGCGTAGGCAGCTTCCGCAACCAGTGCACTTCTCGGCAAGAATGGCATAGCGGATGAGGGACCTGCAGACGCCCGCCGGGCATTTCTGCTGATTCACATGGGTGGCGTACTCATCGGGGAAGTAACGCAGCGTCGACAGGACAGGGTTGCCGGCCGTTTTCCCAAGCCCGCACAACGACGTCTCGTTGACCGTCTCCGCCAGTTCCATGAGCAGAGGAATTTGCTCCTTTTTTCCCCGTCCTTCCGTGATATCCGTGACGATTTCAAGCATTCGGTCAATTCCGATGCGGCACGGTACACACTTTCCGCAAGACTCATCGCGAAGAAACTTCAGGAAGTACTTTGCCACATCCACCATGCATGTTCCCTCGTCCATAACGACCATACCGCCGGAGCCCATCATGGACCCGGCCTTATGGAGGGTATCGAAATCGACGGGAAGATCAAGCTTGCCGACTGGCAGACATCCGCCGGAAGGCCCGCCGGTTTGGACCGCCTTGATGGCCTTGCCGTTTTTGGAGCCGCCGCCGATGTCAAAGACGATGCCCTTCAGCGTGGTCCCCATGGCGATTTCGACAAGACCCGTATTCATGACCTGTCCGGTGAGTGCGAAAATCTTTGTGCCCTTGCTGCTCTTTGTCCCCGTGGCGGCAAACCAATTCGCCCCGTTTACGATGATGGAGGGCGCATTGGCCCATGTTTCGACGTTGTTCAGCACGGTAGGCCTGTTCCAGAGCCCTTCCTTGGCGGTATGGACATCCTTGGGGCGAGGTTCTCCAACCTTGCCTTCCAGGGAAACCATCAGGGCAGTGGATTCGCCGCATACAAACGCCCCGCCGCCACGGGCAATATCGATGTCGAAGGAGAAATTTGACCCCAAGATATGATCCCCAAGAAGGCCCAGCTTTCTGGCCTGTTGCACGGCTGTTTTCGCATGCTTCACGGCAAGGGGGTATTCATTCCGGACGTAGACGTAGCCCTTGGCGGCGCCGACGGCCCAAGCGCCTATCATCATTCCTTCAAAAATCAGATGGGGATCGGCTTCCAGAAGACACCGGTCCATATAGGCTCCCGGATCCCCTTCATCGGCATTGCAGATGACATACTTCTCATCACCCGGCGTCTCTGCGCATTCCGCCCATTTGCGGCCCGTAAGAAAACCGCCCCCCCCGCGTCCCCGCAGGCCGGAGGCACTGATTTCTTCAATGACCTTTCCGGGTTTCATACTGGCAAGAACCTTAGCCAGTGCCGTATACCCGCCGATGGCAATATAGTCTTCAATGGAGCAGGGATCCACCAGCCGGTTGTAGGAAAGGAGGCGCCGGTCCTGGGCTTTGTAAAAAGGAATCTCTGCCTCCTTGCGGATCTTCTTGCCGGAACGTGGGTCCTTATAGAGAAGCCGCTCAATCACTTCCCCCTTCATAACCGTTCGGGATACGATATCACGGCCATCCTCAGGCGTTACATGACAGTAGAAGAGATTCCCCGGCTCAAAGACCATAAGGGGACCCTGTTCGCAAAAGCCATGACATCCGGTGGCGCGGATGCAGACGTCCTTTTCAGCGCCCTGCCTGGCGAGTTCTTTCTTAAGTGAGGCAATAACTGCCGGTGACTGCGATGCCTGACATCCTGTTCCTCCGCATATAATCACCGTTAACCGGATGTCTTTCCGCCCGGCTTCAAGGCGTTTGCGAAGATTGCCGAGATCATCGATGCGCTTGAGCTTTGCCATGGGGAATTTCCTCCTTTTTTGTTTTACAGGCTTCGTTAATCCATTTTCGGAGTTTCCCAGGGGTTGCATGGTGACCACATGCCCCGTTCTGAACGACAACTGGCCCGAGGGCGCATGCCCCGATACAGTTCACGCATTCGACCGTGAACTGACCGTCCTGGGTGGTCTTTCCCGGTTCGATATTCAGTTGTCCCCTTATTTGGTCGATGAGAAGATTAGCGCCTCTGACGTGACAGGCTGTGCCTGTGCATACGGTGATGACGTTCTTCCCGCGCGGAGTTAAAGAAAATGCTTTATAAAAATTGGCAACGCGGAACACCTCCATGAGCGGCACACCCAGCTCTTTTGAGACGATATTCATGGCGTCATGAGAAATGTATCCGTAAAGCCCCTGCACATCCTGCAACACCTCAACAAGCTGGTGCGGTTGACTCCGCCGTCCTTCCAGAATGGCGTTTAGATCCGACATAGTGACCTGGTTCTCCTTCCCTTAAATTGTTATTGCTTTCTTCCCTCATACTTGCTAAAAGCCCTCCTGTAAATAAGGCTTAAGTGCACTGATAATGCCTATTTTATATAGGTAGATATATACAGGTATTTTACCTATGTATTGCCTATATTATATGAGTACTTGAGGGAGCAAAAATGCCGTCATCAACGCCTGCAGGTCCGTTTATTGAAGATTTCACGGAAAAGGTCGATCCCGCGAAGTGGACGGAATACCTCTGGCGAATCCCTACCGATGAAGTCATCGAACCGGAAAAGGTGGAAATAGCCCTCCGGGAGCGTATGAAAGAATTGAACTGTCTGTACGGCATTGCCCAACTGGCGGAACGATACTATGATTCCATGGAGGACTTCCTGAAATACCTTGTGGATTTTCTGCCGCTCTCCTGGCAATACCCGGAGATCACCTGTACGCGTATTGTCTTCAATGATCAAACCTTTAAAAGCAGAAATTGCAGGGTAACCAAATGGCGTCAAACGTCGCAGATTCTTGTTTATAATAAGCCTGTGGGTGATGTGACGATTTTTTACCTGGAGGAGAAGCCGGCAGCCGACGAAGGGCCTTTTCTCAAAGAGGAGAGGGTCCTACTGGATGAAGTGGCGCGGCGAATCAGCATCATCGCCGTACGGATTTCTGCCGAGCGGGAGTTACAGGAAAACAATAAGCAATTATCGATCGAGCGGATGGCGCTCCAGGAGGCCAATGCAGCGTTACGCGCCGTTCTGGCCAATATCGAAGGGGAAAAGCAACGCATTTATAAAGACATGCAGGTCAATATCGACAAGGTCATCATGCCTATCTTACAGGCCTTGTCCGTCGAACTGCCGAAGGCGCAACGGAAATACGCCGAGATCCTCAAGACAAACCTGGAGGAGATCACATCCCCGTTTACGAGCCGGTTCTTATACCAGTATCAATCGCTGACCCCGACGGAAATTACCATCTGCAACATGATCCGGAACGGGCTACGGACCAAGGAGATTGCCCAGCTCCGGGCTGTTTCCACGGCCACCATTAACCGGCACCGTGAACATATCCGCAAAAAACTGAAAATTGCCAATCACGATATCCATCTCACGACCTATCTGCAATCCTTGCTGATGGGTGTGGAAGCTTCAAACAAAGAGATCATCTCTATTCGACAAATTTAACTCCTTCTTCAGACTTCACCAACATAAAAAATTCGCATCTGGCACAGTTCAACATCTTTTTAGCAAACGTTCCTTGAAGCTTGTTGCGGCAAAATGTTCCAGCGACTTGCCAGCAAATGCGACCAGCACCCCTGCCATCATTTTTTCCGCTATGCGTGAAGTTTCTAACAGCAGGACAGATGCCCAGTTCATTTTCTTTTGTACCCCCAACTTCGCGGCCACATTTCATATATTCCCAACAATTAACTTTGCCCAAAACACACATCCCCCCGTCGTCTTATTGATAAAGTTTTATTCACCCCCTACTTATCCACAGTTATGCCCGAGTAAAATTTTAACAATCCCATGCATTGGTCTGTACGGCACTATGGAAGAATTTTTCTCTTAAATCAAGAAATAAAACAAAAATGACGATTACCTTTGGTCTCAAAAGTCCGATATCATTATTCTGTATGCCTTCTCGGCGGTGTCATTTGCCAACTTGACGAGGGCATTTTTCCGGCCGGCCTGTTCGGCATTTGAGTTCCTGCCGTCAAAGGCGTAATCTTCCCACTGTGAAAAGTTTTCCTCACGCCAGAGGACCTTTTTTTCGTCCCTTGCCGTAAGCGATAGAGACAGCGTTACGGTGATTTTTTTCTCTACCGCCGTATTTTCGTCGCCCCGGTAGGCAAGATGTGACATGAAAAGGTTTTTGATATTGCCCTTCAACAGGGCATCGGCCAGGGCTTCGTCATTTATAATCTTGAATCTTCTGCCCTTGATGAACCGGTCAATAAAAGCATTACGGAAGGTTGTCTCAATATTGGCCTCGGCCGTATTATTGATAAAAGTGCCCACATAGATTGTGTGAATATCCTGGCCTATCTTCTCTCCCGCGGGAGCAAAACGATAACCACAGCCTAAGGCCGGTAAAACCAGCAAAAAGACCCCTGCCGCAGCCTTGAGCGATCTGCGCCAGGCGTATGCTTTCATTAATTTGATCATCACTGAATCACTATGTTAACCAGCTTATTTGGGACATATATTTCCTTCAGTATTTTTTTCCCTTCAATAAACTTACCGGTCTTTTCATCACTCAGAGCCATTCTTATGATCCTTTCGCCTTCTTCGTCGGCAGGCACGACGATCCTGCCCCTCACCTTGCCGTTCACCTGGATGACGATGGTGATTTCCTCTTCCGATGCGGCAACCGGATCATAGGACGGCCAGGGAGCGTTGGCCAAGCTTCCATGATGTCCGAGTTCACCCCAGAGTTCTTCGGTTATGTGAGGTACAATGGGCGCCAACAGCAGAATAATGTTCTCCAATGTTTCCCGCACTACGGAAAGGGCAAGGACATCCTCTCTCGCGGGACGGGGAAACTGGCAGAGGGCGTTGACCAGTTCCATGACGGCGCTTATCGACGTATTGAAATGGAAACGTTCCTCTATGTCACCGGTCACTTTTTTGATCGTCTGGTGAGTCTTCCGCCTTAATGCCCTGAGCTTGCCTGTAAGCTCTGCCCTTCCCTTAAAAGGCGCAACATTTTCGATGTCATCCGAGTAATCCATAACGATGCGCCATGTCCGGCTGAGGAAACGGTAGGCGCCCTCCACGCCCTGATCGTTCCATTCCAGGTCCTTTTCCGGCGGTGCGGCAAAAAGGCAGAAGGCGCGGACCGTATCGGCGCCGTACTCATTGATAAGATAATCAGGATCCACAACATTTTTCAATGACTTGGACATCTTTTCCGTTTTACCGATGGAGACCTCGCGGTCACAATGGCGGCATTGCCCTTCCCGCACCTCCTGGGGAAAGAGATAGCCATGCTCCGGGCAGCGCATGGTTTCTTTGCAGACCATCCCCTGGGTCAGCAGTTTGGTGAAAGGCTCGTCTATGCTCAGGACACCGAAATCACGCAGCATCTTTGTGTAGAACCTCGCGTAGAGAAGATGCATGATGGCATGTTCGATGCCCCCGATATACTGATCAACGGGCATCCAGTAATCCGCCCTTTTCCTGTCGATCCCCGGTTTTTCCGCGAAATCGGCCGAGCAGAACCTATTGAAATACCAGGATGATTCTACGAACGTATCCATCGTGTCCGTTTCCCGTTTCGCTTTCCGGCCGCACCGAGGGCAAGTGGTTTCCACGAAGGCCCGGTGCTGGGCAAGGGGAGAGCCTCCTTCACCGGTCAATTCTATATCGTGAGGTAAAATAACCGGAAGGTCGGTTTCGGCGACCGGTACCGTGCCGCAGGAATCACAGATGATCATGGGAATGGGGGCGCCCCAGTAACGCTGCCGGGATATTCCCCAGTCCCGGAGACGGTATTGGACTGTTTTTTTGCCCTGCCCCATGGCTTCCAGGTGGGTTGCAATCGCCTCAAGCGCCTTCGTGTTTTCCATGCCGTCAAATGGCCCGGAATTTGCTAAAATGCCGTCATCCACATAAGCTGCGGTCATCGTATGGGAGTTCAGGGGATTGTCCCGCGGCTGGATAACGACCGCAAGAGGAAGGTTAAATTTCTTGGCAAATTCAAAATCACGCTGGTCATGCGTAGGCACGGCCATAACGCAGCCCGTTCCGTAATCGGCAAGCACAAAATTGGCCGCATAGATGGGCATCATCCTGTCAGTTACGGGATTTACACAATGGGCGTCGAGAAAGAAACCTTCCTTCTCATAGGACTCCGACGTTCTCATGATCCTGTCCTGTTTCTTCACCTTTTCCACAAAGGTGCGCACGTCGTCCTCTATGGACTTCCCGGCGGCAAGTTACATTACTAAGGGGTGTTCCGCGGCCACGAGCATGAACGTGGCCCGATAAAGCGTGTCCTGCCTTGTTGTATAGACTTTGATGGCTTCCTTCCCGTCTGCCCGGGGAAAGTCGATTTCACAGCCATAGCTTTTTCCGATCCAGTTTTTCTGCATGGTAATGACCCGCTCCGGCCAGCCGGGCAGTTTATCGCAGTGGTTGAGCAGTTCCTCCACGTAGTCTGTAATGCGGAAAAACCACTGATCAAGAACCTGCTCTTCCACTGGGGATGAGCAGCGCCAGCACTGACCGGCTTCCACCTGCTCGTTGGCAAGGACGGTCCGGCATTGGGGGCACCAATTTACGCCGGCCATCTTTTTATAGGCCAGTCCATTTTCGTACATCCATAGGAAAAAAAGTTGTTCCCACCGGTAATATGCCGGGTCGCAGGTGGCAAACTCCCTGTTCCAGTCGTAACTGAATCCCATCCTTTTCAACTGTTTTTTCATGTGGTCAATATTTTCCTTAGTCCAGATAGCCGGATGAATGCCCCGTTCGATAGCGGCATTTTCCGCAGGCAGCCCGAAGGCATCCCAACCCATTGGATGGAGGACATTATGTCCCCGCATCCGCTTGTACCTTGCCACCACGTCGCCGATGGAATAGTTCCTCACATGACCCATGTGTATTTTACCGGAAGGGTAGGGAAACATCTCGAGCAGGTAATATTTTTTCTTACTCAAGTCTTCCGTTACGGAAAAAATATGCTTTTCTTCCCAGATCTTCTGCCATTTTTCTTCAATTATCCGGGGATTGTATTTTTTTGACAATTAAATTGGCTCCAACGAAGCGTTCAATAATAGCAGACGTCTTCCCTATCCTGCTCTCCATCCCTTTCGCGCAGTTTGGTGTAAAGGGCGTCAAGAACGCCATTAATGAAGGCACCCGAATTTTCCGAGCCGAAAAGTTTGCCCAGGTCGATGGCTTCGTTGATTGCCACTTTGGGAGGGATATCACGGCAGTAAAGCAGCTCGTAAACTGCCATGCGCAGGATGCTCCTATCCACTCGGGACATCCTTTCCACTGACCAGTTTTCCGCGCAACCGCCGATAAGGGTATCTATCTGTTTTCTGTTATTCCAGGCGCCTTCCACTAAAATGGAGGAAAACGCCTTTACCTTTTCCGGGACATCAAAGTTTTTCCAGAAAAGATCAATAGTTTCCTTCAAATTTCCCCGGGAGACATCGAGCCCGTAAAGTACCTGCATGGCAATCTCCCTGGCCTTTCTTCTCGGTCGCATCTTTATCGGGCCTTCATAATTTTCTTAAAAGATCAACCATTTCAATAGCAGTCATGGCGGCATCCCACCCCTTATTGCCTGCCTTGGCGCCGGCTCTTTCGATAGCCTGTTCAATAGTATCGGTTGTGAGAACGCCGAAAGCGACAGGCACTTCCGTATCCAGACCTACGGCGGCGATGCCTTTTGATACTTCGGCGCTTATGTATTCAAAGTGGGGTGTGGCGCCTCTGATTACAGCGCCGACGCAGATTACAGCATCGAAACGGGCGCTTTTGGCTAATTTTTTGGCTATAAGCGGCAGTTCAAAGGCGCCGGGAACCTTATATACGGAAATATCTTTTTCATCGGCGCCCGCCCTCGTCAAGGCATCGAGGGCGCCTTCAATAAGTCTCCCGCAGATAAAATCGTTAAAACGGCTGGCCACGATGCCGAACTTCATCCCTTTAGCAACGAGTTTCCCCTCAATTATCTTTGCCATGTCTCTTCTCCTGTTAAACCTTCAATATATGACCCATTTTATTCTTTTTTGTTTTCAAGTAATGGATATTGTTATCACACGGGCTTATTTCGATGGGGACACGTTCGGTAATTGTTATACCATATCCATCGAGACCGACCAGCTTTTTCGGGTTATTTGTAAGAAGGCGCATCTTTCTTACGCCTATGTCAACCAATATCTGGGCGCCGATTCCATAGTCCCTCATATCGTCCTTAAACCCTAATTCAAGATTGGCCTCAACGGTATCTTTACCCTGCTCCTGGAGGGCGTAGGCCTTAATTTTGTTCACCAGGCCGATGCCCCTGCCTTCCTGGTGCATATACACTATGACCCCTTTGCCTTCCCTGCTTACCATTTCCATTGATGTACGGATCTGGTCGCCGCAGTCGCATCTCTCGGAGCCGAATACATCGCCTGTAAGGCACTCCGAGTGAACCCGAACCAGCACCTCGTCCTCGGGCCGGATTTCACCCTTTACCAGGGCGATGTGCTTCATGTCGTCTACATCATTTTCGTAAACGATGACCTTAAACTCACCGCCGTACCTGGTAGGAACGGTAGCCGCAGCGGCCCTCCTGACAAGAGATTCGTGCTGCATCCGGAAATCGATCAGATCGGCGATGGTGGCGATCTTCAGATTATTTTCCCCGGCAAATATCTCAAGGTCAGGCATCCGGGCCATGGCGCCGTCGTCTTTCATAATCTCACAGATGACCCCCGCAGGTTTCAAACCGGCTAACCTTGCCAGATCCACCGAACCTTCCGTCTGGCCCGTCCTCACTAAGACGCCTCCCTTTTTGGCAATAATGGGGAAAACATGCCCCGGGCTGACAATATCGTCCGGCGTAGCATCATCGGCAA
>DATESZ010000209.1:0-11367 GCA_035283845.1 Syntrophales bacterium | reverse complement strand
AATATTCAAATCCCACTGAGGTGGCAGGATTTATATCCCTGAATCTCCAGTTATTCCCATCGAATAGGTATTGAGGGGCAAAAACGAGTTCTTTATAAAAGAATGACTCACGGCTTGTTACTTTTTTCCCTTCATCTGTTGGCCGAGACCCGGGCAATCCCTCACTTCCTCCACCAAACTGGCGAGAGAAAGTAAAGGCAAAATCATAGCACCGATGTTCCACCCCGGTATAGGTGTTTCCCCACATGGTACCTATCATTAAGTCTAAATTCCATATATCCCACTGATAACCAAAACCAACGTTAACATACTGGATGGGGTCTCCACTGAAGGGTGTAGTCAAACCTTCTGCATCCTCCGGCATCCCGGATTCATCAATAAAGTATCCTCCCCTCAAAGTTAAACGTTTGTCGTACTTATACTCTAATCCGAATCGATATGCATCGGCGGTAGACCAATCCGGATCCCTCACAGTATTTTTCAGCAAATGTCCTTCTTTTTCATAATGTAAATCTCCAAAGGGCCACTTAAATTTAGTCCAGTCGGTTCTTTCCCAGCCAGCCGTCAAAGTAAGAGTTTGAGTCGGTTTATACGCTATCCCCACACCCCAGGAAGGAGGGTAGACGAACTCGTGATAATATTTACTCTTTTCTTCAAGACGCATAACCGCTTGGCCGCCAGGTCCGGAGATTGCCTGCTCTGCGCTCAGATCGCCGTTCAGATTGAATTTGGCCCCGGTTCGGAACATCGCTCCAAGACTCCACTTGGGGGAAAATTTATATAAGAAACCTAATGTGCCTTGTAACCCCATTCCATCCGCATCTGCGTCAATTCCGAAGCTGTAATCGGGTTGCCGGGGGTCGTTTGAGTTCCTGTAATCCTTTTCAATATTTCCTTGCAACTTTGCATACAGAAAATCTAAACCGACACCCAGTGATAATTTGTCAGTAATCCTTTTTGCAACGGAAACATTAAAGTCCATAAGCATTAGAATTGAGAAAATGGACGCATCGATATTTGCCTTCGTAACAGGGTCTTTTATCGTATCTTCCCACTTGCTATAGGCGCCGGCAAGGGCGTAAACGCCTCCTCCAAGGGTGAAATCATCAAAACTTTTGTATGCCGAGATAGCAGGCATGGTGGCACAAGACGGCCAAAATTCCTTGTGATCCTTAAACCGTTCAGGTTCGGTAGGGTAAACTCGGGGGAATATATCTCCTTTAGTCGGATCTTGCTTATCCGGATCGAGGTTGCTTACAGAACTGGCGTCCCATACCTTAGTGCTCATTGAGTAAACTCCAGCCGCGAACCCTCCTCCTTTTAATTGTGCAAGACCCGAGGGATTCCAATAGATAGCAGATGAATCATCTGCTAATCCGATGAACGCACCACCCATGGTTATTGCCCTGGCGCCCAAACCTTCTGCGTTAATTCCACTGGCCCTTGCCGACCTGAAAGTGAAAAAAAACATAAGAAGTGCCACAATACCTGTGTACAAAAATAGTTTCTTCATCATTTTAATACTCCTAAGCAGACAGAAAAGGTGACAGGCTACTTTTTGAGGAGTTAAGATGCCCAGAATAGCGAGAGTGGGGGAGTTGCGGGGAGTTCCGGGGACAGGATATGCAATTCAGTTTTCCATACCTTTGTTTATCCTGTCCTCCGAATTTGCCAAAATTTTATTGCGGTTTATATTAAGGTAGGCATTTTGCTCAACTCTTGACCATTATCTGCAATATCTCCAGAACCCCCAAGCGGATCATCCTTACCGCAAGCGAGGCTAACAGCAGGTTAATTACCATTTGATTTGACAAGGCTGCTTTTTGACGGGATAAGTATAGGCAGAACGGACTTGTATGTCAATGAGATATTGAGCACTGACAACTGACAACATTCCCTTGACTTATAGGTCTATTCTTTTTATAGTTCTACCGTCAAAAAATAATATGTTATCAGAAGTTTTTCTCACATCGGGACAACGGGGAATGAATGGACCTTACATTTTCACCTTGGCTCGTCTGGTTCCTGGCCGGTATTGCCGTCATGCTCGCTGAGCTTGCCGTCCCCGGTTTCGTGATCATATTCTTTGGATTGGGATGCTGGGGCGCTGCGGGCGTGGCGGTCTTCGTCCCAGACGCCTATTCGGTTCAAGTTACTGTCTTTTTAGTAGTATCAGTCGCTTCTCTGGTGACGCTGCGGAAGGTGGCCATGCACGTCTTTGTCGGACGTAGCGAAGGCATGGCTACCGAGGATTTGGGAAATGTTCCCTTGGGAGCGCGGATAACCCTCGACCAGGATCTGGAAGCTGGAAGGGTAGGGCGGGTGCGCTTTCGGGGAACCATGTGGGACGCCATCTCAGAAGATCGCATCCCTGCCGGATCTGATGCTGAAATCACGGGAGTGGACAAGGCCAATCGGTCCTGTCTCACAATTAAGGGTGCCTCGCGTGTTTGAGATAGAGTTCATTATCTCTTTCCCCCACGGGCGGGAGCAGTGGCGGCAGTCTCCGCCTAAACCCTAACCATTTAGCCTAATAAGGAGGATTATTACTTATGTCTTCGACGCTTGTTGCCTTGATCGCCATCGCTGTATTGGTCTTTGTCGTGCTCATCAAGGGCGCCCTCATCGTCCCTCAAAAAAGTTCCGTCATAGTTGAGCGCCTTGGAAAGTACAATCGCACCCTCGATGCAGGTTTCCATATTCTGATCCCCTTTGTGGATCGGGCCGCATACACATTCAGTCTGAAGGAGCAGGTGGTGGACATCCCGGCCCAGATTTGCATCACTAAAGACAATGTGAGTGTTGAGGTGGACGGCATCATCTATCTTGAGGTCCAGGACGCGCACAAGGCCGCCTACGGTATAGACAACTACCTCCGGGCGGCCACACAATTGGCGCAAACAACCCTACGCTCGGCCATTGGCAAGATCGACCTCGATAAAACCTTCGAGGAGCGGGATAAAATCAATACGGAAGTGATTGATGCCATTGACCAGGCGGCCCTCTCATGGGGCGTGAAAGTGCTTCGCTACGAGATCAAGGACATTACACCACCCGTTTCGGTGAAAGAGGCCATGGAGGCCCAGATGACGGCTGAACGTCAGAAACGGGCCAACATCGCCACGTCCGAAGGTTTGCGGCAGAGCATGATCAATCAGTCCGAGGGTGAAAAGCAGAAGCAGATCAACGAGGCCCAAGGCAAGGCGGCGCAAGTCACACTTGTGGCCGAAGCTGATGCAAAACGGATCGAACTGATAGCTAAGGCGACAGGCGAGGGAATCAGTAAGGTGGCCGCCGCCATTAAAGATGAGGGTGGAATCGAAGCGCTCAACATGCGTCTGGCGGAGCAGTACATTGTACAGTTCGGCAACTTGGCCAAGACGACCAACACGATTATCATGCCCAGCAACGTAGCCGATGTCGCCGGTCTTATCGCCACGGCCATGTCTACGGTGAGGGAAATCAAATAGGGGGTAATTTCCGGGAGCGTAATACCTTACAAAAATGAACCTATTTGCTTACCTCTTTTTGAACAACAAAGCGTCTAACCCCAAAGTCCGCCCCGGATCGGAAATGATGAAAACAACCAACATTATAATGAAAGTTTGTTGCTGTGCCAAGGAAGCTCCTCCCTTTGCCATGCCAAGTCCAAAGAAAAAATTGAGCAACATAAAAAGCCCAATAAATGAACTGAAGCGAGTAAAAATACCCAGCAGGAGACAAAGGCCAACCATGATCTCGCCCCAGGTTACAAGATAACCGAATAGTATGTGATGTGGAGCCACGATAGTTATGAGAAACGACTTATACCAAGAATAAATATCCATTGTTGCAAGATCTCCAATCTGCCGCACCATCCAATCACTATTGGGGAAATCGCGTAGGAATTTTCTGACCCCTTGCAGAAGAAAATAATAGCCCATCCAGAGGCGTAAGATGACTATATACAGCAGATATGTTTTCCCTTTAAGGTTCATTTCTTTCTTGCGCTCCAATTTTTAATTTTGAGGTTGCAGCTTGATCCTTCGGCAGTTCTTCTATACAACCAGATCACACATTACACAACAAATTATTCCCATCGGTAAAAGAGTTAATAAGGACATGATAAGCAGCCCTCCATTCAGTCCTAAGAATGAGAGTTTTAGAATGCCATCATTCCAATTTTCCTTCTTCACCAAACCCCGCCAGGAGAATAGGGGGAGCGAGATCGAGAGCATGCCATAGGTCCCAAAGAGGGCTGTATGACCATGGTTCATGGTCAGATACGTACCATGTTCATAGTAGTTAATAATGGGAAGATTGATGAGGAAACCGAAAATCCCCGCTCCTAAGAAGTTCCAGAAGGAAGAAGCTACCAGAAAATAGAGGGGCCACTTATAGGCAAAATCTTTGCCCTCCTTCTGGATGGATTTATATTCCATCAAACCCCGGACAACAAGGCCCATCAGGGGAATAGGTTCCATGGAAGAAAATGGGGAAGAACAGCGCGATAAACAATCAGAAGCCAGGCAACCAACCCCACCAGCAAGAGGATCTGCCAGATGCGACCGAGTTCCAGGTATTCCTTTGAATCACTGAATATTTCACCCCATAATAAACAAAATCCGCCAAAAAAGGAAGGGCATATTTCTAAATTTTTTCTGAAATTTTCCGGGCATCGAATTTGTGGACAGGGATATGATTTGGCGATGGTGGGTGGTGTCTTGGGGAAAATTATTGCCGGGGGCTTTAAGTAGCAGATTGGGTAGCAGCCTTTCTCAAATAGCCTGTGATGAGATTGCATATGAGGAAGCAACAAATAGTGTACAGCGAACAACCCGTCCGGCTAAACGTAAAGATGCTAAAACATGGGTGGACATTCATAAACGCTGGGGAGCAAGATTTACAGGTCTTCGGTCTCAGTTAAAAGGGAAAAAAATGTATTGCGGTTGCCAAAGCCCGGCGACCTTGCGTATTTGATAAATGATAAAGATGTAAACTTAATGACTATTCTTCAAACTGGACAATATGTTGCGTTAGCAGATGTTGAAACGAAAAAAGGTATAAGGGAATATTTACCGGACAAGATAGCCAGCGTGGAATTCCCTAATCTTACTTAGCGGAGGGCTGGATCATCTGCACCCACAATATATTTCAGCGCAATGGCCTAACCCCTGTTTCTAATATTATCACTTAAAGACAGGCATCTTATCTTCCGTGTCGAACTAACTTGTATATATCATTAAAATCGTACGAAGAAATGCTAAATATAACATTCTATATATAGCGTTAATTATTTATTTGACATATTATCTCATTTATGATAGTATTGGTACCATGAAAACAGAGGAAATCAAAAACATCCGTACAAAGCTTGGCTATTCCCAGCAGGAATTTGCAGCAATTTTAGGCGTTTCCTTCGCTACCGTGAATCGTTGGGAGAACGGAAAGGCTAAACCGCAGAAGGATCGTTTAGAGCGGCTTCGGTCCTTCATGAAGGATCAGCCGGAATTTCGGCAGGTATCGATTGCCGAGCAGCAACCCCTCCTGCCACGCCTTGATTTTGAGGGCGACTCGGAGGCACTGAAGCTCGTGGTTGACGCCTATCGTCTCCAGAACGGTCATCTCTTCAACAAGGCCTTCGGTCTTGAACTCTCCCAGGTCATACCCCTTCCCCACCAGCGGATCGCCGTTTATGAACATATGTTGCCTCAAAATCCGCTCAGATACCTCCTTGCCGATGATGCCGGCGCGGGAAAGACTATCATGACAGGCCTTTACATTAGGGAAATGGTCAATCGCGGGCGCATGTCCCGCGTACTGATCTGCTGCCCCGCCGGGCTGACTTGGAACTGGAGGCGCGAGCTTCGCCACTTTTTTGAACTGGATTTTTCCATCCTTCGAGGTGCGGACTTCGCCAAAGGGCATCCCTTATCACCTGAAGGGGAATGCTTCATCATTGTCAGCGTGGACACGGCGGCAACAGATGCCGTCAAGTCCTATTTGACTTCCGAAACCATAAAGCCGTTTGATCTGATCGTCTTCGACGAGGCACACAAACTCTCCTGGACAGACCCGAAACGGCCGGACAGCAAGACCCGCCGGTATCGTCTCGCCGAGGCGCTCCTCGAAAAGACAACGCATCTGCTGTTGCTGACGGCGACGCCCCACATGGGGAAGCCCTTTCCTTACTTCGCCCTGTGGCGTCTCCTCGATCCCCAGATTTTTTCATCCGAGGACGCCATGGCTGCCTTCTCCGTGGAGAAAAGGTACAGATACTTTATCCGCCGTCTCAAAGAAGAGATGATCGATTACGCCGGACGTCCCATCTATATGCCGCGCCTCTGCCAGACCATCAGTTTCAAATTGACGGCGGGAGAACAGGCTTTCTACGATGAAGCATCCCAGTATCTCCGCTGGAGCTACGAAACCAACGCCTCAATGAATAAAAACGCCGCGGATATGGTCGTGGCCGTGCTGCAACGCCGTCTTGCCAGTTCAACCTTTGCCATGCTGGAGTCACTCAAGCGGCGACGCGCCCGTCTTGCCGATGGCTCAGCAGATGAGTCTGCCCGGCAAAGAGGTGTATCCGCAGAATTGTCATGGCAACAGGTCATGGAATATTTCGACCATACCACCGCGGACGATAATGAAACTTTGCCGGACGGACGCGAGGCGGATGAGCAGTTTGAGGAGGCCGCCGTCGGCTTGACCAAACCGTCAACACCGGCACAGTTACAAAAGGAATTGGAATACCTCGATCAGGTCATCGGCCTCGGCCAATCCGTCATGGATGACCAGCAGGAAGCGAAATTCGCCAAATTGCGCGAACTTATCGAATCTGCCGAATATCAAAACGAAAAGCTTCTTATCTTCACGGAACACCGCGATACGCTGGAGTATCTGCGGAGGCGCTTTGAAGCGCTCGGTTATATGGGGCAGATTGCCTCCATCCACGGCGGTATGGATGTGGTGGAACGGGAAGAACAACGCATTTTCTTCATGTCGCCCGATTTTCGCCGTTCCCTTGACATTCCCTACGCGGACCGGCCGAGTGCCCGTGTTCTGTTGGCCACCGACGCCGCCGGCGAAGGCATCAATCTTCAGTTCGCCTGGATCATGGTCAATTTCGACATCCCTTGGAACCCCGCTCGCCTGGAGCAACGTATGGGCCGCCTGCACCGCTTCGGCCAGAAACACCCGGAAGTCCGGATCTTCAACCTCGTCGCGGATAATACGCGCGAGGGCGCGGTCCTGGCTACCCTGCTGGACAAAATGGAAGAGGCTCGCAAAGCCCTTTGCAGCGACAAGGTCTTCGACGTCGTGGGCCAACTGCTTCAGGATTTATCTCTTCGTGACCTGCTGCGGGATGCCCTCCTGGAATCATCACCCTCGCTGGCGCAGCATCGTCTCGAGTCCGCCTTTGCCACGCAGAAACTACGGCTGGCAATCGAAAAGCAGCGCCAGTCGGCCTCCACATTCGGAGATGTGGCCAAACGCCTCTGGCAATTAAACAAGGAAGTGGATGTGGAGCAGTTCAGCCGACTCCTGCCCGCCTATGTGCAAAATTTTGTGGAAAAAGCGGCGCCCCATCTTGGCATTCGCATCGAAGGAGATCTGAGCGAGACTGCCCGCTTCACTGTTGCCGGCTCGGAAGGTCAATGGTTTTACCGGTTGACGGAAGCATTTCCCAAAGGCATCCCTGAATACCTTTCCGTGCGGCGTTCATCCTTCGCCCCAGGTGAAGACCATAAGCCCACCCTGTTCCTGCGCCCCGGCGAGGCTGTCTTTGACGCCCTCTGCAAAGAAGTTATCGGCAAATTTCAAACCGATGTCATGCGGGGCGCTGTCTTCTGCGACCCCATCGCGGAAAAGCCATATTATGCTGCCGTTTATACCTGTCAGGTTGGTGAAAAAATATCTGCTAAGGAAAGAACCTCCGCCACCGACCGCCGTCTGATCGGCATTCGTTGGAATGAAACCGGCGATTATGAAGAGTGGCCCTTTAACGCCCTCCTGTCTCTTTTAGCAGCGCCGCGCGCCCTGGTGTGGAAGGCAGGAAATCTCCTGCTTAACCCGGAAGACCAGGTGCGCAAGGCGGACAGCTTTGCGAGAGCCCTGGCGGATGCAACGCTCCTGCAACAAACGCGCACCCTGGTGCGGGCGGAAATCGCTTCGCGCAGCAACGATCTGATCCGGGGTTATGACTTTTTGACCAGTGAGCTTGCCAAAGAGCGCAGCGATTTCGGGCGCCGCGTCCGTGAAGGAGACACTGCTGCCGCTGCCGCCCTGGAGGATGTACGCCAGCGGCAAAAACTCCTGGAAGAGGAGAAAGTCCGCAGTATCTTATATGAAGAGTGCCGGGCCGACCGTCTGGATATCGTCAATATGGAACGGATAGCCGTCGCCCTGGTCGTACCCGAGCCCAGCGCGGCCTCCCGGGAAGCCTATGATCGCAACATTGAGGAGATGGCCATGCGGATCGCCCGTAACTTCGAGGTGGATCGGTATCAGTCGCGGGTCTATGATGTCTCTTCACCCCACCTCGCTCGCGGTTATGACTTGGAAAGCCACCGGGCAAACGGCGAGAAGGTGGTCATCGAGGTAAAGGGCCGGGCCGGGCGTGGCCCCATTCAGCTCACGGAAAATGAATGGCCGACGGCGGCCAATGTCCGAGATCGCTACTGGCTCTACGTCGTCGTGGACTGCGCTACTACGCCGGTGCTCTACCGGGTTCAGGATCCGGCCTTCAAATTGGCGGTAAAAACACGCCAGAGTTTTGCCATCAACTTAGGAGATATTATCCAAGAAGCGGAAAAGGATTGAAGAAAAGGTAAAGCATCAACCTCAGGGAGGCAACTCATGGGTCAAACTAAAGGTGTTGATATAACAGGCAGTTTGTCAATGATCCTGCCGGAAATCCAGTCGTTGATCGAGACATCCCGTCATCACGTGGCCGTAACCGCCAACCTCGCCCTCGTGAATCTTTACTGGCAAATTGGACGGATCATAACCGAGGATATCAATAAAAACGCCAAGAGGGCGGAATATGGCGCCCAGTTGATTGAGAAGCTTTCGGAATCCTTGCGGAAGATGTATGGAAGAGGCTACTCCTCATCAAACCTGCAGGACATGAGACGATTCTTCGAAACATTCCGCATTTGTCAGCCGCTGGTTAACGAATTCGTTGCTCCACCAATTCTCCAGCCGGTGGCTGGACAATCTGATGCACCGGAGATTTTCCAGCCACCGGCTGGAGAATCTGATCCGGACAACCGGTCCAAAGCGTCTGAAGATGGAATAACGGAACGTATTCCGATTGATTTTAAAAGGCATTATCATCTGGGATGGACCCATTATCGTATTCTTCTCGGAATTCCCGATCCTCTAAAACGTAGATTCTACTTTGAACGGGCCACAAGTGGCCGATGGTCGAAACGCGAGATTCAGCGTCAGATCGAGGGCGCTCTCTTCGAACGGGTCCATCTCTCCCGGGATACTCGCAAACTGGTTGCCCTGGAAAAGAAAAAGGGCGCTCCGGAGATCGTTCGGTATGAGGACATTTTCAAAGATCCATACCTGCTTGATTTCCTTGGCTTGAAGGGGGCATACTCGGAAAAGGACCTTGAGGCCGCCATCATCCGCAACCTGGAGGATTTCATCTCCGAATTGGGCAGCGACTTCTGCTTTATCGGACGTCAATACCCGATGCGGATCGATGATGTGGATTATTATCTCGATCTTTTGTTTTTCCATCGGGGTTTGAGGTGCCTGGTGGCTATCGAACTGAAATTGGGAACCTTTAATGCCGCCGACAAAGGGCAGATGGATTTCTATCTGGCATGGCTTAAGGAACGTGAATGGCGGGATGGGGAGAATGAACCGGTCGGCTTGATATTGTGCAGTTCCAAGAAGAAACAGCATGTGGAACTCCTTTTGCGGCATGGTCCGCACCGGATGCAGGTGTCGGAATACCTGACGAAGCTGCCTGACAGAAAAGTGCTGGAAACCCGGCTGAAGCTCTACAGCAAACTGCTGGATCAGGAGTAACGGTGCGGTAAAAAAGTCCAAAACTGACGAATTTGTCATTTCGACCGTAGGGAGAAATCTATTATATCGCGCACTTTAAGATTCCTCACTGTCGTTCGGAATGACAATTCGTGACCTTTTCATTGACGTCAGGAGTAACAAAGGGAAAACAATGGATAAAACAAAAGATGATCTTCGCTTGATTGAGGTTGCTTTCCCTTTAAAGCAGGCATCCCTGGCGAGCCTCCATGAAAAAAACGTGCGGCACGGCCATATCTCCACACTTCACATTTGGCCGGCGCGCCGCCCGCTGGCCGCCTGCCGTGCAGCTCTCCTGGCAGCCCTGCTGCCCGATCCGGGCGATCCTGAAAAAAGGCAGGCCTTGCTGGACCAGATCGGCGGCCTGGTCGTAACAAAAAAAGTTAAAACCACCGACGAAGAAGGCGCATCGTACCTGGAAGAAAAAGAGACGGTGGAGGGCGGTGTCCTTGCCTGGGGCCAGGAAAAGGTCCCTTTCCTGGGTGAGCTGCGGGAGATGATCCGCAAAACCTATGGCGGCAAGCCGCCCCGCGTCCTCGATCCCTTTGCCGGAGGTGGGGCTATCCCTCTGGAGGCGCTGCGTCTGGGCTGTGAAGTCACGGCCTCCGATCTCAACCCCGTGGCCTGGTTCATCCTCAAATGCACCCTTGACTACCCGCGTCAATTCGCAGGGAAACGATGGCCGCTGCCCGAATTCGTAAGGGGCTGGCCGGATTTCATTGAGGACTACCTGGCAGGCAAGGTAAAAACGCGCCGCGGCAAGGCCAAACGCCATTTTTCTGAACTCCGTCAGCCCTTGCTTGATGAACAAACCTCTCTTTCCCTTGTCCAAGAAAGAGACAATATCTTCCTTCCCGATGCCGATCTGGCCTGGCATGTCCGGGCCTGGGGCCGCTGGGTGCTGGAACGGGCCAGAGCCGATCTGACGTCCCGCTATCCTGTCGTGAACGGCGAGCCGGCGGTCGCCTATCTCTGGGCGCGGACGGCCCGTGACAAGCTGGAACCCTATGGGCGCATTCCCCTACTGAAGACCTTCTGGCTGTGCAAAAAAAAAGGGTGGCGCGTTGCCATCCTCCCCGTCCCCAGGGCAGACCAGTCCGGCGTCGATTTTCGGCTTCTGGACGAAGATTTCTTCAACAACAAGATATCTCAACTTCAAGATCTCTATCCTCATTTACAGTCCTGGGAGGTCACGGCGGATAGTCTGAACGATTTCCTCAATAAGGGAACAATGAACCGGGCAGGCGTATGGAGCCCCTGCACAGGGCGGCCGGGAATGATTACCCTGACTATGGACGATCTGCGCCACCAGGGACAGCG
>DATESZ010000208.1:0-6199 GCA_035283845.1 Syntrophales bacterium | reverse complement strand
GATCAATTCTTTCGTGATTTCATCGGAAATCAAACCTTTGATGGGTGAGATCAGGCAGGTGTCGCCGGCTTTCTTTTCTATTAATGGTTTAAGGTAGTTAAGTAGTTCAGGGAGCCTGTCCATCGTAACGGAAAGAAAGATAAAATCGTTGTCATCCACGGTCCGTTCCAGGTCATTTGTTGCAAATACCCGCGGCGACAGTCGGGGGACATTATCCATTCCTCCCAGCCTTCTTGCCAGGTCCTTGGTCAGATGCTTGGGGTTTAAATGTTCCTTGTTTATTTCACGGCAAATCTCCGCAGCGTGATAATACAGGGTTACCCTTTTATTATCTCTCCCGAACTTATAGGCAAACGACGTCCCCAGCCTTCCGGGACCAATGATTGCTATTCTGCCTGTATCCAAATTGGTAAGATTCATTTGATAATAAACACCCCTTGCTTCCTGGCTACCTCAAGTTAATCCTCAATTTCTTAAGATGCCTTTGCACTTTGCAGCGCGAAAAATGCGACTCTCCTTTCCCGGCGGCGATTACAGGGTCATATGTTCAGGCTGTCAAATATTACGATACCTTTTGTATGCCATTGTTTTTGCTAATATATTTTTGAGACTTCGTATAGCATAATTTATTGACTATTGCTACGAAAATAGAGATATCTGCAAAAATGCATCGATTGCTGTATGATAGACTTCATGATTACCACCGGAAAGGGAGTATAACGAAACGACTCATAGTCAGACCTCCAGAAAATGCTTATTGAATGACCTGCGCCGCGTCCATAAATTTTAGCTATTATCCGGTTGATCAAATGGTTCACCTTTTGACGCAGGATTATCACTGTTCAATTTTTCCCATCTGTACCAGAACGTCTTATAGCTCATGCCGAGAAGCTTTGCAGCCTTGGCCATGACGCCATTGGCCCGCATCATCGATTTTTTCAGGAGATTTTTTTCCAGCTCCTCGAAATTTATCCCGCCGTCCGGAAGATCGAAATCGAATGAGACCTCCGCCTCCGAAGACCTGAGTTCGCTTTTTATATCTCTTAATGATATGGTTTCAGAATCGCTCATGATTACCGCCCTTTCTATAACCGATTCGAGCTGCCTGATGTTGCCCGGCCAGTTATATTCAACAAGAGCTTTCATCGCGGCAGAATCTATTCCTTTTATCCTTTTTCCGAATTCGCGGTTGTATCTGTTCATGAAAAATTCAGATAGTTCCGGTATGTCGTTTTTCCTGTCCCTCAGCGGGGGAAGGTCCATGGTAACAACCTTGAGCCTGTAGTAAAGCTCTTCCCTGAAATTACCTTTTGCAAGCTCCTTTTCGATGTCCTTGTTGGTTGCGGTTATGATTCTGACATCGACCTTTATCGGGTCTTTCCCCCCGAGCCTTCTTATCTCTTTATTCTGGAGGACTCTCAACAGCTTTGACTGCATCATGAGAGGCAGGTCGCCGATCTCGTCGAGAAATAAGGTGCCGTTCTTTGTTGCCTCGAACAGTCCTATTTTCCGCGACAGCGCGCCCGTGAAGGCCCCAGGTTCATAGCCGAAGAGTTCGCTCTCGAAGAGATTTTCAGGTATGGCGGCGCAGTTCAGGGCAGTAAATGGTCTGGACCGTCTGGGACTGTTGTAGTGAATGGCCCTTGCAGCAAGTTCCTTGCCCGTGCCGCTTTCGCCCCTTATCAAGACCGTTGCGGAACTGTTGGAGACCTTTTTCATGATATTCACGGCCTCCTGCATCTTGTCGGACCTGCCTATTATCCCTTCGATCCTGAACCTGTCATACAGTTCCCTCTGGAGCTGAATATTTTCTTTTAGAAGCTCAGTACGCTCAACGGCCCTCCTCACCGTCATCAACAGGGGATCCTTGTTCAGCGGTTTGGTCAGATAGTCAAACGCGCCTTTTTTCATCGCTTCAACAGCGGATGATATGGTCCCGTGGGCGGTTACGACTATCATGGTAGGGGAAGGAGAAAGAGAGTCTTTCTGAATGTTGTCAAGCAATTCGATGCCGTCCATTCCCTCCATCTTGAGGTCCGTAAGTATGACGTCGGGATTGTATTTCTTTACGGTTTTCAATGCCTCTACGCCTGACGCAGCCGTATAAGTCTCATATCCCTCATCATCGAGTATGGTCTTTACTATGTCCCTCTGAAGCTGTTCGTCGTCAACAACAAGAATGACCGCCATTCATTTCCCCTTATCCAAAGGCAGGGATATTGTGACGGCGCTACCCTTGCCTTCAATGCTCTTAAATTCTATCCTGCCCTTATGTTCTTCCACAACCCTTTTTGTGAGCGCCAGACCGATCCCGAGCCCGTCCTGTTTTGTGGTAAAAAACGGGTCGAAGATCTTCGAAATCTTCTCGGCTGAAATACCCGCCCCTGTATCTTCAACAACTATGCTTAACTTTTCGTCCGCCCTGCTCGTCCTTATCGTGACCTTCCCGCCGTCAGGCATCGCCTGGAATGCGTTCAGGATTATGTTGTACAGGCAGGTTTTTATAAATCCAGAATCAAAATAAAGCTCTGGCAGTATGCCCAATTCCTTGATTATTATGATCTTATCCTTTTCTGCCTTGGCCTTGACAAGCTCCAGAACGTCCTCTATGAGCTTCACCATATCCATCTTCCGGAGATTAAGCTCAAGGGGTCTGCTGAACTCAAGGAAACTTTCGGCAAATCTGCTCACGCGCTGTATCTCATTTTTTATGTTACGAATCAGTGAATCGAATTGCTCTTTCCCGCCTTCTTCATGGGGTTCATATTTTTTCTGGATATGGTCGATGGAAAGGTTGATAAAATTGAGGGGGTTCCTTATCTCATGGGCGATGCTCATCGAAAATTGTCCTATACCCGCGAGTTGCTGGGCCTTGCGCAGCCTTTCCTCCAATACGCGCTCTTCCTTAAGTTTGCCGACCATGTAGTTGAAACTCTTTGCGAGTTCTCCTATCTCATCTTTCCTCTCCGTGCGTATCTCCTGATCGAGGTTGCCAAGGGCGACGCTCCTGGCGGCCTGCACGACATCCTCAATGGGTTTTGTGTACCTCTTCGCAATGATGATGCTGAGGAGCAGCCCTATACCAAATATTATTGCAGTTGCCGTAATTCTTCTGATGAGTCTTTTCTGCATATGGGCCGAAAAGTCCTCGGTATTCACCGTAAGGTGTATATACCCGTAATGTTTATTGTTTGCAACGACAGGAACAATTACATTATAAAATTGGCCCTCGCCTATTACGGGTTCCCCAAGTTCTGCCTTGAAGATGAGCTCCTTTTTGGTCTTTGTGATCCACTTTCCTATATTTCGCGGGTCAGTGCTCGATATAATCTTGTCGGAATTACTGATGATCGAGATTTCTTTAACGCCTTTTGTTTTCAGTTTTTTTAGATAATTCTGGAGGCGTTTCTCATTCGGGAGGCCGCTGCTGGTGACTTCCTCTACGCCCATCTGTATGCCTCTGGAAAGATCGGCGATCTGTTTTTCAAACTCGCTATAGATCGATATTTCGGTCTGATAATAGAGAAAGATGAGTATGGAGATGATGCTAAGGCTCTGAACAAGCATCAGGGCAACAAGCTTTTTATTGAGAGAGAGCCTGGGAAAATAGTCTCTTATTTCATGGATGTTAAATTGCATATATCCATTCTATATTTATTTCTCATGAGGTGTCAATCAAGTAAGCTCCATCGGATCCCGCAACAGGAAAATCACGGGGGATATATGATAGTGCCCGAACCTTCGGAGAGCGACCAGTAAACGGCCCTGGCGTCATTTTTATCCAGGACAATATCTATGGCTATATACGGCGTTCCTCTCAAGGCATGCCAGAGCATGGCGATCGGGCGAATTAAAAATCTTATTGAGGTATAGAAAAGGTTGCCTATTTCTGAGACAATCCCTTCCTTTGAAGGTCTTATAAATATCTTTACGCCGCCGTCAAGAACAAGAGTATATCTTGATGGCATGTCTGTCAGTTCCAGCGCTTCTATCTCGAAATTGTCCTTTTCCCTGCTTTCTCCGGGCTTAATCATTTCCCTGCCGGGTTTAAAGAATGTACTTTTCTTTCTCAGGCGATATATGTTGCCCGAAACAGGGCTGCCCCAGAAGTGGAAGTCATTAATTTGCAGTTCCCTCAGGTGAATCCCCATGGCCTTGATATAGGCCATTTTTTCCTTCATATTGAAAACGAAGTAGATATCGGGTTTGCGGGCCAGGGTAAGTTCCTCTTCGAGAAGCCGGTTTTCTCTGATATATCTTTCCTTGTCGTCACCGGCAGAAGCCGGGCCGGCAATCAAGGCGATAAAGAGAAATATGAACCTCAGCCGCATCATCAAAAGATATATATCCTCGTGCCTACGGAGGCTTTAGTATAAACAGTCTTGAGATCCCTGTCGCCGACCCTGATGCAACCGTGCGTGACGTTTCTTCCCAGCAGTCTGGTATAAAGCGTTCCGTGGATAAAATATCCGTTGCCAAAACCTAACGCATAATCTCCGAGGACTCCTTCCTCTATCCTTTTTCTGGGGTCCTTGGGTATCGCTTCGCCTTCTTCAATGAACGCCCAGTCAGGCCTTGTCCATGCAGGAGCGATATATTTTGTCTTCACATGGTACTCGCCCCGCGGCGTATCGAATACCCATTGACGTTTGCCTGCCGGATCTTTCAGTATGCTGCCGCTTCCGCATGAGATGACTGCTTCGCGGATATTCCCGTTCCCTTTTTTCAGATAGAGCATATTCCTGCCGGTATCCACCACAATATAGATCTCATTGGGGGTGAGGCTTTTTAACCTTTGCCTGAGCGCCCAGTTTCTTGCCATTAGCCGATTCAAAGTCACTTTGCCGTTGTTCCTGCTGAGGCTTCCTTTACTAATGAACGATAAATTCCTGGTCCCGAGATAATATCCGGCAGACTCGAAAGTGAAAAATATGATGGATAAAATCATCATAATTTTAAGAAATTTCCCGTTTTTAAACATCTTTTCAGAGCCCTTCTATAGCCGACGAAAAGCCGTTTTCGTAATCAACGGCCCCGACAATGGTCACCGGTGTCCCGACAGGGACAAGACTGAAGATATAATCGATCGCATTGTTGTCCATGGCGATACAGCCGTATGTCATGCTGTCCTTGCCGCCGCCGTGTATTTCTATAAGTCCGCCTATCCGGGCGCCCGCCGGAATAAGACCATTTTTCTTGGCACGAATGAAATTCCTCCGGTCTTCCTCATTCGGGTAATTTATCAATAATGCCTTACGGTAGCGGCTTTTAGATATTTTCTTTATTATCCGATATCTTCCTTCGGGGGTTGAGTTGTCCCCGGCACGGAGCTTATCGAGAGAACCGTTGCGTCCGAGGCCGGCGTTATACGTCTTGAAGGGGACGCCGTTTTTATAGAGCACAAGGCTGCGCTTGCTCTTATTTACAATAATTACAGGAATGCCTCTGTTTTTTGATGCAGCTATGGTCTCATCCGCCATCTGCTGCCATTTTCTTATCTGACTTCTGTCCTTATAGCGGTTGAGAATGGGGAGCATTGCATCTTCAGCAGCCTTTATGAATCCGGATAAATTTTTTATTTTGTCTTCAGCATCTACATAATCATTGTTGTCATAACGGCTGGTTGCCTCTGACAGGAGTAGTTCAGCCTTGATGAGGTCTTTCCTGGCAAGCCTTCCTTCATTGATAATTTCAGTTAGTCCCTTAAGCGTTTCTATTCTGTTTTTAAGCGAAGATATTTGATTGAAGGTGCTCTTTTTTTTTATGTTCTTTTGTTCTGAAATCTTTTCCTGTAAAACATAACCGGCTTTCAAAACATCTCTGAACTCAGACTGAACAAGCCGGTAATCCTGAAACCATACAAATCTGGTTTTTTCTTTTATCAGATCTTCTTTTGCCTTCCGAAACGATACCCTGTAACGGCTGTATTCTACCGGCGCATACTCTTCAGCCCCCGACCTCCAAAGGCTATGCTCCTGTTCTTCGCCCAGCCTAACTTCTGGAGGCATCTGCGGAGCAGTACAACCAATTACCAATATAAGCATGGATAGAATAAATGTTTTTTCGTAACTACTCAGGTCTCGTAATCTTCTTTTTTGACTGGACTCACGTTTCTGTCTGTGGTATAGCGGATCCATGTCGACCAATCCATTTATCTGTCAAGGGCGCCTCATTAATGATGAGGTCCTCATGTGGCTCC
>DATESZ010000207.1:0-4640 GCA_035283845.1 Syntrophales bacterium | reverse complement strand
TTTCTGCGTGCGGACTATTCCCAAAGTCATCGGCGGTTACACGCCGCAGTGCCTCGCGGTTGCCCAGGCGCTTTATGGTCACATCGTCGAAAAGACCGTGCCCGTATCATCAACCAGAGTGGCGGAGGCTACAAAACTGCTCGAAAACATCTATCGCTCCGTCAACATCGCTCTGGTCAACGAACTGAAGATGCTCTTCGACAGGATGGACATCGACGTCTGGGAGGTCATCGAAGCTGCCAAGACCAAACCCTTCGGCTTCCAGGCCTTCTATCCCGGCCCGGGGCTCGGCGGCCACTGCATCCCCATTGATCCCTTTTATCTGACCTGGAAAGCACGAGAGTTTGAATTCAATACGCGCTTCATCGAACTGGCAGGAGAAATCAACACCGCCATGCCCGATTACGTCGTCCTGAAGGTCATGAAGGCCCTGAACGATCACAGTAAAACCGTCAAGGGTGCAAAAATACTCCTGCTCGGATTAGCCTATAAGGCAAACGTGGATGACGACCGGGAATCGCCATCTTATCGCCTCATGGAGAAACTCGAGGAACTGGGGGCGGAAGTTTCCTATAATGATCCCTATATCCCGGTGATACGCCTAACGCGGCAATATGCCAAATATGCCCAAAGGCAGTCCGTTGAGATAAACGGCGCCTTCGATCTAATGCTTATTGCCACAGCCCATGACCAATATAAAAATATCGACTTTAAGGCCTTCGGCATTCCGGTGGTGGACACACGCAACATCATCCCACAAGCGGGTGATCTTATCTATCGTGCTTAAGCAATGCGCGAATCGTCAATGATCGCTTAAATCTATAGAGGGTTGAGACGAAATGACATTATTGACGGTTTTTCAAAGGTTTCGAACCCCTCATTGGTGAAAAAGAGATAGGTGACCCCATGAATGTTAAGGAAGAGATCCGGAAAATATGTGTTCGTATGGGGGCGGATTTGCGCGGCTATCGGGTGGTACTTTTCGGCTCACGGGTGTCGGGTGGCGCCTCTGACCGCTCCGATTTCGATGTCGGAATTTTCGGTGAAGCGCCCCTTCCGCTCAGGACATTCTATGAGATGGAAGAACTTTTCGAAGAGATTCCGACACTGTATCGAATCGACTGGGTCGACCTCAATCGGGTTTCACCCATATTCCGTCAGGAAGCAATGAAACATACGGAGGCTCTATATGGATAAATCTCTCCTCATCAACAGCTTTGAACAGGCCCTTAAAAGTCTGACCGACGCACTCGTATCCCCCGCGCAAAGCGATCTGGAAAAGGCAGGCTGCATTCAGTACTTCGAATTCTGTTTCGAACTGGCATGGAAAAGCATCCGCATCATCGCCACAAACCAGGGCCTCGGCGATTGTTCATCTCCGAAGGCTTCTCTGAAACAGGCGTTCGCCGCACACTGGGTTGACCATGAAGAAATATGGCTGGATATGCTATCCGCGCGCAATCGCATGTCGCACACCTACAATGCGACAGACGCACTCATGGTGTACGACCGCCTGCAGGAATATCGGCAGGAGATGGAAATTCTTCTCGCGGCCCTGAAAACCCAGGACTGAGCGTTCTCTGGTAAAACGCTAAGCTTTTAACTTTAAAAACGTTAGAAAAAATCTCTTTTTTTCATAAGCAAGGAGTGATGGCAAGTTGTTGAGTTAATTTAGATAATCCTTGCTGTATGGAGTCATAGGCTTCTTCCATTTGTGAGGGTTGCGTAGCGAACTGGAGGACGTCATTTTTTATGGTCCTTGAAATCATTGACGAACTCGTAAAAAGTCGCTTTTCCCTCCCCTGGCGGGAGGGAATAAAAGGGATGGGGAAAATAACATTCAAGAATACGGCCACTTATCACCCCCACCCTAACCCTCCCCCGTCAATGGGGAGGGGATTTCGGACTTTTTACGAGGTCGTCAATCATTGGGTTTTTGAAGAAGTTGTCGGAGCAGATTTCCAGCCACAGCCAGGAGAAGCCCTTTTGAGTAACCACATAGAATGATTGATTATCGTGTTTTTTCAGCACGCCCCTTGCCTTCAATTTGCTCATCTCATAGCGGATTTGTGCAGGATTTCGGAAATGGTCAGAGAGGTTTTTATGCAGATCAGCCGTTCTGAATCCGTAAACCTGGTATTTCGGTTTGAGAAGTTCTTTGGCCAGAGCTATTTGGCGGTCCTTTCTGAAGTCGGGGGCGCTGACGCGACGTCCTGCCGGGTCGGTCACGGGCTTGGTGAAGATGTCGCATTCCTGCTCGGAGATGGACGAGACGTCCACATCGGCGCAGCAGTCAGGAAAGAGGTTGTTGCATTCGACACCCTTCCATAGACAGGCCTGGAGATAGAGGACAGGCTTTTTGAGCCCCAGCGATTTGGGGTTATTGATGGTGGTTTCGGTAGAGATACCATTCATGGAGGAGATACTTGGAACATGTGGAGTATTTGCCTTTATCGAACTTGAAGAAGAGGTTCATCCAGTGGTTGACCCTGTTGAGGACCGCTCCGCCATGGAGTGACTCCACAGCCTTGCGGATGGCTTCCGGATCGTCCACATTCACGAAAGCATTGTCATGGCGGCGGTAATGAACGCCCTGCTTGTCCAGTTGGACCTGAATAGCGTTGTGGCCGTTGAAATAGAATTCGCACAGGAAGGGCAGATAGGATGAGATTTTTAGATAGCACGGCCCTCCCAGAAGCTGGTCGTGGAAGTAGATATAGTACTGCTTCACCGGTTTGCGGCAATCGTAGAGTTTTTCGTATTTTTTCCCGTTTTGGGAGGTGAGTTCCCGGCATGCAAAGGTTCTTACCGGTTCTTTATCCATCAGGATACAATACAGGCGGTCGCCGGTTCCAGCGTCATTCCGTGCGTATTTCTCCTGGACGAAATTCTGCTTGGCGCCGTCCTTGCCACCGTCCACAGAAGGCCACCAGTGAATGGGAATCTCCTTCGCTTGGGCCACCTTCAGGATATGGGCGTTTAACTGGTCGGTCAAGATGCGCATGACACCATTGGAAAGTTTCCTGAAACCCATCGCCCTGAGGAACTTGACCACGCCGCCTGGAAAGAACAACCACCGGATGTAACCTCGCAGGATGACACGATCAAAGCAACTGTATTTGAACTTGATATTCTGGGAGAATTGTTGCACAAAGGAATTATTCACGGGCGGCTCCTTCCTATCGGGTCTTTCTTGGCAGAACATCCCAGACAGGACTGCCCGTGAAAAATCAATCATATGCAGGCTGCGCAGGACAAGAGGATAGAGGTGCAATATGATGGCAATAGAAAGGCAAAACCTTTCTCAATTATATCCGGGGATTGCCTCGGACAAACCTAACCATCGCACCTCTATCCCCTTGTCCTGCGCTACTTTCGGAACTTCAGTTTGCTAATCCTTTTGACGCAGGCTTGAAGCCAGGAGGCACTACCCAAGAAACTACCCAAGAAGCGGGTATGACTCCCGAAGAAGCAATCCTTCTCCTGTTGCGGGAAGATTCTTCGATAACGCAAAAGAAAATAGCCTCCCGCGTCGGTCTGACACCCGATGGTGTTAAGTTCCATATAAACAAATTAAAAGAAAAGGGTATCATCAGGCGTGAAGGACCAACCAAGAAAGGTCGATGGGTGATTATCAAACAACGCTAAGCTAAAGTTAATAAATATATCAATAGTTTTCTATACTACGGCGCGCCGTAGTACCTCAGGAAAATAGAAAGTATCCCCGATCTCATGGCGACTAAGCCAATCAACAGGAAAGTAAAACGCGATGCCCAGGACGAACCGCGTTCGGTTTCTCCCATGGTAGAATCCTTTCCGCAGGAAAAATGGGGAATGGATGGAGGTGAATATGCAAAACACAGCGATTATAAATGAAATACTTTTCGAAGACGGGTATTTGTCTTCTGACGATGTTCTGAAGGATTGGTCGGTCATGATTGCCTTGTCCAAGATTGATCAGTTCCGGGCTGAAAAAGAAAGTTTTGAAAATAAGTATAAAAAATCATTCGACAGTTATGAAAAAGATATTCATGCCGTTAAAGGAAAAGAGAATTTCGAGAAAGAAAATGATCTAGAAGATTGGGAATTTGCCTGTAAGGCATTGATCTGGTGGGAAGATAAGTTGCGGGCGCTCCGGAATGCTTAAACTTCTCGCCAAATACGGCGACGTCATCTCGTCTTACAAAATTTCCAAATTTGAGCATTTTGGGCAAATTCTCAGGTTTCGTGCCGAGCTGATATTAACGGACAAAACGATTCTTTACGTCCGAGAAACGGTTTTAAGCATCTCTATCCGCAAATATTCCTATCATTGGCAGGATCGCCGCGGTAAGCTGATTATGCGGTGGGATAATGCCCCTGATTGGGATGTGGAAACTTTTCCTCACCATATACACGTGGGTAATGAAGATGCGGTTGAACCTTCTTTTGATCGTACTTTGGATCAGGTATTGAGTATCGTCCGGAGTCGGTTTTTGAAGATCAGCGATATGTCCCCTGCAAAACGCTAAATTTAAAGACCTGACCGTACGCACTGATGGAAGAAACATTAACTTTATATGAAAATACCCCCCTCCCTTTATCCCTCCCCCTCGACGGGGGAGGGAGGGGTGGGGGTGATTTTCATTCTTCTTTGTGCC
>DATESZ010000206.1:0-5307 GCA_035283845.1 Syntrophales bacterium | reverse complement strand
CCTTAATGCCCCCGATGTTAAGCAAATCATCCACACGACCGATGATCTGCAAGACATTGCCGCCATGAAGAATGCCCATGTCGCCTGGATAAAACCAACCGTCCCTGAATATGCGTTTCGTCGATTCAGGGTACCCCAGGTTACCCGTCCTTCATCGCTGCTTCAAGCTCATGCGCCAGACCAAAATCCTCTCTAAGCCTCAGATTTCCCTTGTACCAAGAGTCTTCGCAGGTTGTGACGAGTCCCTACTGGAAGTTGGCCCTTCCCGACGTTATCTCTGTGAATCCTTCTCCACTTGTCTGGACCCCCTATACCGGTTTCTCCCGATGCTACAGGTTAATGATATTTTCTCCTGTCATTGCCAGATCGTCTATTGAAACCACTTCTCTGCTCTGGCCCTTCATAATTTGGATCGTTATAGACTCTTCGGTCTCTGTTACTTCTTCTGTCATTGTCAGAACGAGTTGCAGGCATCACATAACCTCCTAATTACAAAGTATTTATAGTAATTATCACCGTTGTCCAATATACGCGATCGTGAAGCATTGCCCATTATCCAAACATAAATGCCTTAGGAATTCAAATATTTAATATTTCCAAAACGGAGCAAATTATACTTTTCCGTTTCAAATCAGTCAAGGTATCCTCTTCAAGGCCCAATTCTTGAGCCAAAGGATTTAGGAGAAACTTAATGCTGTTCTTTGTTTCTTTATCTAATTTTGCCTTCAGGATGCGGTAGATGGATTCGCCAATCTGTCTACAGCGCCAGAGGCCGTCCATATAGGCCTCATCAAGCCCCAGACTATTGTCTCGGAGTAACCTCGTATAGAACTGTTCATCATTTATATGTATATCCCAGGGATTAGGCCCGTTGATAGCGATGCCGGCACGGGAAAACATCGTTCCAAATATGTCTTTTGGTTCAAGCATAGTATCCTCCTTAGTCGCTATTCAGACTGAAAAGAATATAGTAAATTCTTGATCGAGGCGGTAAACGGATTAGGAACGGATTAACTCAACTGGACACTGCTAACAACAATAGGATTTAGTGCTAAATTCGAAAACGGCTTCAAGAAACTTACCCATACAAAGAAGCAAGAATACCGTTATAGCCTTCCTGTTTTTCGTCTTCTTCCCGCATGCATGTCTTTACAATCTGTTTTAGCTTTTCCTCTGATATTGGCGGCATATCGCGTTGAGCTTTTTCACAATGGCATCGATATTTGGTGTTTCGACAACGTAGAGCGCCTGCCACCATAAGCTCAATCAAGGCATCATCGTCATTTTCTGCATAAACCCGTATTTCATGACTGCAGGGGACGGGACATACAAATGAGAAGGTCATAATGGCAATCTCCTTTCCAAAAATGGAACTTCAGCTTATGTTAAAAACGCCCTTTCCGCCGTTGGCCGAACATCCGCAAATGCTATTTTTTTGCTTCAAGGCAGTCTATTATGTATTGGCGTATCTCAACCGCTTTCGCGTTGCCGTCGTTTGTGAGTTCAGGCCTATGCGTTTGCCCTGCATCCCTGATATCTCATTTTTCTTCGTTTCCGATTCCAGAAGATGCACACAAAGATCAATCAAGGCGTAAATATCCTTTTCAACACCGGCGTGAGAAGGATCTCCTATTTCACTCGATTCAGTATTGCCAATACCGGAGCCTGCTGATGCTTGTGAATCTTTGATTATCCTTGCTTTCTCTTGAATATCCTTATGATAACAAAGGGATGTGGATAAACAATCTTCCATTCCAGCACCTCCTGTCTGATTGAACAGATGCCTTGGCCATTACTACATCAGAGGAACCCCGCCGTTGATGCGCTCATAGGCTGCGATGTATTCATCGATCATTCTGTCCATACTATGCTTCTGTCGGACTTCCTTCATTATCCGCCGAAGCTGTTTTTCCCGTACTTCAGCGGGACGACGATGGAATTCGACGCTTTTGTGCAAACCATACCAGAGGCCCCCGGTATCGTAATCACGGAATAAAAAACCATTACCTGAACCTTGAGCGGCGCCGTCAATGGCCAGAGTCAGCTCTTGAATTTTATCACGGTAACCGCCCGTATCCCGGTTCGTTGCTGTCGCCCCATACAGGTTCCCGATTTGGTCAATCTGGCCGCAGGGCTCATAGAGTGAGGCCCCGAATACGTCGCTGGCAGCGGCAAAACCCAGCATCGACAAGGGTTCGCTGAAACGGTGATAGACGATCTTACCCCCCGAGGACCAGGCGATGCGTCCGCAGATTTCCTCATGGATTCGGTCGTTACCCACTCCATCACCAATGATGGCAATCTGTGCGTCGCCATGATCGATCACAAAACGCTGAGCAATGTCCTCAAGCAGGTGGATGCCTTTCTGGGTAGGGTCCAATCGTGAGGGCCAGTAGAAGAGGATGGCCTCTGGATTGACATTTAAGCCTGCGCGTTGCTGGAATGCTGCAAGATTTTCCCGCTTGGCGGCCATGATGTCGTCATCGGGGCCGTACGGCGCAACCAGATTACCGCTCCGCTCTGGATATAGTTTGGGTGAGGGTGCATTAATAATCGCAAGTGTGGCTCCGTGCCTGTATTTTTCCTTGATTTCCTGTCTAATGGCCGGTGAAAAAATCGAATTTTCGGCAAAAGAACCATCTACTATTTCCTTCAGGAAACAACTCCCGACAAAGCTGACTAAGTCGGCATTTTTGATCGCTGTGGCGTGGGAGTCAATGCAGTGTTTGCCATCGCCGTTTCCGTTTCCATAATAGAGATAACGGTGCAGCGGCTTCATTTCCACGCCATAGAGCAGATCCGGTGCGATAAGCCCCGTGTGGATGTTGTGAACGGTATGTAGAACGGGGCATCCCCAGCGTTTTGAGTAGGCTGTGATTACACCCCCCGCCATCCAGTCATGGCTGTGGATGATGAGCTTTCCCCTATATTTTGCTCGTACATTGCCGATGACGGAATTTACGATATGACGCTGAAATAGGGCTGCGTTATGGAGAGGGTCCCCTTCATAGGCGCTTTCCAGGCCGGAAAGAACGGCAGAACTAACCAGGTGTATGCGCTTCGGATCGAGACGGTGGCTGATGGATTGCCATGATTCCTCATCCAAGTGGCATTCATGCTGGAATCTCTTCTTGAGATTCAGGGTAGCAAGATGGCAATCGATTCCTCTTTTGCCCAGTCCTTCACAGAGGGCGGCGATTACCTCACCCATACCGCCGCTCTTCCCAGAAATATACCTGGCCAGGGGGCCCATGTTTTTCGGAAGGCGGCCCGTCTCCGGGGAAATTATCAGCACGCCTGTTTTTGTCTTCTTTTTCATAATACCTTATCCAGTCTGCTGGTTCTGAAACAGCCTACGCAAAAGTGATTCATTCTGAGGTATTTTGCACTTTTGGTCCCGCCAATCCCCTCCCGCGGCCACCTTGGGATACCTGGAGATCAAGCCTTCAAGTACCGTCATGGGATCAACAAGAAGAACAACCTCACACGCCGGGCATTGATAGTGCAAGTGACCGGAAAAGGGATTGTGCCCGAGATGCTTGAATATGAGCGACGATGTTTTGCCGCTGTTCATGCCTTGTACCTCAATCTCACCCTCGATGCCGCACCTTAGACAGATCATAGTCCTTGTCATCATAATCACTCCTATCCCCAATAGGTAGTTAAGACAGGTATCTGGATATATGTTTACTTACCCACATTGACATTTTCTTTACTGCCCGATATCTGCTGATCTCTGTGTTCAAGAGCTAAACCTATGGCGTCCATCAAGGATGTATCGCTGAAGGGCTTCTGTAAAAAAGCCAGAGCGCCGCCCTCCATTGCCTGTGCACGGACATCTTGATCTTCGTAAGCCGTTATAAATATGACCGGCAGTGAAACACCGGCGTTCGCGAGTCGTTTCTGCAAATCGAGGCCATCCATTTCCGGCATGCGGACATCCACGATCACACAACCATCGTCATGGATAGGTCCTTGATGCAGAAACTCCAGAGCGGAAGGGAATGTTCTCACTTCAAATCCCATGGATCTGAGCAGCCTTCTCAAGGAATTGCGGACAGATACGTCGTCATCCACAACAGATATGACGGCATTCGTTTTAAGCATGTTTAATTTTTCCTGTGATGGCATAAATCACCCTTTGCAAATGTGAGGTTAAGCTTTTTTCGTAATATATATGACCGGGAAGTAGAAAAGATATTGGACCTTGGTCCAATAGGGATCAGAGCCAGAGATTATTTCAACGGTTCAGCCAGACGAACCAGATCCGCCAAAGATTGTACGCCCATTTTCTGCGTGATTTTTCATGATTTGAAGGCATTACCTTTTCACCACAGGAAACTGAAGTAACCTGTAGCCGTGAAAAAAATCGCTTTGCAGGCAGTTATTAAGAAATTGCGTGTAAGTTAACCCTAAAACCCATATTCTCTCCAATTATTCAATACCCTCTCCTGGATCTCCTTTGGATATATATCCTTAAAGGAAGCCTTCTTCGGTATCTCCTCCTCGCTCCAGTCCTTTGGCCATGTACAGTCATAAACCACACTTGCTCCAATACCATGGGTTCTATCATAATTTGATAGATGAGGCTGCAGAGGATTACCTTGTGTGTTTGATAGAGCATGTGTTCCTCTTATCGGATGATGGGCTGTTGAAAATGCATGAAAGACCTCTCTCATATCCGTCGGGTCCACATCATCTTCAACAACAATAACCTTTGTTAAAAATGAACCATTCTTATTTGCCCATATACAACTCGCTATCCTGTTGGCAATCCCTGAATATGGAGTCTTTGTTGAGACAACAACAGCAAATCCACAGCTCTCGGGTGGAATATATATGCCTGTTATGGGTAGACCGGCCTTTATAAGATCAGACCTTACATCTGAAGCAAAAGATATACTCGTCGTAACATCGCCGTCATCTATTGGCATTCCCATATTTGATGCTGTCAGTACCGGGTTCTTCCTATGAGTTATTGCCTTCACATGATATACGGGTTTTGGTGATTTAGTAGATGTCTGATAATCAGGATATTCTCCAAATGGTCCTTCTTCCATTATATCATTCCAATATGCTGAAATGGTATCAATAAATTCTCTCAAATCTTTGTATGGCATAATTCCCTCCTCTTAATAACCGCTTCCGGCTTTTGTGATGACTGAACAGTTTGATCTTATTGTTCATCCCTTCGTTGCAAGGATGGCCTCGACGATCTTCACGTATCCAGTGCACCTGCAGAGATTCCCGGAGATGGCCCTTCTCGCGTCCAGTTCGCTCGGGTTAGGATTTTCATCCAGCAAGGAC
>DATESZ010000205.1:0-8035 GCA_035283845.1 Syntrophales bacterium | reverse complement strand
ACATGACCGTGTGGTCTCCCACTATGTCGCCTGCTCTTACGGTCTGTATCCCTATTTCCGTTTTGGTTCTCGCACCTATCAGACCTTTCCTGCTGAATACTCCGTCCCTTTCTATGTCCCTTCCCAGACTTCCGGCATTCTTGGCGACGATTATGATGTGGAAATCATGGAAGCCCATCATAATCTGAAAAAAGATGCGCCCAGCGGCACCGCTATGAAAATGGCCGAGGTTGTTGCCGGAAGTCTGGGGAGGGACATAGAAAGGGACGGAGTATTCAGCAGGAAAGGTCTGATAGGCGCGAGAACCAAAACGGAAATAGGGATACAGACCGTAAGAGCAGGCGACATAGTGGGAGACCACACGGTCATGTTTTGCGGCATCGGAGAGAGACTGGAATTTATTCATCGCGCCCATAGCCGGGATAATTTCGCCAAGGGAGCGATCAGGGCGGCAAAGTGGGTGGCAGAGCAGAAAAATGGTCTTTACGATATGCAGGATGTACTGGGATTGCGGGAAAAGTAATTGACGGCGCCCTATGAAAATCGCTCATTTTGCGATTTTAATGAGGAATATATTGACTGACGACATAAGAGGCATTATCAGTTTTGTGGGTATAGGTTCCAATCTGGAAAGTCCTGTCGCCCGCTGCGTGGAAGCCACGGAACATGTTGCGGCGATAGATGGTTGCAAAGTCCTGCGCAGATCATCGTTATACCGGACTGAACCCGTTGGTTTTACCGATCAGGAATGGTTTATAAATGCCGTGATTGAGATGCGGACCGCTCTTACCGCTCATAGGCTGATGCGGGAACTGCAGGGAATCGAAAACAGAATGGGACGGCATAAGACAGCAAGATGGGGCCCCCGGATCATTGATCTCGATATTCTACTTTACGGACAGGAAGTCTTACAGGAGGATGATCTTATTGTTCCCCATCCGGAGCTGCACAAGAGGCGATTTGTTCTTACGCCGCTTAATGAAATTGCCTCCTGCGTTATTCATCCGTCTTTCGGAATTTCAGTGGCAGGACTTCTGGACAGGCTGGAGGATACAGGAATTGTCGAATTACTGAAAGAAGGGTAGGGGTAGAGAGTTGGGTCTGGTGCGTGTTCTTATTTACTTTACAATAATCTATTTTCTCTACCGGTTAATTAAAAAGTTGTTTATCAGCAATGAGGCGAAGCATGGCTATGCGACGGGGCAACCTCGAAAGACATCCAGTGCGGAAGATCTCGTTGAGGACCCCTCTTGTCACACTTATATCGCAATGAGCAACGCCTATAAAGCTTCACTTGATAGTAAAACCCTGTACTTTTGCAGTAAAAAGTGTTTTGAAGAATACGCGGCAAAACAGAAGGAAGGAACATAAAGGAGGGTCGAAGGAGGGTCGTATGAAATTTTTTATCGACACGGCAAATATCGGGGAAATCAGAGAAGGCATTGACTTGGGAATGGTAGATGGCGTGACCACCAATCCTTCATTAATAGCGAAAGAAAACAAGAGATTTGATGAAGTGATCAGGGAAATTCTCGCTGTAGTTGATGGTCCTGTCAGTCTCGAGGTGCTCAGTATAGAAGTCACCGGCATGGTTGAAGAAGGGCGAAAGCTGGCCACCCTTGGGAAAAATGTGGTCATAAAAGTACCGCTTACGACAGAAGGTCTGAAGGCTACAAGGATTTTTGCTGCTGAAGGCATAGCGGTAAATCAAACCCTGATTTTTTCCCCGCTCCAGGCGCTTATGGCGGCAAAAGCCGGCGCAGCCTATGTAAGCCCCTTCGTGGGAAGACTCGATGACATATCCCATGACGGTATGGAAATCGTAGATCAGATTCTGACTGTTTTTCAAAATTACGGTATGGAAACGGAGGTAATCGTCGCCAGTGTGAGGCATCCGCGTCACGTTCTGGAAGCTGCTCTCATGGGAGCGCATATTGCCACCATTCCCTTTAAGATCATCAACCAGATGGCAAATCATCCCCTGACGGATAAAGGTGTTGAATCCTTTCTGTCAGACTGGAAAAAGGTTCCCCGTTAACTCTTTATTTTTTTTGTCAGCATGATGATTGAATATTTAAAGAACTTTCTTAACAGACTGACGGCAAAGGAGAATCAGAGGCTAATTCTCAACCTGCCAAACAGTATAACCATGCTCAGGGTAGGCATCATACCCGTTCTCTTCTTTCTTCTTTCTGACCCGGGTCGCATGTGGAGTCTGATCATTGCCATATTGTTTATTATGGCGGCTCTGACCGATCTTTTGGACGGTTATGTGGCCAGGAAGTATCATATAGTTACCAATATTGGGAAATTATTAGACCCAATCACCGACAAGATTATTGTCAATACGGCGATGATTCTCATGATACCTATCGATCGCATACCTGCATGGATTGTATCGCTTATTATCATAAGGGATTTCATCGTTGACGGCATCAGAACCATTGCCACTTCCGAAGGCATGATTATTGATGCCAGTAAACTGGGAAAGCGGAAAACCCTATGCCAGATTTTTGCCATATCGGCGCTTATGATCCATTATCCCTTCATCGGGGCAGACGCCCATATTGTGGGTATGGTTATCCTCTATATTTCGCTATGGCTTACGATCCATTCCGGAGTTGATTATCTTCTCATGTTCTATCGCTATGCCAAAAAAAAGTAATATACCAGCTCCCGCAAAAGCAAAAAACTGTAAATTTAAAGACGACGGTGTCGTCAAAATTCATGTTGACAAAAAGACAGTATTTGTTATAGTCGCCGCCGAAAACAGAGCGGGCGTAACTCAGCGGTAGAGTGCCACCTTGCCAAGGTGGACGTCGACGGTTCAAGTCCGTTCGCCCGCTCCAAAATAAATAATTACCCGGCGGCATAGCCAAGTGGCTAAGGCAGCGGTCTGCAAAACCGTTATTCATGAGTTCGAGTCTCATTGCCGCCTCCAAATAATAGATAAGTAAGTAAAGGGGTTGCAAGTGTTATTCATTTACGGCCCCTTCTTTTTTGTGAAGTAATTGTGAAGTAGGCGAATTGTTCAAAGCCTGGTCAAGAATATCAACGGCCTTGACTTTCTGGGAAGGAGCAGGGTGAGCATATCTGAGGGTCATGGTCAATGTCTTTCCGAAAAAGAATTATAAAAAATACGATAGCTGCAATCACCCTAAAAGGAAAGATGATTTTAGAAAAGATAATCATACCTCAAAGTCTGACATTTTGGGCAGTGCCGGTTCCGGCAGGAGTTACATGATATCTCCAGATGGCCACAGTTGTCGTACCTATCCTTATGACCGCCGTGGACACGGTTCTGCATACTTCTACGGCGCGCGTGACCCGCAAATCCAACCCCACATTTTGTGGCCAATATTTCCTTCATTCCTGTTCCTTATTTCCTTGACAAGCAAGAAAAACCTTCCTATGCTTCCATTAATAGCCGATTCTATGCAGGGTCTCAAAGCACCATGAATGTATTGAAAATAAAGTTTGGTTCGAGCGGAGAACATGTTAACGCTTTTGGCATGCGATTTTATGGGGATATTGATAGCAAGGCAAGAAGCCTTGGTCATATAGGCAAAATTATTTCTGATCCAGATATGTCTCCTATTACAAAAAATAAAAGGATCACTTTTTGGTTTGCTTTTGAAACTATTCGACCCTACAAAAAAGTCTCCTATCTTCTCAATGAATTGACCGCCAAATTAACTAACGAAAGGTTTGAGATTATAAATTCATCCATTGATGAGCTTGTTGATACGACCGCAATTAATTATGCAGGGAAGCCTGAAAGCAGATTTCCTGCTTCGGATAGAATGCACAGTTATAATGCCGCGGGTGGTTTTTCAATTACAGTCGAAAGACACGATACCAAGTCTAATTTTTCAATAACTGAAATAGAAACAATCATGGAGCTGGCAATAAAATTCGCTTTAACAGTCTATGGTCACACCTTAAAAAAAGTTGATGTCCGCTAAAAGGCGGGAATATTTTAAGGCGAATTGAGTTTCACCAACGACCCTTTGTAGGGCTGGGCGCCAGTGGCAAGAAGCCGGGTGTTTTCTGGGCTATCGAATGTGGAGAGAGATTTTCCCCATGTGAGGACCTTACGGCAAAAGGCTTCAGTTTTACCTCCAGGAGCAGCATAGGCAACAAATACCCTGTCGGCGAGTGCTGCCGCGCATTCATTACGGATACTGGCGCTCTCCTGGGTGGGCCGTTTGATCACTTCCCCAAATGGAGACAATATCAGCAGCCGACCGGCAGCCAGCGACTCGACGTACACCTTTGGCATGTCGCCAGCCATCAGCCGTTTGGCCCGGCACCAGATAACGGGTTGCTTCCCCCGCAGCAGTAATGCCAGGCATTCCTTTTCCATCGGGGAATGGAAGCCGCTGATGACCGTCGCCCCGGTATCGCGCAGATGCCGGACCAGGTCGTAGGTTTGTATGATCAGATTGCCCGGGCATTTTACGGAACAGAAGAGCGCCAACATGCTCTCCTGAAGGATGTGCAGATTACCGTGGGCAAAGATGGATTCCGGCGCCTGCCTGCCAAGATAGGTTTCCAGAGAGGCGGGATAACAGGAATCGGAGCGTTGAATGGTTTTGATATCCATCTCCTGCACTCCATATCGAGCAACCTCATGTCAAGCTGAAGTTCAATGAAGCTGCTCGATGTCACATGAGGCTGCTCGCTAACTCAACCACCTGAAAAATAACGCCTTCCGCGTTTGTTCCCTTCCGGTTTCAGCCAACCTGCTTGACCTTCGCGGGCTTCCTCAAGTGTCCGAATTTTTGGAACAAAAGTTCAAGCTGCTCTTTCTCGGAGAGAGTAGATAATTTCTTGTCCGCCGCTTTTTGCAATTTGCGTTTCATTACAACGGCGTCAATATTTTTATATTTCATAAATAACCTCTAGTGGGCTTCTGATCTCGATCAAGGGATATCCCAGCTTGAGATTTACAGAGTTTATCAAATGAATACGATTCAGATTCACAATATGCTTAAAATTCCAGCTTACCAGAACATCCACCCTCTCTATTGTGGCAATCGCTATGTGTCGTGCATCAGCAAGGCTGTTCTCTGCGATCACGTCTTCCTTTAGATAATTACCGGCAAGTGATAACGACTCTTCATTGAGAAAAACATATTCAATGCTGCCCTGTGGGATGCCATGTAAAACGTCTTTTACGACTTCAGGTGCACCCTCAAGTTCAAATAATACCACGTCTGAAACTACGATCCTTTTTTTGCCTGAAATGAATTCCTTAAACAACAGCGTCGAATAATCCTTGAATTCATCATCAAGGCAGCCACCTATTACAGATGTATCCACATATACACGGGGTCTAAACATGCCCTCTGTCCTTAATCACATTATTGCACAAGTCGTTTAACATTGCGAGTCTTAGACACCTTTTGTAGACAAACAATGTCCCCTCCTTTTATAGAGGGATCATCCCCGGTTTACAGCCGTGATCAGGTTATATTTCCGGTACGACGATTTCTTCCGGCGGTATCCAGACGGCCTTGCCATTCCGCCAGACAGCAATGGGATTTCCCTGTAGCTTGTGCTCGGCCAGAGGGTCTCGGCAACTGCCTCTTTCAACGCCATTAAGGAAGATCATGCACATCTTCCCTGCTTTTACGCGTCTGTTTATTCATTGATTATGCCATCCTTTTATCTGAATAACCGTTGTCAATTCCACTTCAAGCGCTCGGAAGGCTGAAAGTGTCTGTAACAATTCGAAGTCATCAATGAACTGCGAAACCAGATGTGCATGTTTTTCCGGTTTCTGCTTTTTCAAGCGGGTCCCCGAAAGCCCGCTCGCCTCTCGAATCAGAGAGAAGAGGAGCTCCTTCGGGTCAGGAAGAGATTCGACAGTATCGATTGCCGGCAGCCGCAGAGGCATTCTGCCATTTGGATTGCCTGCCGCTTTACGAATTGCCTTTTCATCAATAAGGAGCCATGCTTCTTGCATCCGCACGGGGATTACACAGACAGCAGGAGGGCTGGTTTTTCCTGCAAGCGCGCCCGTAATCTCCTTTCGCCGAGACTCAAAAGGTTGATTTTCAGCGTCGCGATGGATGAAGAGAAGATCAGGTTCATACAGCTCCAGCGTCATCCTGATTTTTTCTATCAACTCTCTCGGTGGATGTGGAAGCCTGCGCAGGTCGGCCCATTTGGGATCGATGGCGTAATTCGGACATTGGCGGTGCAACAGCCAGTCGAGAATCGGCATGAGCATTTTGTCCGAGCTACCATCGGAAAGTAACACGTAGCTGATTCTGCTCATTGTGTCCCCTCCAGGAAGGGAAGCATCTGCCGCATGTCGTTACGATCAATCACCCTCTGTTTTCTGGTGTTGCCGACTTTTTTGCGCATCGTTCCATAAAACGGTTCCGGCGTTGTAAGCGCGACCGGATTAAGATACGCCAACAGTTCACCCCTGGAAACGGTATGGGGCTTCTCCATCGCCTTGAGCCTCCAGTTATCGGGAAGGCAGCAAAAACGGGCCGCTTTGAATCGTATGCCGTTTTTTATCATTTCGGTACGTTCGGCAACAAGTAGACTTTCATCGAGTATCTGCGCCACTACGGCAGGGGAATGGGTGTTGATGATCACTTGTCGGAGTGGATTGTCCGGTCCTATGGGTTCATCGACATCGGTGGCAATATCCCCCAATAGATTCAACATTGCCGGGATACGCTCCGGGTGGATGCCGTTCTCCGGCTCTTCCAGGCAGATTAGACCTGAGCTTTCCGTGTCCAGTTCCAGGACACCCAAAGCGAGAAATCGTAGTGTCCCGTCGGAAAGCGAGCGGGCGGAATGGGGAGTTCCGTCCCTTCCCGTTAGCATCACAGTCAGAAGCTCCCGTTTTTCATCATAATCAACGGATACGTCACGCACGTCATCGATCAACTCGGTAAGACGATTGGACAACTGAGCATAAACTCTTGTAGATAAAATATCTGTTCCGTCCCGTTCAACGCCTTCCGGTTCAATGGTTTGTTTTATTTTCGGCAGATGGTAAAGAGTTGCGGCCATGTGTGCCCCATTCGCCCCCATCTTTGTCGGAGCTGTTATTTCGTCGGGCTTGCGTAATGCGACCGGTTCAAGCTGCAACAACCGCCATGATTGCATTTCCCTCTTTGCCATCAACGCAGTCGGATTCTCGGCGGCGTTAACGGTTGAGAGCACAGTTCTCGGCAGGTTTGCGGCAAGTATCGATCTTGATCTGCCGCCCCCTTCTCCATCGGCATGAAGTTTTATGATTCGCTCTTTTTCTTCTAATGCTGTTGAGATGAATGCAATACCGCTCCTTCTGCCTATTACAGCACTTTTACGCCAACTGGCTGCCTTATGATCGAAAAGAAGATGTTTGGATGCCTCACCAAGCTTGAGATGTTTTAGTTCTTCGAAAAGGAGTTCCAGGCCTCCCGCTTTATCGGCATGGAAACCAATTTTTAACCGATAGCGAAGAAAGGTGATTTTTGCCTTTGCCGATTGGCCGAGGTCATCAAATCCCTTTTCAGGGACGATCATCTCCACCTCGAAAGTCATTTCCTCATCATAGGTGTTGCCGACACGATGAAAGAGACTGTGTATGTCCGAGGAGCGTCCTTCCTCGTCGCGCACTGATTTTGCAGCATCGAGTAAAGGTTTTTCTGCAAGAGCGCTCAAAAAAATTATCGCATCGAACAGGTTTGATTTTCCCACCCCGTTGGCTCCCGCGATACAGGTAAAAGGACCGAATCGAACATCTATGTCAACGAGGTTCTTGAAACCGTTTACTTTCAATCGGGTCAGCATACTGCGCCTCCTTAATTGTGCTGGTATAATAGCGCCAGTGCCTATTTATTATCACTGGTCTTCGGTTGTTGCAATCCGCATAATAGGGAAGGAACTCCGGACAAAGGCGGTATTTCTCTAACCATTAGGTCCGGCGATGATATAGAGATGAGGGCTTTTTCCCGTCAACATTTAGAATAACTATCCCTCTGGAGATTCCCCAAATAATCAGTATTGTGTCCCCCGATTATGC
>DATESZ010000204.1:0-4058 GCA_035283845.1 Syntrophales bacterium | reverse complement strand
TAGGATGCCCGGAAAATCCCGCCCAACAGATAGTTGATCGTTTCCTGGCTGAATCCTACTACCTGATCCATTGTCTCATCAGGTATCTGTATATTGGGCTTCCTGTTCTTATAATTATCGATAGCCTCCATCAATATCTTTTTGGCCACGGCGCCGGCACGATGTTCATCGAACTCGATATGCAACGCCCCTTCGATCTTGGCCTTGGGAGAGGTAGTAATGAGTTTTGTGTGATAACATTTTGCCACCTGAGCGAGCGATTGCATTTCGCACTGAACATCAACCACCATGGCATCCACGGCCCCGGTAACAATCGCCAGTTCCTGCTGGAGGAAGTTTCCCGCCACCGGTATGCCATGACGCATTAATATTTCATTGGCAGAGCAGCACATGCCTACCAGGTTGATCCCCTTTGCACCCGCAGCCAGGGCGGCTCTTTGTATCTCAGGATCTTTTACCACCCCCACAAGCACCTCAGGAAGAAGCGGCTCGTGGCCATGAACGACGACGTTAACCTCATCTTTTTTCAGGACGCCGAGATTAATCTGGCCAAGGACAGGTACGGGATTCCCAAATAGTATATCTTGAAGATCCGTGGAAATCATGGAACCACCCCAACCATCGGCTAAGGCGCAGCGGGCCGCAGAAAGAAGCAGGCTTTGGTAGTCCTGATCAACGCCCATATGGGTGCGATGCAATAGCTCCACCACCTCCATGTCAATGCCACGCGGCGCTATTCCTAACTTTCTCCATAGCTCCTGCCTTTTCAGGGGCGCTCTTTTTACAAAACTGACCTCCCCTTCCTGGCGACCAAACTCCTCCAGGGCCTTCTTCCCCACTTCAATGGCAATCTCCTGGACGGATTTATCGGCTATTTCCACGTCAAAATCCATGGCAACCTGATAAAGTTTCTGTTCATCCTTAATGGAAAATTCGGGTATTTTCCCTTTAGCCGTTGCCAGAAACACCCGGGCAATACCGCGGGCGTGGTCAGAGTGAGACGCAGTTCCCACTGCCACCATGCGGGCAAAATTGCGGGCGGAAATTGTTTCCGCCGTTGCACCGCAGAGCCCCATGCGTTTTACCTTGGGCAGACCGTCTTTCTTCTTGGGCGCCGGTACGCGACAGGGCCCCATAGCGCAGTTCTTACAACAACTTCCCTCCGCCCCGATGGGGCATGGTTTCATGGCTTCCGCCCGATCAAATATTGTTTCGCAATCGTCGGCTTTTGCTTTCTGCAGCATTGTTATTGTCGCCCGATCGATACTTTTCTTTTCCAGATCTGTCATTAGTTCCTCCTTCTCATCCTTCCCAAATATGGTTAGTGCTTTCACTAAGCCATAAGATCGCTTATCATACCACGAACAAGTCCGATCGCCTCCGGATGCCTCATCACCAGCACATCCGCCCCCGCCAGCAACAGCAGTTGGGCGGTAACTGCCTCCATGACGATTCCCCTTTTTGCGGCATCTCCCATAAGAGAAGAAGTCTCTATCTTAGCCTCTTTCGTTTTCCAGACCTCTTTAGCCAGATTGCAAATGATGGGAAACTGCAATCTCTCATCCTGTTGCGTAAGAGCAGCCATACGGTCGCGTTCCATGACGGAGTAGGTATACTCAATACCGTAGCCCAGACCGCCTGTGGTGGGATCAACGATGAGCTGTCCATCGGGAACGCCAAGATTGCCCAACAGGATATTGAGTTGTTTAGCAAGGTTAATGTCTATCGGACTATTGGCTGCCACGGTATGTTTGTAAGCAATGGCCCCAGCTCCTACCTGCTTGTAATTGTCCTCTACAACCGGTCCTATGACAAGATTCATCCCGTCGCATGCCTCTGAGACTTTACGAAGCAATTCAGCATCCTTATCGGGGTTGCCGCTCCCATAGACAATAACGGGAACAGCTACCGAAGCCGCAACCTTTTTGGCCGTCTCAGCAGCTTCATCACTGGGCTTATTGAGACCGTTTGGATCCGTACTGATAAGCTGCAGGGCAATCAGGTCGGCGCCATATACATCAACGGCCTTTTTAGCCCAGGCAACCGGATCATTAACCACCTCCCGGTAAGGCGCTAAAACCGCATCTGCCCAATCGTCCGGTGTGGCATCGTAAACTTCTATGGCAATCCGCGGAGGATGAGGCATCTCTCCTTCAAAAAGATGAAACGGGCATGAGGACTCTCCTCCTACAGTCAACGCTTTTACACCTTTCCCCAACACTACTTCCTTAATCTTTCCCGTATATGTAGCTTTTGGTATTGCAAATGTCATTATTTTCTCCTCCTTCTGAAATAGACAGACGCTGAAATGGAGCGTAAACCCCTGTTAGTTTCTGAATTTACTCTCCTTCATATTCAACGCTGATAATTTAGCGAACCATAACTTTAAGGTAAGCGAGTATATCTTCTCTACTCTTCAGCTTTTCCCGCCAGTTAGCGGCGCATTCGGGTTTCCCTTTTTCATACGTCGGGCCTATTACCTTTACCTTTTTCCCATCAAAAGAGGTTTTTTCTTCCAATTGTTGTTCGGACACGCTCATTTCCTCCTTTCCCTAATCTTACTATATCCTTATAAAAAAAATTAGACCTTAGGTGCTTATTCCACCGGCAAGTTTAGCCGCCTTCACGGTATTCATCATCAACATCGTAATGGTCATGGGACCTACACCGCCGGGGACAGGGGTTATAGCTCCTGCCTTTTCCTTGACATTCTCGAAATCCACATCACCACAGAGCTTGGCCTTACCCTCCGGGGTCATTCCGATCCTGTTCACCCCTACGTCAATGACAACAGCGCCTTCCTTGACCATATCCGCCGTTATGGCATTTGGTTTGCCGGCGGCCACGATAAGAATATCCGCCCTTCTGGTATGAAAGGCAATGTCTTTTGAACCGGTATGGCAGATGGTAACGGTAGCATTGGCGCCTTTCTGTTTTTGCAGAAGAATATTGGCAATGGGTTTACCCACGATGTTGGAGCGGCCGACTACCACAACCTCGGCGCCACTCGTTTCTACGCCGGTGCGTATAAGGAGCTGCTGGATGCCGGCCGGCGTACATGGCAGATAATCGGCTTCGCCGATCATTAGCTTACCCACGTTCACCGGATGAAATCCGTCCACATCCTTTCGGGGATCTATGGCATAGAGAATCTTTGTTTCGTTGATATGCTTAGGCAAGGGAAGTTGTACCAGGATTCCGTGAATCTGGGGGTCTTTATTATACTTCCCAATCAGGAAAAGCAGATCTTCTTCCGTGATATTTTCCGGCTGATTGTCTTGAATAGAATAAAATCCCAATTCTTTGGACGTCTTCTGCTTGGCAGTTACGTAACTTATGGAGGCTGGGTTTTGTCCTATCAGGACAGTCACCAGGCCGGGGACAACATTGTATTTTTCTTTGAGCTGCGTCACTTCCAGCTTTAACTCTTCCCGAATCTGCCGGGCAATCTCATTGCCACTGATTAATTTAGCCGTCATCTTTCCCGTCTCCTTTCTTTATCACCATGAAACACCTGGTGATGCAAGTGCCAACTTCATATGATGAACTGATCAAAAATACCCCATGCCGCCTGAACTGCCGGCACGGAAGTGGGAAGCCGGAATGTCGGAATTCCATTGATATCGCAGCGGTATATCTCCTCATCTGCAGGTATGATCCCCGCCAGATCCAGATGGTTTTGCCTGAGTCCTTCCCGTATATCTTCCTCAAGGCTTCCGTTCATGCGGTTTAAGACCAGCACATCCTTTGAGATATTCAGTTTAAGCTCCCTTATGAGATCGCGAATCCTGGCCGCCGTAATGATGCCGCGGCGGCTCGCATCGGACAGGATAAAAAGCAGGTCCACATCTCTTGTCGTCAGGCGACTGAAATGCTCCATTCCCGCCTCATTGTCAATAACAATATAGGGATAATTTTCCGTAAGCAAATCTATATATTTTCTGGCAAGGGTATTGGCGGCACAGTAACACCCCGCGCCTTCCGGACGCCCCATAGCGAGCAGATCAAACCCTTTAGCTTCCGTTAAGGCTTCCTGGACTTTGTATTCAAACCAGACG
>DATESZ010000203.1:0-26320 GCA_035283845.1 Syntrophales bacterium | reverse complement strand
TTACGGTAAGCTGGGCATCGCCGTTTTTCGCCTCCGTAATCTTGAAAGGGCTGACCTTTATGTCGTACTGAACTTCCTTGGATGCGTATTTCCTGCCGATAAGCCTCTTAACGGCATATACGGTGTTCTCGGAGTTGGTTATGGCCTGTCTTTTTGCAACCTGCCCGACGAGCCTTTCTCCGCTTTCCGTAAAGGCAACCATGGAAGGTGTGGTTCTGTTTCCTTCCTGATTGGCTATGACAACGGGGTCGCCACCTTCCATAATGGCGACGCAAGAATTTGTCGTTCCTAAATCTATCCCGATAATCTTCCCCATGATAATTATTCCTCCTTCATAACTTATTAGTGCTTAAATCAATCTAATTATTATTTTTTTTAGGATCTCTCCCCACCGATACCTTTGCCGGCTTCAACAACCTGCCTTTCAGAAGATAACCCTTTTCAAATTCCTCAACAACCTTGCTGTTTCCATGCTCTTCGCTTTCCACCTGCAAAAGGGCATCATGCAGGTTGGGATCAAAATCCGTGCCGACCGATTCTATCTTCTCCACGCCATGCTTTCCAAGACAGCAGAGCAGTTGCTCCTTTACCAATTTAAACCCATCCTTAAACGCCTCAAGGTCAGAAGAGTTGCAGGCATGTTCCGTCGCCCTGTCAAGGCTGTCTATAATGGGCAATACATCCCTGATAAGTGTTTCATTGCCATATGCTATAGCGTCGGCCTTTTCTTTAATGGCGCGCTTTTTATAGTTATCCAGTTCTGCCACAGCCCGCAGGTACTTGTCGTAATTTTCCGTTGCCCTCTTTTCCGCTTCCTCAAGCCTGGCCGAAAGATCGTCGCCTTTTATTTCGCCCGAAAGCCCGTCATCAGCCTGTATTTCCTGTTCTGCCGGGTCTTTTTTTGTTTTCTTAATCATCTCAGACGATTAACACCTCTCTATTAACTATTTTGTTTCAGGCCTTTGAAAAAGCTTAAAATCCACCATTTCGCAGATTACATGGCCCACTGTAATATGCACTTCCTGTATGCGGGGCGTGCTGTTGGAAGAAACGTTCAGCCAATAATCAACCATTCCGGCAATTGCACCCCCATCCTTTCCCGTTAAGCCAATGGTGACAAGCTTCAGCTTATTTGCCGTCTCCACGGCTTTTACCACATTAGGGGAATTACCACTGGTGCTGATACCCCAGGCTACGTCCCCTTCCTGTCCCAACGCTCTGATCTGCTTACTGAATATCTCAGAAAAATCATAATCATTGCCGATACTGGTAATGACGGATGTATCCGTGCTGAGGGCCATGGCGGCAAGAGGCGGCCTTTCAATCATGAACCTGTTGACGAATTCAGCAGCGAGGTGCTGGGCATCGGCAGCCGATCCCCCATTCCCAAAAATTAGGATTTTATTTCTCCTTTTCAAGGCCAAAGTCAGCGCATCAACTATCTCGACTATCTTCAGCAGATTTTCGTTTACAAAAACCTCATTAAGCTGGCTACTTTCTTTAAAAGATCTTACGATGTTATCTTCCATAGGGGCGCCAGTATTTCCGTCTGCTTTATATGAAAATGCCCCCTCCCTGTATCCCTCCCCCTCGACGGGGGAGGGAGGGGTGGGGGTGATTTACATCCTTCGTTGTGCCCACCCCGGGCATGGGAGTTATTACGAACCTATAAAATTCCGGCGTAATATATTTACCATTTCTCCCCGTGTCAAGGGCAGGAGGTCATAGGCAGGAGGGCTGATAAATTTATGGAAAAGCAAAGGAAGGGGATGGGTACGTCAGAACTTAAGGAACTTGACTTTCTCTGGAATAGTCGAGGGAAAGAAATTACAGCCCTGTCATATCCATATGTTTTCCCCTGTCACGGAGTTCCGCCAGTTTGCCCTTGTTCCAGCCCGATATCCCGCTGAAATATTGGGCAATCCGGGCGATCCCTTCGGGATCTTTTTCGCCGCATATGGGACAGGCGCCCTTCAGTCCCCGTGAGGTCTGGCCGCAGGCGGCACAGTTGATAAATTCGGGAGAAAACACAAGCTGATCATTAAGGGTGTCATGGAATACATGGGAAACAAAATCGGCAAGCTTTTCCGGCTTAGGCAGGTAATTGCCAAGCCATAGGTTGGTCATTACCCCTCCTCTTATCAAGGGGTGGAACATCCCTTCTTTTTTTGCCCGATCCATCGGATCCACCTGGGCCGAAACGGGCAGTTGCGTGGAATTGGTATAATAAACCTCCCCTCCGGAAAGATTACCTTTTACGAAATGCCCGGCTTCGGGAGAAAAATACTTGAGATCAAGACGGGCAAAACGATAGGCCGTAGTTTCCGCAGGTGTCTGTTCCAGAAGAAAACGCATTTTGTGCCGGCGGCTCAGTTTTTCCGCTTCCGCCTGCATATGGGCAACCACCTTAAGCCCGAATTCAAGGGCCGCCGGATGGTGCAATTCCTTGCCTATGTGAATGTGGACAAGCTCATTTAGTCCCGTCATGCCCAGCAGGTAGACGGCTTTGTTCATTTTTAGATAGGGATATCCGTCATTCCTCGTGGTAAGCATGGCCAGCGGCCCTGAATCTCCGTAGGACAAAAGCTTTTCCATAAAATCTCTCTTCTGCAAATGAGCTTTAGCTGACAGCTCCATGTACTCACTTATCAGGTTTAATAATCGCCGATTATCGCCGTGGGCCTTATAACCCAGGCGCGGCAGGTTCAGACTCACATTCTGGATGGCAAAACTACGCCGTTCCCAGGAGCCCCGAACATCGTTAAAAGTACCTTCTTCTTCCTCAGTATTTATGGAACAGCATGAATTTCTTATCCAACTGCTCCGGTCAAAAACAAAGCAGGTGTTGCCTTTCTCCCCGGCCACTTCGCATATCTGCCTGAGAAATGCCTCGTGTCCAGCCGTTTGAAAAAACGCTTTACCGATGTGAACAAGGGGCCTGGGAAAAATGAAAGGCATCCCCCTGGCATCGCCTTTTTTGAATACCTCCATTATCGCCCAGGCAAAGCGCTGGGCATCGGTCAGACAATCCCGATAGGTGTTATTGGTAACCTCGCCTCCCGTCCCGATGACATAATGACCCTCAAGATGCCGGGGCGCCTCCCAATAAAGGTGGATGTCCGTGAACATGGATTGCCCGCCGCGCGCCGATGTCAACTGGGAAAATTCGTAGATGAGCATCTGGGCGAACTGCCGGACCTCTTTGTCATCCATGGCCGAAAGATAGGGAGCGAAGGAGAAATTTACTGCATCCCAGGCAATCACCCCGGCAAAATGTCCCTGAAGGGTGCTGCTGAATCTTACCATGTGGGCGAGAAGGACCTCCGCATGTTTTGCCGGTTTTGCCACTGTCATGGCATGGGGAAGGTTCAGCCCGTATTTCTTTAAGTATTCAAGTGACTGACAGGAGCTGTAAGGCCGATCGACGTACCCAAGGCCATGCAGATGAATATCTCCAATTATGTGCCCTTCCGCCACATCGGGTGAAAATACATCCAGTAAGGCATATTCCCTTTTTATTCCTTCGGCGAGTATCAGATTTGTCCCTTCGGGGCTGTGGGGAAGATTTGCGTTTTCCCTGTTCTCCAGCAAAATGAGCTGACTCACATCATATAAGGGAAATCCGAGACGGGCGTGTCTCTTTCTTGCCTGTTCAAGGCCTCTCTCGATAAGCTTTGCGCCTACGAGTTCCCTGATTAGGGGGGCTGTCAGCAAGCTGATTCCCGATGATAAAATCTGTTTTTCCACTTCCCTGCTGATTTCTTCCGCCGTAGCCACATCTATGTCGGTCTCGCGAATAAGGGCATCTACGATCCGCTGAGGGTTCCACCGGGAAACGTCTTCCGTGGAGGTGCGTACAAAGAGTGTCAGATCCGTGGTTTCATGTTCCATCATCATCTTCCTGAATACCTGTGGTAAGGATGCCCCTTTGTAAAGGGGACTGAAGGGGAATTTTTAATGCTTTTTACCAAGCCGTCAAATGTTGGTTTTCACTCCATCCTCCAGGTTGCCTAAAACCTTTTCCGCGGCTTTTGTAAGCTCTTCATCATGATCGTGACTCAGTGAAAATACCCGAAAGTGCACGACTCTGGCGGGTATAAACCTGTATATATCCCGCAAGGGCTCCGGCGAAGTTTGCCCGGTAGCAGGGTTAAAGATATTTATCCTTTTTTCCGTTTCCGCCATAGGATTAAGCGGACGTGGATCCTGTGTGGCCAGGTCAACGCAAAATTTTAATTTCTTCAGAGATTTGGGAAGATACTCCCGGACACGATCTTCATAATCTTTAGCGCGTGAAAAAGCGACGCCTCGGGGGATTTGAGCTATGGAAATTTCAGCGGAAAAGGACATTTTCCACTGAACCTCCCGGTTGTGGAGTTTCGCCCATTCCTGGCCAAGCTTTCTCTTCTTCGGATCACTGTCTTCCCCCCACTTTTGGACTTCATGAAACAAATGCCATTCGTCAAGATTCTGATAATCATCCAGGGCCTCGAGAGGGTTTTTCGGAAAAATGATGTTCATGGTATCATGAAATATTTCCCGCAGATGCAGATCAAGCGCCCTGGTGGTTCTATGAAAATATACGTTTGTATAGAGGTTCAGTCTGGCATTCAGAAAACGGCTCAGGGCGGAAATACCGGCCTGATGAAGGGTAAGGCCGTTTCCGGTAAAGAAAGTATAAAAACGCAGTCTCGCAATATCAACAATATCCAGGGAAAACCCGGTCATATATGCGTCTCTTTGGACATAATCAAGATTATCCACGGTGTAAATGCCGGAAAAGAGCTGCCGCAGAAGCTGCAGCCATCTCGGGTGCTTAACGTCGCTTACGGCTGGCATCTTCATTAAAAGAGCAACCTGCTTCGGATCCAGCCGTTCATCATCAGTAAAAGAACCGGTCGGACTTCTCCCGATATTGCTTATGATTCTGCCCAATTTCCTGGTGATTATCAGTTGCCCAAGAACTTCATGGTTCAGGTTATACCTGCCGAGAAAATTGTCGTCAAAGAAATGGCCGTAGGGACCATGCCCCACATCGTGAAGAAGCCCCGCTATCCTGAGGAGTTCCTCTACGTAGTTTAAAGAAGGGACATCCCTGCATACCTCGCGCAGGCTGGGGTAAAGATGTTTTCCAAATTCCCCGGCCATGTGCATGGTGCCGAGGGAGTGCTGGAAACGGGTGTGCTCGGCGGCCGGATAGACCCACCTGGCGCTCTGAAGCTGGTAAATACGACGCAGTCTCTGAACCCAGGGAGAATCGATAATTTCCTTCTCCGTCTTTTCCGAAGGGAAATCAGACGTCGGCACGGTAAAAGAGGCATAGTGGTATATTGGATCGGCAATCAGCGCCATGCCTTTATATACGCTGGAATATTCGCGTTTCGCTTTCATATGCCATCTCTACAATATTATAGAGAAAATATCAAATCTTAATAATTCTGGTCTTTCCCCTATCCCGAACGCTGTGTCGAAAAAGTCCATTTTTTTGTTGTAATTAGAAAAAAATGCCTATAATATAAACCATGAATTTAATAGAATTATTGCGACTTGAATAGCACGCCTAACGGGTGCCGGTCTTGATTGACATAACTGAAGATAAAAAACCGGATTGGAGAAGAGTATAATTGTCGGAAATTACGGAAGCATCTGATCTTGACAGCTTAACCATACTTGGCAAAGATGCCGGGCCATCGAAAAAACTGGAAGTTTTTCCCAACCACCATCCGGATCGCGACTACATGGTCACACTGCAGACGGAAGAATTCACTTGTCTGTGCCCCATGACCGCTCAACCCGATTTTGCCAGGATAACCATTCAATACATCCCCGACAAATCCATCGTTGAATCCAAATCGCTTAAACTCTATCTTGCCTCTTTCCGCAACGAGGGCGCTTTTCACGAACATGCAACCAACACCATTCTGGATGACCTGGTAAAAACCATGGCGCCGCGCTGGTGCAAGGTAATGGCAGCATTTGCCGTACGCGGGGGGATCTCCATCACGGTGGAGGCGGAATATAAAAAAGCGGCCGACACCTTATCCCGACCGGTTTCCGCCGGCGATGCTGAAAAAAGGAAAAGGGTATTCCCGAAGGAAAGACAAGTGGCAGGCAGGAGCTATGATAAACCCAACGCTGCCCACTCGGAAGGTAAGTGGGACCGAAGCCGACAGGGGAGAGACACGCCTGTGCAGGAAAAGCATCGAACAGGGGGAGGAGAAAGAAATAAGACCGCGGCGGAACCAAGGCGATTCGAAAGGAAAGCCGCCAAACCCCTGGGAGAGACCAGAGTCTGGAGAAAAAGAATATAATTCCCTTATTATTTCCTCCCTTCTTCTCTTAGTTTATCCAGTGCAATGAAAACATGGCTTGTTGAAAAGAATGATAGTGATCCAAGCACTATCCCCCACCTTTTCATCGACGACGGCACCGCAGGCGATGTGTGAATTTACACAGGCTACATCCCGGATCATATGGATGACTTCATGGACCTCCGATAAACGGAGATCGGTAGGTCCGGAAATACCAACGAGTATGCCGCAGGAAGAGCCGATGGCATGACCGGCAAGGTGGGGTTGATGTCATGGCGTTTTTCAGGGCCATTATTGCCCGTTCCTCGCCGGCTGCCGATCCAAAACCTAAACCGGCTATGTAACTGGCCAACAGCATATTATTAATATTGGCCACATTAGCAGCTACAAGGCCAAACGGAGAAAAGATACCGGCAACACAACCCACCGCCAAGCTCATCAACCAATCAACCTCCTCTAATGCCTGCAAAAGCGTGGTGTTTGTTCCAAGCGACATCAATATCCTCTCGCTGTGGATAACGATGATAGAGTCAACTTTGTCCCTTAATGCCGTTAATCCTGCTTCGGCCTCTTCACGTCGTCTTGTGCCCTCGAAGGTAAAGGGAGTGGATACGACGGCGATTACTTTAACGCCCACTTCCTCAGCGATCTCTGCTACGACTGGGGCGCCTCCAGTTCCGGTCCCTCCTCCCAGGCAAGTCAAGATGATAACCATCTCCGAGCCTTTCAGTATTGCTCTGATTTCATCACGGGATTCCAGGGCAGCTTTTCCGCCTATCACAGGGTTTGAACCTGTTCCCATACCACCCGTTGTCTTTTTGCTAAGGAGGATCTTGATCTTTGCGTCAGATCGTTCCAGCGATTGCATATCGGTATTAGCCGCGATGCAATCGACATCTTTCCAATCCTTTGCAAGCATGGTATTCAAAACATTATTTCCGCCGCCACCAATGGCAATGATTCTAATCTTTGTCTTTTTCGGTATAATCAATGAATAGTCCTGCGTTTCCATGTCTTAGTTGCCTAATCTCAATTGATGGCCCCATGGTTACAAGCACTCCAGAATCTTTACCATGGCCAGGGTATCAAGCTTGCAGTATTCCAGCAGTGACCGATAAAGTCACAAGGATAAAATTGTTCACAGTGGGGACCGATATCGATGACCGGCTCCTCTCCTTTCAGCATTACCCTTTGTCTTTCAATTTCCTCCACAATGAAGGTCTGCTTCTCTTTGGCGATAGCCGTGATATCTTCCTTATGGAAGAGTTTATTCACTTCGATTTCGCCCTGTCGGACGTACTGATTATTGACGTGCACGACGAATACCCTGGATATGGGCAATCCCGTACCGGATATGACATAGTATTGAACAGAGGCATCATCGAGATGGTAATCTTTAACTTCCGTTGAAGCCTTGACCTCATAGACATCCCATCCATCATCTCCGCGGTGGATGATATCGGCCTTGATAAAAACACCATTGTAAAAGAAAGTGGCTTCATAAATAGTCTTGCGACCCTGGGCAATCAGGGAGGCAGTCATTTCGATCTGCTCCGCGTGCGAAAGCCCATCATACGGAACCAGCAAACCGCCGGGGAAAAGGCCCTGTGCCAAGTCGCCGATTTCATAGCCTGCCTCAAAGCGTTTTTCCGTCTCCTCCGACACCTCGTCTTTCAGCTCCGGCCTGTATTTATGGAGATACAGGGATTTGTGACACCGTACGCCACGAACAAAAAGGCTTTTGCTGAGATAGAAATCAGCTTCCTTACCGTTTTTATGAACCGACATATTCTCATCTCCCTTCTTCGTAAGTTCTATCATCAGATAATCGTCCTTAAATATCAACACAAAGTCCCGCCATGTACCGGACATATGATTCCTTTCGTGAAATATGCTTTACGACTCTACAATACCATGATATCGTTCCACATGGCGGCATGATTGAAATAATTTTTTTCGGGGTGGGCAAAATGGGTAAAAAGCAGGATATTTATATGAGCTATGGTGAAAAGCTAATCAGCCTGTTTGTCAAGCTCCTCTTTTTCGGTAAACAGCTTTTTATGGAAGCGACCAATACCCTCGTCAAGAGCCATGCCTTGGCTTCCGGACAGAAGAGCGGTGCGTCTGCTCCGTTCTTTTCCTCCTATCGTCCGGGTACGATCGACTATACGCCTCATCATGATACGATTCACACCCTGATTGAGGCCATGAAGCAGAAGAAGGTTTGCAAGATCGTTTATCAGGCGATCATGGAAACGAAACCCAAGACATATGCCATCATGCCGCTGAAGCTTTTTTCTCATAAGGATACGATCTACCTTCATGCCAGGATCCATATGGCGGAGGGAAGGAAAGGCAAGGGGATGGAATTTGATCCTCTTCTGGCCGTTCATCGTATCAGGAAGGTGGAGATGACCGATGCCGTTTACGAATATCCCCAGGATTATGATTTTGAGAAGGTCTACAATCAGAACTTCGGGATCATAAAAGACGAGGCATTCAAGGTTGAAGTCGAGTTTACCGGTTGGGCGGCAAAATATGTTTTAGAAAGGATCTGGAGCCCAGATCAGAAAATCAAGAAGGCCGGGAAAAGCAAGATTTTCCTGGAATTCACCGCATCATCGGAACCGGAGGTAATTTCCTGGCTTCTTTGGTTTGGAGAAGAGGCGTGGCTAATAAAGCCGGAACACTTGATTAACGAAATCATTACGAGAATCAAGTCTATGAATATGCTTTACGCTATTGGTTAATAGTGAGAACAACTGCTAATTGTTAATAGCCTTAAGTCCTGAGAGCAACGAAAGCCGCGATTACCGCACCCCACCTTTCGAAGGAGAAACCAATAGAAGAGGGATGATTAATATACGAAAACAGTGTTGGGTGATTGTCAACGACTACCGAACGGTAGTTGTGCGGATCCGCAAGCCCAGGGATGGGCCATTCCGGACTCCAACACTCACCCTCTACTGCAATGGTATCCCAGTTTTCGCATCCCCAGACGATGCAATGAGACGGCTTGTATTTCTGCAGCACACTTCGCAGAATCTTTCGATTCTGAGGATCTTCGCGTTGATCCGAGCTGGGGGGAACTCGTGCTTCTCCTGGATAGAAAGTAGTGAGGTAGTTGTAGAAGAGAACCTTGTCCCAAAAAACGAACGGATCATACCCTTCCTCCCAGTATCGCTTTGAAAGGGCTGCCTGGACGAAGTTTGTAAATGTTCTATGTTTGTTTCCACCGATCAGGTACTCAATTATTTTTCTGTCGGTGAAATCTTCATCGAACCGAGACTCGCCAAGAACGAGCAGGTTCGTGGTGCCGTTCCCATAGGCAGGCCCCTTCCACGGCTCGAATTTTGTTACTCCAAACATTGTGATACCTCCATAGTTTCAGATAGAAGAAAAAAAGGTGACCGATTTATCATGAAGCAAACTCTAAATATTCCTTCCGGATTTGATGCCGCCAAAGTGGGTGTTGAGTCTGAGCCTACCTGATAAAACGAACACAAACTGGCATCGACCCGGCAGCAAGCAGCGGATCGAACTCATGGTGATCGGAGGTAACCAGAATCGCCTGCTCCCTTTCTGCCAGGGTAACGGCAAAGGCGTCGGCAAGAGAAATACGTCTCCGCGCTTTTAAATGTCCTGCCTTTTTCCAGAATCCGACATCCATATCATCGCGTGGCAATAACCCGCAGACCGTAAGATCGGCAAGCATCTGATCCGCCTGCGCCTCATCATAGTTGCGAAGGCAGTCGTAGTAAACCTCGCAGAGATTGACGGCATGGATAAAGCAGCGGCATGCTTCATCGGCGAGCAGGGAACGGACCTCACCACCCCCTGGTTCGTTCCGCAGCAGGGCAATCAGGGCACAGGCATCCAAGACACAGGTCATCATGGGCGCAGTTTTCTCCCTTCATCATCGATCTCTGCCTGCTTTATACGCGCAAACTCCTCACTGGGGGTAATATCGGCGTATTTTCCCATAATGGCATCAAGGGTGGCTTTCCGGTCAGCAGAGAGTGGTGCCCCCTCCGCCCGCCGCTCTTCCAACTGGACGGGAAACGGAATCCCCCGTCGATTGCGCACGGCACTTAAAAAGATCTTTATCGCCTCGGTTGTGGTAAGTCCCAATCGTTTGAAAATCCGTTCCGAGTCCGTTTTCAATTCCCCTTCGATCCGTAGGGTTATGGTTGCGTTTTTAGGCATGGCAGCACCTCCTTTGCGTACTGCAAATGTACTTATGTCGCTGGACATTTGCAAGCAGTTTCATCATCAACAGCAAAAATTGTTTCTCCCCGTGTAATGTCAAGTCCAATACGGTTTAATCTGATGAAGCTCTTTTAACAGCTTATCGGTTTCATCTCTTGTAAGATCAGGTCCTTTAATGCCTCTTGACCAGAAGAATGATTTGCCGGTAATTTGCATTATTCGATCAAATGACAAATAAGATTTGATATCAGATTTGCACTTGGGAATCGGTGTCAGGATTTCTATCCCCCGGAATTTTCCGTCTTCACCATCCCTTCTCGAAAAACTAATCACTTGAGCCGCAGCAAAGATTCCCCTATCTTCTTCAAAGAAAAAAACAACGTCTCTATGTTGAAAATAATCAATCAAATATTGTGTCCCCCCATAAGTATAAAAACGAGATTCCTCCTTACCATCCCAAGTGCCGGTCTCATAGCTGCCATAATTAATATCAAACAAAACATCTTTTAATGAGTCTCTTCCTCCGTCTCCCTGCCTGCCATATTGTACAGTGAAAAAATCATAATATAATTTGCCATGAATATCATAGATTCGGTATGGGATAAGCGCAGCCGTTTGATCCTTACCTTGTAAATGATAGATGTTTTTGATTACCTCCAGTAGATTGTCGTCTTCTGCATTGGCAAATATAAATAAATGTTGTTTTGAATTGAATTGTAAAGGCAAGAGAGGGGTTTCTAATTGAAATGTTTCTTGGTGAATCTTCTCCAGAGGTCGGGAAGTATTATCGTTGGCCTCACAATAAACATTGTATTTCTCCTGGTGATGATCAAAAGTCCACTGACCGGCTTGGTGGCTATGAGCAAGAACTCTACCATAACCTTCTACACTTTCGATGCTTCTCGTTAATTCAAATATGACCAGATCGCCAAACCTGTTCAAAGCATAGAAATCGGCTTCCCCATTTGGCTGGTTTCCTCGAAAAATCGGCAGTAAGGCAACATTCTCAAAGAGTAACCCTAGCAGATGATCTAAGTTCAACTTGCTGAAATCGACTAACGGTAAAGGGGATATTTTCCTTTTTCCAGGCATAGTATCATTCAATTCATAGAGCATTTTGACCTCCTTTTATTCGCATATGAGATATCCAGATCTGATGTGTGCTGTGTTGAGAACGACTATACACCTCGATCGTTCCATATTGCAGAGCGATTTATTTAAATTATTTTTTTTATACTTGGTAACGGACACTGGCTACAGAGCGATAAAACGATATACCTTGGACGAGATCAACAATTTTAAAGCAACAAAGGCCTGCTTCAGACGAAAAGCCCGACGGGTCATTGATCGTCTCGTTTTTAGTAGGTAATTATGAAGAAATACGGAATATTCTGAAGGCATGGTTACCTAACGTGAAGATTCTGGAGCCGAATGCATTGAAACAAGAGTTCATGGAAGAAATGAATGGTTGGCCGACGTGGCAGAAAGAAAGGGTTTTTTTACGAAAGCCCCGAAGTTATTGACGCGCTCCAAATCGGGCTGATCCCTTAACGTTAAGCAGAGGAACTTTTTACGATGCCGCTCATGAAAGTATTCTCTGCGGTTCGACGATAATTTTCATAGACGCGCCGCTTTCCGCAACGAGGGTAAAGCCCCTTCCCGTCTCCTCCAGGGGCAGACGGTGGGTTATCAGCTCTCGTACGGCCACCCGTCGGCTCCTGATCAGTTCTATCGCTATCAGGGCATCCCGTGGGGCGTTGCCGTATGATGGCATCAACTTTATTTCATTTCTCCAGAATTCATTTAAGGGTACGGAAAGGGTTACACCCGGTTCCGTGGTGGCGAAACATAGAACCGTACCGCCGCGATCCACCGCATGCATGGCCTGCATGAATGCCGAAGGGGCCCCCGTACAGACGACAACAATGTCGGCCAGCCTTCCTTCATTAATGAGACGAAGCCGGGCGGGAATATCTTCGCCCGCGTGAAGCGTAAGATCAGCGCCGAATTTTTTCGCCATTTTCAGACGATATTCGTTAATGTCCGTTACAACGATTCGCCCTGCCCCGGTGGCGCGGGCAAGTAATAGATGCAGCAGCCCAGAAATCCCTGCCCCCAGAATAAGCATGGTCTGCCCTGGTTGCAGCTCCGCAAGCCGCTGTCCCCGCACAACGCAGGCTAATGGTTCTATGAAGACTCCTTCCTCGAAGGAAACGCCGTCCGGCAGGACGAATACGCCCCTGTCCACATTTATCCGGGGAACCCTGATGAATTCGGCGAAACCGCCGGGCTCGTAATTGGTTGTATGCAGCGTCTCGCAGGCGGTGTGATGATCGTTCAGGCAGTAGTGACAGGTATTGCAGGGGACGTGGTGGGAGACAAAAACAGGATCGTCTTTTTTATAGCGATCGACTCCATCCCCTACCGCAGCAATAGTTCCGGCAATCTCATGTCCCAGCACCAGCGGCGCCTTCTGCAGGCGATACCACTCCAGGACGTCGCTGCCGCAAATACCGCTGGCCAGCACCTTGACCAGGATCTCGCCCGGCCCTATTTTGGGCAGAGGCATCTCTTCCATACGCACGTCCCGGTTGTTGTAATACATTGCAACCCGCATCGCATACTTCTCCATAATGAATGGATCATCTATAACCGATTTAAACTGTTACTGCAATCCCTTGGGCACGCCTTGGAGAACGATTGACAAAAACCTCACAATATTGGATGATCAAACCACTCAGAATGCTGAAAATGTTTTGAGGGAGATAGAGGAAGGAGGTGTTTACCATGCCCAGAAGTTTAACATTGCGTTTGAGTGACGACGTTTATCAAAAATTTTCACAGATGGCGCGGGAAGAAAACCGCAGCATGGCCAATCTCGTCGAAACCCTGGCTTTACAGAAGCTTACGGAAGTGATTTTCACCGATACTTTCGAGACGGAAGAGATACTGGCAAATCAGGAACCGATAAAAAACCTTAAGAAGGGGCATAGGCAGGCTGAGTTGAGAAAGGGGTGCTTCGTTGAGTAAATTCAAGATCTTCGAAACCGATCAATTTCTTGAAGAGAGAGCTTTGAATTTTGTCATTTCGAGGAGCATTCGCGACGAGAAATCTATACGATTCCAGTTATTTCAAGATTTCTCCCTTCGGTCGAAATGACATTATTGACGGTTTTTCAATAAAGCTCTCACCCTTCCTTAAGGCTGTTAAAGAGGTCAAAGGCATCATCTACCGCGTAATTTTCGTGAATAATAGCCCGCAAAGCCCTGATTATCGCCACAGGATGGGGATTCTGCCAGACGTTCCTGCCCAGGTTTAGACCGATGGCCCCCCGCTGCATTCCGTCATACACAAACTCCAGTACCTCTCGTTCCGTTTCACATTTTGGCCCGCCGGCCATGACCACCGGTACAGGGCACCCGCTCACCACCTTTTCAAAGTTTTCACACCAGTAGGTTTTGACAACCCGTGCGCCAAGCTCGGCAGCAATGCGGCAACTCAAAGCTAAATAGCGGGCATCCCTCTTTTCCAGTTCCTTACCTACCGCAGTTACCGCCATGACCGGGATGCCGTAGTTTTCACACTGATTGACAAGGCTCGCCAGACTGGTAAGCGATTCCCGCTCGTACTCGCTGCCGACAAATATCGACATGCCCACCGCGGCGGCATTCAGACGGAGTATTTCCTCCATGGAAGTGGTAATGCGCTCATCGGCAAGATCCCTGCCTATAATACTGGCGCCGCCGGAAACACGGAGGATAATGGGTTTGCTTCCCATTGGATCGACGCAGGAACGTAATACGCCTCTCGTAACAAAAAGCGCATCACAATAGGGCAAAAGAGGTTTTATTGTCTCGCCCGGCTTTTCCAGACAGGAGGTCGGCCCCTGGAAATAGCCGTGATCAATAGGTAAGAAAAAGCAGTGCCCGTCCTTCTGGATAAGTTGCGATAAGCGGTTATTAATCCCCCAATCCATGTTCTTACCTCCCCGATGAAATATTTCTCCCTCCGAAATCTATAAAACTAGGGATTAACACTCAAATATTTTAGAATAGTAAGCTATATTTTTTACTACTATAAGATGGATGACTTGTCAATTAAAGCATTATTTAATTGACATAGAATGCCGTATTTCTTATACTCCGGCCACAAAAAAGGAAATTCATATTAAATTTTGGATGAATAGGCAGTGAAGAAGCCGAAACTTGTCGTTGCCGGTGCGAGTGGTTTTATCGGAACGGCAGTTTGTCAAGAATTGGTCAAGCGCTATGATGTTGTTGTTCTGACAAGGTCCCGCGCTCGCTCTAAAATGGCAAGTCCAAGCATGCCAATTTCATGGCTTTTTTGCGATTTATTTTCAAGACATGACGTTGAAAATGCCCTCGCAGGCTCAGAATACGTAGTCTATCTGGTTCATGTAAGGATGCCCACCGCACGTTTAGACCAGTCGCATTCAGATGATATAAACTTGCTTCTGGCCGACAACTTCGCACGAGCCGCACATATAAACAACGTAAAACAGATTATCTTTTTTGGAGGCATGATTTCAGAAGAGAATATATCTTATAAAATACTGGAAAGCGATAACGAAGTCCTAAGAACGCTCTCCTCTTACAATGTTCCGGTTACGTCTGTGCGTGCCGGTATCGTTGCCGGGCCGGGCGGGGCGTTCATTAGACTGCTTGGCAATATGACGATCCGTTTTCCCATTGTTTTTGTTCCCCGATGGGCACTTAAGCCGAGACAGCCAATCTCCGTGAAGGATGTTGCAAAAGCAATCAATTATTGTATTGGAAACCCTGAAACCTTCGGAAAACAGTTCGATATAGGCGGGCCTGATATTATGCCCTTCGATGAAATGATGAAAATGACCGCTTCATCGCTTTCCAAAAAGAGAATTATCGTTACCACAAACTTTTTTACCCCCCGGCTTTATGCCTTATGGATTCGGCTACTCTGCTGGGGGACAAGTAAAAACGTGATAAACCTGTTTGTCGAGAGCCTTCGCCTCAATATGCTTGTTAGTGAAAACCCGCTTCAACACTTTATTATGAAAGATGCAGAGTCATATTTCACGGCCTTTGCAGCTTGTATCGACAAGGCCACCAATCGGTTTTTGCCAAACCCGCGCATAAGTCCGAGTAGCAAGGATCATACAGACCTGAGATTTGAAAGCAGGGTACGCTCAGTCCAGAGGTTTACTTTAAAGGAAAACGGCAACGCCGCATGGCTTGCAGAAACATTTTTTCGGTGGCTGACTGAATTCGCGAAACCCTTTATATCAGTGGACATAGACAGTGACGGGTCATGCAGCTTTTTCACCCGCTTTCCAAAGCTTAAGCTATTGGCGCTGACTTTCAAACCGGAGCATAGCTCGTTGCACCGCAGGATGTATTTCGTTACCGGCGGAGTTTTGCTGAAGCCTATGATTGAAAGAAAGGCGAGGCTGGAGTTCAGAGATGTGCTCAAGGGCCGCTTCACCATCGGAGCCATACATGATTATACACCACGGATACCGTGGTATTGTTATATTTCAACACAGGCCTTGGTACACTCATTCGTGATGAGTGCCTTCCAGAAACATCTCGAAAAAACGACTTGATCTCGGAAACATTTTATGTTCTACACAAAGACTATTGGAAAATGCACGGTGAGAATTTTAGTTATAATGATAAGTATCCCCTGGGAGGTGGAATGTTCACGAGAAATGAATCTGTAAAAAATTCACAGCACGACACGAACAGTGATTCCGGACTTTCTTTAGAAAACGGATCCCGCATAGCAGTCTTGGGCGGAGGACCTGCAGGCTCTTTCTTTAGTTACTTTGTATTACAATTTGCAAAACGTATTGACTTGGAAATTAACGTTGATATTTATGAACGGAAAAATTTTTCAGTTTTTGGCCCGGCGGGATGCAACATGTGTGCGGGGGTAATATCCGAATCATTGATTCAGGCATTATCGATTGAAGGAATAGAATTGCCGCCCGATGTCGTTCAGAGAGGCATAAATTCCTTCGTGCTTCACACCAGTTCAGATACCGCTGTCATGCATGCACCCTTCAATGAGATGAGGATCGCCACCGTATATCGGGGCGGCGGACCTCGGGGGGCCAACAATGTGTACTGGAAAAGCTTTGATAATTATCTCCTTGAACTGGCGAAGTTGCATGGCGCACAGGTTATATCGGAGAAAGTAACGGATCTCAGTTGGAACAACGATAAACCGCAGATCCATATTTCCGGGGTGAAGCAAGACTATGATCTTATCGTTGGCGCCTTTGGCGTAAATTCACCGGTCGGTGAGCTGTTTGAAAAACTTGGATTCGGCTACCAGCGACCAAAGGCAAGAAAAACCTACAACTGCGAACTGGAGTTAGGTGCAGATTTCGTTGGTAAGAAACTAGGGTCTTCGATGCACGCTTTTCTCCTTGATCTGCCGAATATGGAGTTTGGCGCGCTTGTTCCCAAGGGCAACTACGCCACGCTTTGCTTAATAGGCAACAATATCGACTCCAATTTTGTTAACTCCTTCAAAGAACATCAAACGGTCAAAAACCTAATCAATAAAGGTGACGCTGTCACCCCCGCATCCTGCCAATGCTCTCCACTGGCAAGCTTGGGAGAGGCGAAGCAACCGTATGGCAACAGGTTTGTTTTTATCGGTGATTGCGGAATGAGCCGATTGAACAAAGACGGAATCGGATCAGCATATAGAACGGCCAAGGCGGCAGCGGCGGCGGCTGTGTTTAGTGGAGTATCAGCTAAGGATTTTCACGGGCGCTTTTGGCCAATGTGCAATGCCATCCGCATTGACAATCAATTTGGGAGGTTGTTGTATATTATTGTGGAGTTAGTAAAAAAAGCCGACTTCCTCACTCGCGGGGTAATGAGGACGACAAAGATTGAGCAAGGAAAAATAAACAGCAAACGTCATATGAGCATGATACTTTGGGATATGTTTACCGGTAGTGCACCCTATCGCACTGTTTTTTTTCGAAGTCTTCATCCCAGTTTTATAGTAAGCTTTATCTGGAATACCCTGCTTGGGTTCCACAAGAAGGTAGAGGTAAAACCTTATAACAATGGAGATACCGAGGAGGAGCTGTCAATGGAACGAACCGCATTAGGAAAAATTTACAATGATGGAGAGATTATAGTTCGACAGGGAGAAAAGGGTAATTGCATGTACGTTATACAGTCAGGTAAGGTCAAGGTGTTGCAAGATGGTTATAATAATACCGAGATTCAATTGACAGTGTTGTCAAAAGGGGATGTTTTTGGGGAAATGGCAATTTTCGAAGAAGAGACAAGATCGGCCACGGTACGCGCTCTTGGTAAGGTACGGGTGATTGTTGTAGATAAGAGAATATTTTTAAAAAGAGTGCATGAAGACCCATCTTTTGCATTTACGCTGATGCAGAGATTGTCACATAGAGTAAAAGAGTTAAATGCCAAGTTGTATGATCGTCGCCGATTTGGGAGAGAAAAATTCAACCTTTCTGCCTTAATTGGGGAGGCAAATTCAAAGTCTGACGAATATGAAACGGGAACTGCGATAGACATATCTCTTTCGGGGATACGATTGTTTGTTCCAAAAGGAACCATATTGGGCAGCAAGGAACATATAGAATCAACCGAATTTAGTGTTATCTTCACCCTTGCCAACGAGGAACAACCGATCAAAATAAAATGTCATTCCAAGCATTTTTTAGCCACTGAGGAGGGAGTAGAGATCGGGGCAAGCTTCGTTGATCCCGATGCCAAAATTTATCAGACTTTACAGAAGTATATTTAATTTGATCTACAACCATAAAAAATATCCACGGACAAACGCATTATTATGTGTATATCCGATGTGATATTTGATGTGTCCTTAGCCCCCGACAATAGTCTTACAGCAGTTTGACCTGGCAGTAAAGGGGTTAGACTTTTCAATTCGCATTTTCTTCTCGACCACAAACCTTGATATTATCTTATCAATTACAGAGGATGGCAAATGAGCAAGGACGGCGCATACATAACTTACGTGGATACGGGCGGGACCTTTTCTGATGCGGTGGTAGTTGAGCCTGACGGAACATTTACCAGGGGCAAAGCAGATACCCTGCCGGAGAGGTTAGAGAAAAGCTTCTTTAACTGTATAGAAGTGGCGGCAGAAAATAAAGGTAAATCATTGAAGGAGGTTATAGCAAACAGTGCGGAAATAGGTTATGGCACCACTCAAGGCACAAACATCATAGCAGCGGAGCTCCCGGGACCCAAACTGGGGATGATTACAACCAAGGGCATTGAGGACCGTACCCTTTATTGGAGGTTAAGGTCGGCGGGCTTAACAAAGGTAGAAGCTATGCATATGGCTGCCTCGGGGCATCCAAAGCCCATCATTCCGCGTACCCTTATTAAGGGGGTTACTGAACGTATCGACTCTCTGGGAGAAGTGGTCTTCCCATTGCGGGAAGGTGAGGTGAGAAAGGCGGTAAAAGAGCTTCTTGATGAAAGGATAGAAGGGATCGCAATATGCTTCTTGTGGTCGTTCTTTAACCCGGTGCATGAACAAAAGGTAAGAGACATAATCCAGGAAATGGCGCCCGGAGTGACGGTAGCATTAAGTTCCGAAGTATCTCCCACCATACGGGAATATCCCCGGTTTACCAGCACTATCATAGATCTACACATTGGCAAGGCGCTCAAGGAATTACTGGAGAAGATAGAAGGCAGGTTACGGAAGTATGGTTATAAAAAGCCCCTGCTGGTAATGCAGGCGGCGGGAGGGGTAGCCCAGACCTTGGTGGTGAAGCCCGGTACTACTTTGCATTCGGGTCCGGTGGGAGGTTTAACCGGCGTTGAGTTCCTGAAAAGCATCTACGGTTTTCCCAATGCACTGGGCAGCGATGTGGGCGGAACCAGCTTTGATGTTACATTTTCACCGGAGAAGGGTGAAGAGCTGAAGTTAGAGCCGGTGGTGGGGCGCTACGAAATCGCAACCCCCATGCGGGAAATTATAACCATGGGGGCAGGAGGCGGCACCATTGCCTGGGTTGATCCGGTAACGCGTACGCTACGCGTTGGTCCCCAGAGTGCCGGGGGTGTGCCTGGCCCTGCATGCTACGACATCGGAGGCGCCAAACCCACAGTTACCGATGCCGATGTGGTGCTCAACCGAATAGACGCCGACTACTTTCTGGGGGGCAGGAAGAAGTTAAATCGAAAGACGGCACTGGCAGCGATAGAAGAGAAGATAGCCAAGCCGTTGAAGATGGATACGATAGAAGCTGCCTACGGAATTTGCGAGATAGTTGATACGGCCATGAACGCCACAGTGAAAGCAGTATTGGCTACCCGGGGAGCTGACCCCAGTAAATTTGTCCTTTTTGCTTTTGGCGGGGCGGGGCCGACCCATTGCGCGGGATATTCGGCTGGTTTGGGCTTTCCCAAAGTAATCATACCTCCCTTTGCCGCTGTTTTTTCCGCCTTTGGTGCGGCAACCGCCGACATAAAACATCGATTCGAAGCCTCGCCCTATCTTCTTTTGCCAAATCTTCCATTTGATGCAACCACTTCGGGATTTGAGGCGGATAAGATTACATTGGCCATGGCCCCATCCTGGGCCATTTCGCGATTCAACTCCGCGTTTGCTGACTTAGAGGAGAGGGCATTCAAAGATCTGGATAAGGAGGGATTCAAAAGGGAGGAGGTAACATTTAAGCATGAGATAATGGCAAGATACGGCGGTCAGTTGTGGGAGCTGAGGATCACCTCTCCGGTGTCCCGTATTAAGACGAACACTGATCTGGCTTTGCTGGTTAAGGCATTTGAGAATGAATATAAAACGCGCTATTCTGAGATTGTCATGTCTCCGGCGGGAGGTATAGAGGTCATATCGATCGGGCTGGTCGCTTCAGCACCGGCCGCCAAACCCCGACTGGTAAGGAAGGATTTGGTTGGCAAGGACCCCTCATCTGCTTTAAAGGGCGAACGCAATGTTTACTTTGATGGGAAATGGTTATCTACCAAGGTCTATGAGGTAATGAAGCTCAAGCCGGGAAATAGGGTGGAGGGGCCTGCTATTATAGAAGCGATCGACACCACGCTGGTTATTCCAAAGGATCGGCGGGTTACCATGGATGAGTATTCGAATATGGTAATGGAGGAAAGGTAGGAAGGTAAAAAGGCCGGCATCGTCAAATGGTTAAGGGGAAATAAGTACTATTAATTCTACTACTTAACTACTTAACGAAGTCTGAGGGAGGAAAAAATGGCCGAGGTAAAGTTGGACCCAGTAAGATATGAGATCTTCTTTAACAAACTGGATCAGGCCTTAAATGAGGCCCAGAGTGTGGTGAGGCTATTGTCGGGTTCGAGCATTGTCCGGGAAGGAGGGGAAGCACTGGAGGCTTTCTATCTACTCACCGGTGAGTCGGTTGATATTGCGGCAGGCATATTGATGCATTTTATGAATATTACCCGCTGCATCAGATACATGAGAGAAAACAAGTACGAAGCGGTTGACATTGGCATTTATGACGGGGATCAATTTATGAACAATGACGGTTACGTGGGCGGTATGCATTGTCCTGATACCGGAGTTATCTCCCCATTTTTTTACAAAGGAGAGCACTTAGGCTACCTTGCTGCAATATCCCATACGACCGAGACCGGCGGAATAGAGCCGGGTGGGATGTGTCCTAGCGCTCAGGAGGCGTGGCATGACGGTTTTCATATGCCGGTGGTGAAGATTGCCGAGCGAGGGAAGATAAGAAGGGATGTATGGAACATGTTACTTCGGTCTACCCGAGACCCGAGAACGCTCGAGGTTGATCTTAAGGCGAGGATGGCGGGAAATGAGAGGGCCCGGATCAGGCTTAAGGAGATTATTGAGGATTTTGGGGTTGACTTCTTTAAGCTGGCCACCGCTAAACTGGTAAAGGATGGGGAGGAATTTTTCCGGGCCCGGTTAAAGCAGCTCCGCCCAGGCATTTACAGTACGAGGGTATATTGTGATACGGTAGGAGGAATCCAGCCACCCAAGACATCGGTAATTCAAGTGGATTTAGAAATAACCGAGGATGGGATGCTTGCCTTGCGGGCTCCCGTGGTGTCACCCCAGCAAGCAGGCTTTAATAATGCCTACCTGCCCGCGATCGAGGCCACCCTGTGTTACTGCCTTTTAACCCAGGTCGTATATGATGGTCGATGGAACTCAGGGATGGCCGATGCCATAACCATAGAAATGCCTGAAAAAAGCAGGTTAAATGCCGACCCCGCTCAATCGGTGGGCTACGCTACGGTAGGAATCGGGGTTACCTTTTCCGAGGCTATTACCGAGGCTATCAGCCGGGCATATTATGCGAGCGGCAAGGAAGGGGAGGTGCAGGCCCCGGCGCAGGGTTCCATGAACTTTCCCATCATGGCGGGCCTTGACCGATTTGGCCGGCCGTTCGGAAATATCGTCATGTCCCACGCTATCAGCAGCTTTGGCAGCGGCGCCTTCGTGGGCAGGGACGGCATGCCTAACTATCACTTTTATAACCCCTGGCAGTATGCGGGTGATCATGAGCCGGATGAATTGGTCACTCATGCGTTCTCTCTTTTTAACGGTTTTCTCCCCGATTCCGGGAGTCCTGGGAAGTGGAGATCCGCCCCCTGCACCGGCCATATACTGATGATTCATGCCTCAAATGTAGCCTTCCCTTCTTTTAATGGTGCTGGCAGTAAGATGGCAGGCAACCAGGGTATGTTTGGTGGTTATCCTTGCGGATGCTCTCATGTGGAATACCTGTGGGATACCAATATTTATGAACTGGCGAAGGTGGGAGAAATCCCTAATGAATTCACAGCGGTCGCTAATATTGCCGAGAAGGTGCAAGGTAATCTTACCCGGTGGGGGGCGAGCGCTCCGGCAGTGCCGGCCAAGTCGGGTGATATTATGACAATGAATATGCAGACCGGGGCTGGCTTGGGCGATCCTCTGGAGAGGGATCCCCAGCTTGTCTTGAAAGATGTGATAGAACGGCTTGCTACCTCGGAAAGTTCAAGAACGGTATACGGAGTGGTTATCAATCAATCGACCCAGAAGGTGGACCGGGTCAAGACAGAAAAAGAGCGCCGGGAGAAGCTAAAGGATAGGATTAAGAGGGGAATGCCCGGAGGGGAATACCTGAGGCTCCAGGTGGGAAGGAGAAAGAGGCGCGACCTCCCGAGGCCCACCCTGGATTTTTTGGACGAAATTACCAATTTTAGTCCAGCCTTTAAAGAGCAGCTCAAGGAGGAGGAGGAGCTGGCCCATAGGGAGCTAAGACCGTTAAAGGAAGTTAAGATAAGTGAGGTGCTGTTCAAACTTACGCCCTACGTTAATGTAGTGCGGGATGAAAAGGGCAACAGGGTGTGTGTGTGCAGTATATGCGGGTTTGCTTACTGTGATGCCGCTGAGAATTATCAGCTCTACTGCCTGATTTATGATCGAGACCCAGCCGAAATCTACCCGCCCAATCTGGCGCCGGATAAGGACTTTACCATCTATCGCGAGTTTTATTGCCCAGGATGTGGGACTCAGGTGGAGGTAGATCAGTGCCCACCGGGCATGACGATCCTTCAGCATACCAAAATTAAGGGGATAAATTACTAAGGGGGAAGCGATGAAGCTTCATATTAGTGACCGATGGAAAGAGCTGACCCAAAAAGAGACATGGGCTTCTTTGCTCAAGGAAGCGGCCTTCAAATGGCCTGACAAGGAAGCCCTTGTCTTCGAAGACGAGCGAGTTACTTTTAAGGAATATTGGGAAAAGTCCTGGCAGGTGGCTAAAGGGCTTTTTGCCGCAGGGGTGAGGCCGGGCGACCATGTGGGATTGTGGATGACCAACCGCCCTGAATGGTGTTACTCACGCTTTGGCATTTACCAGTTGGGAGCAGTTATGATCCCCCTCAACACAAGGTATAGGACGGAGGAGCTGAAATATGTGCTCAATCAAAGCGATGCTAAGGTCCTGATCCTGCAAAGCAAGTTCCTGGGACAGATAGACGCCATGGGCCTGTTGAAAGGGTTGTGCCCGGAACTTGATAACTCCCCGCCCGGAAAACTTAACCTGGCGAAGTTCCCGTTTCTCAAGGTGGTGATTGCCTTGGATGGGGATGAGACGGGATGCTTCGGGTGGGAGGAGGTGCTCAGGCTGGGGGAGGGTGTTGATGATCAGGAAATTAAGATAGAGACCTGGCCGGATGACTTGATACATATTATCTATACCTCGGGGACCACCGGCTTTCCCAAGGGTGTCATGACCCCCAATAGCAATAATATAGCTTTCTCGGCCACTTCTTCCGAGGCCTTCAGTTTAAGGGAGGGAGACCGCTTCCTTTGCCTGCCCCCCTTCTTCGGAAATATGGGAATCTGGGGAGTGAATATATGTTTAATAGCAGGAGCTACGTTAGTGATGACCAGCCATTTTCGTCCCTTGGACGCCTTGATGCTTCTTGAGAGGGAGAAAATCACGCATACGATGTTTGTCCCCACGATGTTAATAGATATTCTGGCACGTCCCGACTTTGGAAAATATAACCTTGGTTCCCTTAAGCACATAGTCTGTGGAGGAACGGTTGTCTCTTCAAAGCTGATCCGTGATACTAAGGAGAAGATGGGCGCTGAGGTATATAATGGTTATGGTTTGGTAGAGGCATCTGGCTTGAGCTCCTGGACACCGGCGGGGGATACCCCGGAGCATATTGAGAAAAGTATCGGGCTTCCTCTCTCCCACAATGAAATGACCATCAGAGATCCTTTAACCAGCCAGGAGCTTCCCCTTGGAAAGGAGGGAGATATCTGCATGAAGGAGGTATTTCCCGGCAGTTGTCATATGAAGGGCTACTACAAAAAGCCAGAGTTGACCGCCGAAACCATAAGAGAGGGCTGGCTTCACAGTGGGGATCTGGGCGTAAAGGATAGCGATGGGTATTTCCGTATTACCGGAAGGGTAAAGGAGATGTTCACAGTGGGAGGGTTCAATGTTTCTCCCCCCGAGATAGAGGAGACCTTACGAAAGCATTCAAAGGTAAAAGACATAGCCGTAGTGGGAGTGCCGGATGAACGATTGGGTGAGGTGGGAGCATCTTATATCATACTCAAGCCCGGTGAAACGGCCACCGAAGAAGAGATAATTAATTACTGCAAGGCAGGCATGGCCGATATAAAGGTTCCGAGACATGTTTTCTTTGTTCAGGATTTTCCCCTTAACCCCCAAGGCAAGGTGCAGAAATTTAAGCTGAAAGAGGAGTTTATCAAGGAGAGAAGCCTGGAGAAGTAATAAAGGGTGGGGAGGTTATTCTGATATGGCGTACCAGGACTTAAGGGAGTGGACAAATAAGCTGGAAACTGAGGGAGAGTTGGCCAGGGTCAAGGCGAAAGTGGATTGGGATTTAGAGGTGGGGGGCATAGTTCAAGAGACCTTCGATAACGAAGGTCCCGCCTTGCTCTTTGAAAACGTTAAGGATTACGAAAACACCCTTTGCAAGAAGCTATTTGTTGGCTCGCTGGCGACCTACACACGGATTGCCCTCATGATGGGATTGCCAAAGGATACACTGCCTGAGGAATTGATAAAAGTATACATGGAAAGGATAAAAAAACCGATTAAACCCGTGTTGGTCGACAGCGGTCCGGTGAAAGAAAATGTGATCAGTGGTGACAAAGTTGATCTTTTTCAATTTCCGGTTCCTAAGTGGCAAAACCGCGATGGGGGGCGATGCATCGGGACATGCGACGGCGTGGTTACAAAAGATCCCGAGACCGGATGGGTAAACATCGGTCTTTATAGAAGAATAATATTGGATAATAATCACACCGGCATTACTATCATTCCAGGCCAGCACATTTGGATGCACTGGAGAAAATATCGTAAACTGGGCAAGAAGACCATGCCGGTGGCAATGATCAACGGGTGGGATCCGGTACTGCCAATGATATCCTGTTCACTTCAGCCACCGGGGGTGTGCGAGTATGATATTATGGGGTCTCTAAGGCAGGAACCGGTTGAGCTGATTAAATGTGAGACCCTTGACCTTGAAGTGCCGGCAACGGCGGAAATAGTCATCGAAGGGGAGATCTCTCTTGACTTAGACTCATTCAGGATGGAAGGCCCGTTCGGGGAATTTCAGGGATACTACGGGTCCTTAGCCAGTAAGAAACCGGTGGTTACATGGAATTGCGTTACCTGCAGGAATGATCCTATCTTGCAGGGGACATTAGAGGGGGTTCCTATTAATGAAGACCATCGGATGGAGTCGATTAATAATAGCGCTATGGTATGGCAGTACCTAAACGAGAGGATGTCGGGGGTTATGGGGGTAAATGTCCACCCGAGCACTGGTTGGACCAACGTGTTTGTAAAGATTGACAATAGCCGTATGGGGCAGGTTCAACAAGTGGCTTCGGGAATATGGAGCATGTCCCTTGCTAGTTCAGTGGGCAAGAACGTTATGATAGTCGATGAAGACATAGATATTTTCGACCTCAACAAGATTGCCTGGGCCTTTGCCACGAGGGTTTATCCGCCCAGGGATATTATCCAGTTTCCCGGACCGGTTCTGGTAACTGATCCGTCCATTCATCCGAAAGATAGAGTCGGTTTGAAGGGAGAGACAGGCAATATGGGCGTCAGGTTGCTTATTGATGCCACTAAATTTCTGGGTAATCCGCGCGCCGAAGTTTTATTCGGCGAGAGGTTTGCTCCGGTAGCACGCCCCGATGAAGAGACGATGAGGTCAGTGCGAGAAAGATGGAAAGCATATGGGATTGAATTGTAGATGGG
>DATESZ010000202.1:0-4781 GCA_035283845.1 Syntrophales bacterium | reverse complement strand
TTTGAAGGCAGGATCGTCTGGGATGCAACCAAACCGGACGGCCAGCCGCGCCGTATGCTGGATACCTCACGGGCCTTGCAGGAAGTGGGTTTTAAGGCCAAGACCGACCTCCGGGAAGGCCTGAAAAAAACCATAGATTGGCACCGGGGAAACATAGGCTATAGACTATAGCCTATAGCCTATCTACCCAAGTATCTACTTTTTTGTTTACTTTCCCAGAGGTTCATGATAGGGAAACCCATCCGAAATGGATAAGGAAACACGGAAATCCCTCATCCAGGTAGCGAACATCAGCAGCATGGGCATCGTCCTGGGGGTGACGATCTTTGGGTGCTTTTTTATCGGCCTTTATCTGGACCGCAAGCTGAGAACGGGGTACTTTTTCACCTTCTTTTTCCTTTTGCTCGGCATATCGGCCGGCTTTAAGAATATTTACGGGCTTATAAAAAGAAGTTTGTCTGATGAAAAACCCGTGGACAAGAAAAATGATCCAGAGGGAGGGAATCCCTCTTCAGAAAAAGATTGAATTGACAAGCTGGACCGTTTTGGGAATTTTTCTTATACTTGGCAGTGTGTTCGCTTCTGCGAGTTTTACTCTTGGCATCCTGACCGGCGGTTTGATCAGCACCCTGAATTTTCATGCCCTCTGCCGGGGCCTGCAAAAGGTCTTCCGACAACTGGAAATTGGAAAATTTGGAAATTCACCGGTTATGCTCGGGTATCTATTGAGACTTTTTATTACAGGTCTTGTCCTGTATCTTGTTCTGGTAAAAACCCCGGCGGACATATTCGGCCTGGTCATCGGGCTGTCCACGGTGGTAATTAGTATCGTATTTACCGTCATTATGACGCTTATTGATAAAGGTTACCTCGAGGAGGTTTGATTTAATGCACCCCTTACTGCTACTGGAAAATCACTACGTGCCCGCGCATGTTGCCTATTCCATGTTCATCATGATTGCCCTGGCATTACTATCCTTTCTGGCAACGCGCAGGCTGGATATCTACCCGAACAAACTGCAAAATGTCATGGAAGCGGCGCTTGACGTTATAGACACTTTTCTTACGGACACCATGGGGCGCGAGGGAAGGAGATTTTTTCCCTTAGTCGCCACGCTCGGTCTTTACATTCTTTCGTCGAATCTGCTTGGCCTGTTACCGGGTTTTGAATCTCCCACATCGAACATCAACACTACGGCTTCCATGGCCATCGTCGTCTTTTTCATGACCCATATTATCGGTGTGAAGGTGCATGGCGTAAAATACATTAAACATTTTATGGGGCCCATATGGTGGTTGAGCCCCCTGATGATAATTATCGAACTTATAGGGCATTTTGCCCGCCCCCTGTCGCTTACGATGCGATTGTTCGGCAACATCAAAGGCGAAGACATTGTTCTTGCAGTTGTGCTCTTCCTCGTTCCTGCGCTGGTGCCTCTGCCTGTTTTCTTCCTGATGATCTTTACATCCCTGATCCAGACCGTAGTGTTTATGCTGCTAACCATGATGTACATTGCCGGGGCGCTGGAAGAGTCCCATTGAAAAAATCCTAATTCCATTTTTAGCAGTCGATGCGTGACACCTTCCGATTGTAAAGGAGGATGAAGAGGGCTTTCAAAGATTTTTATGCATTGGTATGCCGTTCACACGAGAAGCCGGCATGAAGATAGGGCTTATGCCGGCCTGATTCAGAAGGGACAGACGGTCTTTCTGCCGAAGATAGAGGTATGGAGCAAGCGAAAAGATAGAAAGAAGAAAATACTGTTGCCGATGTTTCCCGGCTACCTCTTTATAGTGTTGCCTGACCTGAGCCCGGAAACAAGATTGGATGTACTGAAAACCTTTGGGGTAGTGAAAATACTGGGGAATCCTTCGGGTTCCGAACCGGTGCCTGTCCCGGACGACAAGATCGAAGCCATACGAAAAATCATTAATTCCAAGGTAGAAATCCAGCATTTCCAGTATCCCGATGTGGGAGAGCCGGCGTGCATAACTGATGGACCATTCAAGGGTATTGAAGGTGTCGTTTGCGGCGCGGATTACAAAAAAGAGCTTTTTGTCATCACCATAGAGATGCTCCAAAGATCCGTCGCCATCAAATTAGAGGGGTTCCAGATAGAAAAGTTAGGATAAACTACGGAGTTGACTAAGGCATCGGTTGGCGACAGCACTTATCTTCCCTATTGTGTGGCTGCCGGTTGTCATACGCGCGACTCGAATTTTTGAAGAAAACAGGAAGTAAAATGAACCAGAATCAAAATTTGGGAAATTCAAAGGTCTCGATCCCTGACTCTTCGCCCCTGGCGCCTTGCTCCTTATTGGTTTAGACCCATGCTTGATAAAATCCAATCAAAAACAGCAAATATCGGTATTATCGGCCTTGGTTACGTGGGCTTGCCTCTGGTGCTTGCGTTCTGCAGGGCCGGCCTTCCGGTCACGGGCTTCGATGTGGACGAGGAGAAGATTGACCTGCTTCAGCAGGGGAAAAGCTATATTAAGCACATTGATGTTTCCCCTCTTTTCCAAAATAAGTCCTCTTTTACCCCGACGACGGATTTCTCGCAACTTTCCGCCATGGACTGCATTGTGATCTGCGTACCGACGCCGCTCAATAAATACCGGGAACCAGACATGTCCTACGTCTTCAATACCACGGAAACCGTGGCCCGATATCTCCGCCCGGGGCAACTGATCATCCTCGAGTCAACGACCTACCCCGGAACCACGGATGAAGACATGCGGCCTATCCTGGAGACGTCCGGCCTGATTGCGGGGCAGGATTTCCATCTGGCCTTTTCACCGGAAAGGGAAGATCCGAACAATACCGACTTTTCCTCGGCTAACATCCCCAAGGTGGTAGGCGGCTACTCGCCCCGATGCCTGGCCCTGGCCAAGGCGCTCTACGACACCATTGTCGTGCAGACCGTGCCCGTTTCATCCACGAAAGTGGCCGAGGCCGCCAAGCTGCTGGAGAACATCTACCGGGCCGTGAATATTGCCATGGTGAATGAACTGAAGATCCTCTTCGATAAGATGGGCATCGACATCTGGGAGGTCATCGAGGCGGCCAAAACGAAACCCTTCGGATTCCAGCCCTTTTATCCCGGTCCCGGACTGGGCGGCCACTGTATCCCCGTCGATCCCTTCTATCTTACCTGGAAGGCGCGGGAATATGATCTCGCGACCCGGTTTATCGAGCTGGCGGGGGAGATCAATACCAACATGCCATATTATGTCGTCCGAAAGACCGTGGAGGCCCTCAATGACCGGGGCCGGAGCGTCAAGGGGACGCGAATCCTGATCCTCGGACTGGCCTACAAGAAAGACGTGGACGATGTCCGTGAATCGCCCTCGCTGAAGCTGATTGAACTCTTGAGGGAATGCGGAGCGCAGATTGATTATAACGATCCCCATATACCGGCCATGAAGAAGATGCGTAAGTACAATTTCTCCATGCAATCGGTGCCGCTCACGAAGGAGAACCTTAAACAATACGATTGCCTGGTGCTTGTCACTGATCATTCGGCCTATGATTACGATTTCATCGCCCGCCACGCAGCGCTCGTCGTGGACACCAGAAACGCTATGAAGGCGGTAAAATCGAAGACAAATATCATCAAGGCGTAAAAATCCCCAGAGAGCCCGGTGCCGCCCATGACCCCTTATTCCTTAATCTTCACTCCTTTTACCCTCAAGAAGCTGATAAGCCGATTTTTCTTTCCTTTGTCATTGGCTATAGAGTTGATCCTTCTTGGGGTTATTCTGAAAAAAAGAAGAACTAAGATAATTTTAACGGGAGTCGCAATTCTTTACCTTTTTTCTTTCTCTCCCTTTGGTTACTTGATTTTATATCCTCTGGAAAGCCAGTATGTACCAGTTTCATCGTCCAATTTAAATAAAGAGGTGCGATGGATTGTGGTGCTGGGCGGCGGCTCCAGGGAAGGTAAGACTCTCACACCGGAAGACCTGTTAAGCGGCACCAGTTTGAAACGTTTACTGGAAGGGGTGCGGCTCAGCCGCCTCCTTCCTCAGTCGCGGTTAGTCCTTTCCGGCGGGGATTATCGTGGAATCTCTCCAGAGGCCTTAATCATGCAGCAAGTTGCCCTTAGTCAAGGTGTGGCCCGGGAAAGAATAATATTAGAGGCAGCCTCCTGGGACACTGCAGATCAGGCCAAATATTTGAAAGATCGTTTGGGGCGCGCCCCCTTCTATTTAGTTACTTCCGCCGCCCACATGACGAGGGCAATGAGGATGTTCATACGCTTAGATACCAAACCGATCGCTGCCCCTACAGATTTTCGGGCTGTATGGGCGCCTTTTCAGATTACCGGCCTTTTCCCTCAGGCCGGCATCTTGGCAGATACGGAAAGCGCCTTTTATGAGTACCTTGGCCTTTGCTTGGGTTTGATAAGAGGAGAGGTTTAAACAACCTTGCGGTAATTTATGACAGCCCTTACACCCCTTTGGTAAAGGGGGGCGGGGGAATTTTCATATAAACTCCCATGCCCGGGGTGGGCACAACGAAGGATGAAAATCACCCCCTCCCCTCCCTCCCCCGTCGAGGGGGAGGGATACAGGGAGGGGGGCATTTTCATATAAAAAGGATAAGGAGATTATAAATACCTCATGAAAGGCATTATCCTCGCAGGCGGTTCCGGCACGCGTCTTTACCCCGTGACAACAACCGTCTCCAAGCAGCTCCTGCCTGTCTTTGACAAGCCCATGATCTACTACCCGATGTCGATCCTTATGCTTGCCAGGATCAGGGAAATTCTCATAAT
>DATESZ010000201.1:0-28813 GCA_035283845.1 Syntrophales bacterium | reverse complement strand
GGGGCGAGCTGCTTCGCCAGCGCCTGTTCTTCAGGCCACCGGAGGTGGCCTTTCGAACAATCGCTGGAGCGCTTAGCCGCCTAAGAACGGCAACAGGGACGCCGTCTTAGGTGGCACGCGCTCAGCTCGCCCCGATGGGGGGTCGCAGAAACGCTTGAAGAGTTCGACATGCCACATTTCCCCTGACGGTAAGTGTACATGATGGTAACGAAAAATTCATAAATAATCCGTACATACCATCGTGAAAGGAAGTATGGGATGCATTTACTTACCTACTCTGTAACGTTATTCGGCATTTCAGCGCCATGGTTCTCTTGGGCTGCTGCTGTTGTCCTTGTTGTATGGCCATCATGGGAAATCTTAAAATTGAGATCACTTTCAAGACGTCAGGAATCCATTTCAAATAATCTACTTAATGATATTGAAGAAATACGCAAGCAGTTTCCGGTTCAAGGAAATAAAGGCTTAGCAGCCATTGCAATTGATCGTTTACATAAAATATTCTTAGACATTCCTTCTTTGATTGGTGCTTGGAACATATATAGAAAAAACTTAATATACAGATCTTCATCATCCGATAATGATGACGAGCAAGTATGGGCAACGGAAAGCGCCCTTAACGTCCTGCCGGAAGATCTATTACTTGGAAGTAACTTTAATAAGCGACATTTTAATTCTATACCTGGCATCGTTACCGGTATTGGCTTGCTTATGACATTTCTTGCGATTCTTGTTGCTCTCTTACACGTAAGTATAAATGCTGATAACAAAGTCATTGGCCTTCAAAATCTTATTGGCGGATTATCCGGTAAATTTATATCGTCGGTTGCGGCCGTTGAAGAGTTTGGGGAATACGTTACCGGTTACAACCAGATAAATCATGATCTTCGTAATGCTTCGCAAGAAATTAATGCGACGATGTCGGCACTTTCCGAATCATCGCAAAAACTTAAGGAAGGGCAAGAATCATTTAACAAAATTGCTGAGTTTGCGAAAGTGCAGATTCAGCAATTAAGCGCATCGCAGGAACAACAGCAGGATCTTTGGAAGGGCATCAACTCCTCTATGGAACGGTACAGTAAAACATTTCATAACGTAGAAAGCAGCGCTGCAAATATCCTTTCACAGATATCTCAGAATCTTCAGGAATTCTCAAGAGTCACACAAGAGCACTTCAATAAAACCGTAACCGTTGCAAATGAGCACGTTAACCTCGCAGTAGGTAAACTAAATACATCTATTGAAGAGTTGAGCGAAAAACTCGATGATTTAACCGGTACTGTTTCTGAAATAGACAAAATATCAAACAGATTCAAAAGGTAAATCTTACATGAGCGATGACAGCGATTCTGGGATAGCCAATTCATTCACTGATCTCATGACCTCTTTGGCTGTTATCTTTATTCTCCTTCTTTGCGCGTTCATGAATAACGCCTTCGAAGAAGGTCAAGGTACAAGAATAAAAATTCTTGATAGATTGCAGCTACAACTGAAAGAATTTGTCGCAAAAGGCGTAAAAATAGAATCGTACCCAAATGATCCCTTGGCGCTTCTTATATTGGTGCCGGAAGGGCTTCTGCAATTTCAACTTGATAGATCTGAAATCCCGCCTCCTGGCGTAACTTTTTTGTATTCCTTCATACCTAAATTAGCCAATATAATTTATAGTAATGAATTCCGAGATGATGTCAGCTCCGTAGTAGTGGAAGGACATACCGATTCGTGGGGGTCTGATGACCATAACCTTAAACTTAGCCAAGATCGGTCAATGGCTGTTGTAAGCAAATGCATCAATATTTTGGATGCCCAGAAAGGTTCTTCAGATAACGGGGATGAAAAGAAGGACTATTTTCTCCGCGTCCTTTCTGCGAGCGGCCGCGGCAAACAAGATCTCATTAAAAATAATGGGGAAGAAGATCACCAGCAAAGTCGTAGAGTGGTTTTTAAAATAAGAGTCCGATCATTCGAAGAAAAGAAGATTGAAATACTTTTGAACAATGCCTAACGATTCAGAGATCAAGATTGAAGATGCTCTGCAAGGATTACGGCTGACACCGCGGTTCTTGAATACTATATCTCTACAATTAACCAGTGTGCCTATTCAAAGTCATTTTCTAAAAATTGGTGAAACTATTGCGAATCTTGATAAACCGCCTGCACTTTCAAAACCTCCTCGCTCTGAAATTTATATGCGACAATGGCTTGAATTCAGGCATGGGATCAATGGGATTATTAAAACTCTCGAGCTACCTGCCATAAAATATCTTTGCTGGGAAAGTAAAGTCATATCAGAGCCTTTGTTCTGCAAATACTTAAAGTCCATAAATGGTACCCTGCCCGGGAGAGCGCTAAAGGGCCTGGTTTGTTCTCTCCATTCCATCTGGACTGATGAATTGCCTCAAACAGACATTGCCCGCTTTACTGCAAGGCAAATTAAATCCTTTGATCGAAGGGACAGGACTCTGACAAAATGGAAAACCAGTATAGAGATGCTTCTTGGCACGCATGCTCCAGATATGTTTGCTATTAATGTACTTTTAGCGGATTTAAGTGATCCCAAAGCGGCGGCGACGGCATGGGCAATTGAAGAACAATCTGGATTCATGCGGTCAGCGACAGTTCATGCTGCGGAAAAATGTCTCGAACGCCTTGGCGAAAAATCTTCACAAACAGAATATCTTCTCCGGACAATATTACAATGGAATGGTTGGGATGCAAACCCAAGTGGCTTCAAGATGATCATTGGCAAATTGATTCTTCACAAGAAGATCGCTGCCATATCCGAACCCCTGCGAGGGATTATTCTCAATCACCGTCTATTAGGAGACCCCCGCCGTTATAGGAGCAAGTGGTTGGGGGTAGATGAAATTGCGGTGCAACGCTTTATCAGCTGGCTTTCGAAACTCGATATCGTGTTTTTCTTCGATAATGTTCTACAAGGAAGGGACCGTCAGGGTCGACGGAAATTTTGGCTTCAATACGTTGAGAAAATGACGTCTTCAAGGCCATTTCTCTCCGAGATGACGGCACGACAATTTGCACACGTGCGAGACGTTAACTTTGGTAAGTTAACAGGCGGTGCTAATCAAGCTGCTTTCATTCTCCATTTTGGTGAGATCGTGGTCGTCGAGTTCAGTGACGTTGGTAAAATCTATATATACAAACGCAATGAATTTGAAAAAAAAATTCCTGATATGTGGACCATGCGCCACATGATAGAATATGATTTAAAAGATCGTAGGCTACCTGAAGAACGTAAGATTCGGCATCAGCCTCTAAATAGAATTGTGAACGTTGATTGGCGTGAGCAAACAACATCTATCCTTGCAAGGGAGGGTATTCGTCCATGAAATGGGTCTTAGAAGAACCTCTCAGGTCTGTCTTTGTTTCTGCTGAACCTGACGGCATATATATTCGCAGTACAGGATACGACCTGTCGGCCTATGATGCGGTGTTGCCTGAAGCGTTAACTCCTCTCAGCCAGTCTCTGCCCTCGCTGATTCGCCAACTTCTCGAACAGGGATATGCAGAGATTGTCGAGCAGTCTCTTCATATTCCTTATGAGAAGTTTGTATCTTTAGAGGATGGCGATATTCATGCCTTTGAACAGTTAGCCCCCTGGGCGCCCTTTTTCATGGAATTGAGCTCGAGCGGCACGCTGGGTTCAGCCGAGTTCAAATATCAAGTCCGTTTTTATTACGGTAGCAACCGAGTTTCACTCGAACATCAAGGCTGCTTTGTGAAGTATTGCGATACGGTTTATCGTCTTGATCGACAAGCATATTCACTCATGGCAGAAGTCGATCGATTCAGAAGCCTCTCGCCAAGCGATAAATGTTCCTCCGAATGTCTGATCTGCTTCGCTGCTGTAAGGGGGCTTGCAGAAGGTGTAGGCGCGCAGATAGATCATTTCATCAGAAATAATAAAGTTCTCATCCCGCCATACTTAGGCATCGACTTGATTGAAGAAGCCGACGATAAGATTTCATTTGCACCATATATAGAGGGAGTTTCCCGCGATGAATTGAGAAAAGTCTTCTTACAAGCGGAGGATGTCTCAAATCTTTATCTTGACGATGGTCAAGGAGGGCGACTTCGTCTCATTTTTAGCCCAGAACAGCAGGAAGCTCTCAGGCGAATGACCAAGGTGCGCCATATCAGCGGACATGAAAAAACCAAAGTTCTTCGTGATCCTCAGGGCATTTTTGACGGGGTGGCTGGTTCTATCGATCTTGATCTCTGCGACTTTGGCCCCAGGGTAAAAGGCATTGGAGATTTCCCTTTTATTGCTCAACCTGTAATTCAGCGGTCTAATACCGGCATATTTGAGCCGCTTGTAAGTGACGGAATTAAGAAGGAAACATCCCGATTAAATGCGGGAATTTTGTGTCGGTATGCTGATGGCACAGAGGAAACGGTTCTATTTAAGAGTACAGATGAAATTGTTAATTTTAATCATCAAGTGCAGAAGGCTTTTACGGAAGGAATCGGAACTATAAAACTTGATGGAAAGCTTCTGGTTGTCGATCATGACTTTGCACGTGGCGTATCGGAACTAACCAACCGGGTCACTCATAAAGCTTCTTCAAATACTTTAACAACTCCGGAAGAAAGAAAATATCTCCTCATCTATGAAAATGACGAGCAAGTCGAATATGAGGAAAAATACGCCGCCACTGGAATCCATGCATCGACACCTTTGCTTCCTAACGCGCTGAGAGAAGATATTTCCTTAAAGCCACATCAGCAGGCGGGAATCCACTGGATGCAACGGAATTTTATTAGAGAAAGGAATGGATGCCTTCTCGCTGATGATATGGGCTTAGGTAAAACGCTGCAAATACTGACATTTATCGCTTGGCTGATTGAAGAGCAGAAGCTCTCACCGAAGACTTCCGTCAACCCTGAAGCTGCTCCCTGGGACCCGATCTTGATTATAACTCCAGTCATGCTATTGGAAAATGAAACATGGATCCAGGATATCAGAAAGTTTTTTAAGAATGACGGGGTAATTTTCAGGCCATGGTATGTGCTTCATGGACAGGGCCTGAAGGCAATGCGAATTGATGGCGTTGCCGGCCAGGAGACAAAAGTCCAAAGAGCAATACTTGATTTAGAGAAATTGCGGCAATACCGCATCATATTCACAAACTACGAAACCATAGTCAATTATCAATTTTCCTTCGCCAGTATGAAATCAGATTGGACGGTTGTGGTAACAGATGAGGCCCAGGCACAAAAAACACCAAAAACAAAAATATCACATGCCTTAAAAAGTATGTCACCGCGTTTTCGCATAGCTTGCACGGGGACGCCAGTTGAGACACGCTTACTGGATGTCTGGAATATTATGGACTACCTTCAGCCAGGAGAACTTCTCGGAAGTGCGGCTGCATTCACGAAGACCTTTGAACAACCCATTAACGACGACCCAGGAAAAATGCAGGAACTTTTAAACTCCCTTCGCAATAAACTTCATTTCGGAAAGCCAACTGCTTTTGTGCTTCGTCGGGAAAAATCCATAGAGCTCTCAGGTTTACCTAATAAGTATGAACACAAGATTGAATGCGATCTGTCAATCGAACAACGTGATCATCACATCGAATACATAAATCGTGCGCATGAAGGAGGTGAAGGAAATCACCCCTTTGTTCTCATTCAAGGACTCATGTATCTTTATCAGCACCCGGCGCTACTAACTGGTTATGAACCTTTCCGTTCTTCCGGTTTCGATGCCATGCTTGAACGTTGCCCAAAATTAAGCAAGTTTCTCGAAATCCTACATGAGATTAAAAATTCTGGAGAGAAAGCGCTCGTTTTCACAAGATGTCTAAATATGCAGCAACTTCTTGCTGAATCTATTTTTGAAATGTTCGGTCAGCATGTTGATATTATAAATGGCGCAGCAGCGTGGCACGAAACGCTAACTTCAGCAAATACACGAAAGGCTATGGTAAAACGATTTCAGGAAAATACAAATCCAAACTTCATCATTCTATCGCCTGAAGTTGCCGGCATCGGCTTGAATTTAGTGGAAGCGAATCATGTTATCCATTATGGTCGTTGGTGGAATCCTGCGAAGGAAACACAGGCTACTGATCGGACTTACAGGATAGGTCAAGAACGAAATGTCCATGTCTATTATCTAATCGCGAAAGATCCCAAGAGGGAATTTAAATCATTTGATGAAAAGCTTGATTCACTTATAGAACGACGTCGTCAAATGGCGAGTGATTTTTTAGCGCCTATGCCTGGCGAACAGGATCTCCAAAATGAACTCTACAAAGATATTTTTGATGGGTCAGTACCCCGCGAAGGAGAATGTCCATCCATTTCTATCGATGAGGTCAGGACATTGCCCTGGGATCGTTTTGAGTCTCTTATTGCTTTGTTAGAGAAAAAGATGGGACGAAAGGTTATTTTAACTCCAAAGTCAGGTGACATGGGTATAGATGTAGTATCCATCGAAGGCACCGTAGTGCGCCTTATCCAATGCAAACACAGAAGGCATGGCGACGAAATAGAAGCGGACGTGCTTGCAGAAACAATTAACGCATTCGATAACTACAGGACGCTGTATTTTGCCAATACGAACTATAGGCTGAAACCCGTTTTAGTCACGAATGGCAAGATTGTGGGTGCAGTCCTATCGAAATGTAAACAGCATGATATCGAACCTGTAGACTCGCAGAACTTAATAGATTTCCTGAAACGCTTTAAATGCACCATTCCCCATATTGAATATATGGAAGCATCACGACTTGAATCAATGGCTCAATTCAGTTCAACCATTCGTAGCTTATGCGGGTAAGTCGGGAATAGAAGAGCATTGTCGATAATATCACTGTCTTACTGCGTATTCGGACCTATGCAAGCTTTTGTTGGTGCAAACAACGCAGGAAAATCTAGCGTTCTTAGGGCAATCGACTTCTTATTTAACCCTTACAGGGGACAGTAACCTCGGCGGGGCAGCCCTCCGGGACATTGCGGAGATGGCCGGGGTAGGCTCCACGAAACCGGCGATCCGCAGACCCTTTATGATTTTGTCAGAAGGATAATCAAGGCATCTTTTTCATGGCATCAACGAGTTCCCGCACTGCCGCCGCTGATCTTTCCAATGCCGACCGCTCTTCTGGAGTCAGACTTATGGAAATAATCTCTTCCACTCCCCCTTTGCCCAGCTTTACCGGCACACCTATAAAAAGGTCTTCTATGCCGTACTCCCCCTTCAGATAGGCGGCACAGGGAAGGATCTTCTTCTTGTCTTTCAAGATGGCCTCGGCCATGGCCACGGCGGCGGACGCGGGCGCGTAATAGGCGCTGCCCGTCTTCAGCAGCCCCACAATTTCCGCTCCCCCATCGCGTGTTCGTTGGACAATGGCGTCAAGACGCTCTTTCGGGATCAGCTCGGCGACAGGAATGCCGGCAACGGTCGAGTAGCGGGTCAGGGGCACCATGGAATCTCCGTGACCGCCCAGTACGAAGGCGTAAACATTGTCTACGGAAACGTTGAGCTCTTTGGCAATAAAGGCGGAAAAGCGCGCCGCATCAAGTACGCCTGCCATGCCGATAACCCTGTTCCTGGGGAAACCGCTTGCCTCATAAGCCACATGACACATGGCATCCAGGGGGTTGCTGACTATGATCAGAATGGCCTCGGGCGAAAGATGCACCGCCTTTTCCGTCACCTCTTTCACAATACGCCTGTTGGTATCCAGCAGTTCATCCCGACTCATCCCCGGTTTTCTCGGTATGCCGGCCGTTATAATTACGATGACCGAACCCTCTGAGGCGCTGTAATCGGTGCTTCCCGTCAAACATGCGTCGTGTCTTTCGATAGGCGCCGCCTCCGCAAGGTCCAGCGCCTTACCCTGGGGAATACCGTCAATCAGGTCAATCAAAACTACATCGCAAAGTTCCCTTTCGGCCAATCGCTGTGCTACCGTGGCGCCAACATTGCCGGCGCCTATAACCGTTACCTTCTTTTCCATAATTTTCTCTCTTCCGGCAATTAATAATTATAAAGGACGAGGGAGCGCAGCAGACGTCGTCCCCCTGAAGACGGGGACGGGCGTTATTCAGCAGCCTGCTAATATACTAAGGCTTTATTCGTTCATACTGGGGCTGGGTATGCACGACTTCCCTATGATATTTCGAGTGCGCAAAATCACCGCGCTGGATGGGTATAGCGATCCTCATAAAGAGAGTAAAGACAAGAAACCCGAAAGCCCATATTCCCAAAGAAACAGCTATTTCCGTCATATTCGGCATATATTCGTAAATTTCACCGAGAGGATCGGGTATAAAGCCGGGTACGATTAGACCAAGCCCTTTCTCAATCCAAACCCCTGTTATGATGAGCAGGGAGCCGATGTTGAGCGTGATCAGGTTTTGCCTGGTTTTAGGGATCAAGAATATGAGAAAAGCCGCAATGTTCATACAGAGCGCCGACCATATCCAGGGAACGAGTGAATTATGTCCATGCAACCCCTGATAGAGATATTCCATGGGCGCCAGATGAATGGTATCAGTATAGTACTCCTTGAAAAGCTCAGAGCCCAGCAGGAACAGATTTATAAACATGGAGTAGGCCATCAACTCGGCAATCTTGAAAAGGGCCTCGTTTTTAATTTTCATCCCCGCCGTCCTTCTCAAAATCTGGAAAATTATTAAGGCCATCGCCGGCCCCGAACAAAAGGCGCTGGCAAGGAAACGGGGCGCCAGAATGGAAGCGTTCCAGAAAGGCCTGGCGGCCAGCCCGTTGTACAGAAAAGCAGTAACTGTATGGATGCCCACGGCCCAGGGAATGGAAAGTAATACCAGGGGGATAACGATTTTTTTGTTCGGTTCCCTACCGAAGTAGGTCTTTACCAGAATATAGATCGGGACAATGGTATTCAAGACTAAATAACCATTTAGAACGATAACATCCCAGGCCAGAAGCGACTTGGGAAATGCTAAAATTCCGATAAAGGGTATAATATGCCAGAACCTGTCGGGCCTCCCGAGATCTGCAAGAACAAACATCAAGGCCATGATTATTGCCGAGGCGGCAAGGAGCTCGCCTAAAACGACAATTTCCTTGATGGGATCGAAGTGATAGATGTAAGCCGGGATAACGAGGAGCACGGCCGCGGCCGCTACGCCGACCAAGTAAGTGAAATTGCCTATATAGAGGCCCCATGAGACCTGATCTCTCATATTGGTGACGATAAGTCCCGCATCCAACTGCCTGACATAGAATGTAATTGCCGCGCCGATAATGGTAAGCAGGAAAGCGCACCACAGGTAGTAAGCCTTCGTCCCGAAAAAAACCATCTTAACCGTTTTCTTAAAAAATCCCCAAGCTTCCATGCAATCCTCTTTACGCTATGCGGAAAAGAAGTAATAAAATTTAGGCTCCGTGTTGAAGTCTTCCTTCAGCCGGAAAACCCGTTTATTTTCTATCAGGTATCTTATTTCACTCGCCGGATCGAGCAGGTTCCCGAATTTTCTTGTACCTGTGGGACAGATTTCCACGCAGGCCGGGTAACGCCCCTTCCTTGTCCGCTGGACGCAAAAGGTGCATTTTTCAACGACATTTTTCATCCTGGGCCTGTTTCCCAGATAATGCACCTCCGTATTCAAGTCCTCCGTAGGTATGTTCGGCTCGGCCCAGTTAAATACCCTGCCTTTGTAAGGGCAGGCCGCAATGCAATATCGGCAGCCTATGCACCAATTGTAATCTACCACCACGATACCGTCCTGTTCCTTCCACGTCGCCTTTACGGGACATACGCGCACACAGGGAGGATTTTCGCATTGCTGGCATTGAACGGGCAGGTACATGAAACCAGGCTCCGGCACGGTTTCCGGATTATAGTAATGCTCGGTATTTTCGAGGTTTATCAGACTTCCCTTCTTCAATCTGAGCACCCTTATCCACTGGAGCTGGGGGTTTACGCGGGACTGATTGTTTTCTCTCACACAGGCGTAAACGCATCTTCGGCAACCGATACATCGCGACAGGTCGAGGCCATAACCCCAGAGAACCCCCTCCTCGGCCGGTTGCGCACTGATTTGAAATTTCTTGCCGTACTTTTTAAGATACCTTTCCTCTAACCTCTTTAGGACCTGCTTTTTTTCCTCTTCCGTCATTTCCCGGAAGTGTTTCTGGAGAAACTCTTCCACATTGGCCTGAGTGCATGCCGAGCTTCCCAGGGACAGCCCGGCTAAGGCGCCCATAGACATCATCTTAATGAAATCTCTTCTGGTATGTTCTCTATCTTCCATGTGTCGATCCCGGTATTTTTGGCGGCGGTTCCGGTTTAATAGGCTTAAATTTCGGATCGTGAGGATTATGACAATTTACACAGAGGAAATAGATTCGTTTTCCTCCCTTGAAATAGCCCGTTCTTTTGCCATGTATACCGGCTTTCCAGTCGCGATAAATATTTCCGTGGCACTGTCCGCAAAGCAGGTACGATTCTGTAAAATCTATGTTATCCCCATTGGCGAGCTTCAGTTTATCCCTGTCGGCGGAATTATGACAATCAAGACACCATCTATCACTTTCAGCATGGTGAAGTTTGATGCTGGTATGTTCGTCCTTAAGTTCCCTTTTTTTTGCATTGACCTCTATACCTGCATGACAGTTGCTGCAGGGGAATATACCCTGGGTCAATGGTGGAGTGGAAACGGGATATTCATCATGATGCGTTGCCGGAGCGGAGACGACGGAACCGATTATTATAAGCAACATCAATAGGAAAATTTCTTTCATTGTATTGCCTGTTCATCCAGGGGATATCAGAAGTTACCAAGTCCGTCCACTTTGTGAACGTTTATTGAGGCGTGCGTCTATACTTTTAAAAGCAATATGTCAAGAATTAATTATTTTTTAGTATCTGGATTTTTACTAACCCCCATGCCCGGGTCGGTCACAACGAAGGATGAAAATCACCCCCACCCCTCCCTCCCCCGTCGAGGGGGATGGATACAGGGAGGGGGCATTTTCATATAAACCTAAGTCGTCATCAATGGTTTCAGTGCCTTTCTGCGCGATGGATTACTCAGTGTTTTCAAGGAATTTACCTCCAACTGCCGGTCACTTGCCATAACCGCCGTTTCCGGTGTTTCTCCGGATGAAAAAATACCTCTTTCACTGATACCGAAACGCATCCTGAGCACCTTTTCCTCTCTCGGTGTCAAGGTGGAAAGGATCTTTCTCGTCTGTTCGGCCAGATCCATGTTTATCGTTGCTTCCGATGGGGACATGATCTTTTTGTCCTCGATAAAGTCGCCAAGATGGCTATCTTCCTCTTCACCAATGGGAGTTTCAAGCGAAATGGGCTCCTTGGCGATTTTCAGAACCTTTCTTACCTTTTCCAGAGGATATTCCATCTTGTTCGCAATTTCTTCAGGGGTCGGCTCTCTCCCCAAATCCTGAATCAGATATCGGGATATACGAATAAGTTTGTTGATTGTCTCAATCATGTGAACAGGGATTCTGATAGTCCTGGCCTGATCGGCTATGGCCCGCGTAATGGCCTGCCTGATCCACCAGGTGGCATAGGTAGAAAACTTGTATCCACGCTGATACTCGAATTTATCAACCGCCTTCATGAGCCCGATGTTGCCCTCCTGGATCAGATCCAGAAATTGCAAGCCCCTGTTTGTATATTTTTTGGCAATGCTGACCACAAGCCTCAGGTTTGCTTCCACAAGTTTTCTTTTGGCAGTTTCTGCCTTCTCTTCCCCCTGCTCTATGGAGGCAACGATTTTCTTCAATGAGGAAGGAGCAAACCCGGTTTCTTTTTTTATATCGTTGAGCTTTTTTTCGGCTTTTCTAACAATTACTTCACATTCCCGTATTTTCTCCAAAGGCACGCCGAGAGTTTCTGCTATCTTCTTTTTTTTCTTTACCGAGGTTCCCTTAATTTCATGCCAGGCTTTTTCCATTTCCGCGAGCGAGAGTCCCGTTTCCTCTTTGCACACCTTAATATCACGCTCCGCCTTTCCCATCTCGGTGACATATATCTTCAGTATAGACACTATTCTATTGATCTGCTTTTTGCTGAACTTCACCTTGCGGCACAGACTGATTATGGTTTTCCTGTTCTTATCCAACTTTGATTTAATGAGGCTTCTTTCCGCTTCCGAAAGCCTTACTTTAAGCCTGCCTTTGAGTTCCTTATTTTTCCTGTTAAGTTCCGTAACTCTGTCGATGAGCTTTAGGACCCGTTCCCTATGCTTCTCCTCTTCTACGCAACCTTCTTCATCCTCCAGGTTATCGAGCACATTTTTTATGCGCAACGTATCATTCTTCAGATTTGCTCCTATGTTCACTACTTCATTGACGGAAATGTCCACGGAAAAAATCGCATCCAGGCCCTCCCTTGCGCCTTCTTCTATCTTTTTCGCAATCTCCACTTCCCCCTCTCTGCTGAGGAGGCATACAAACCCCATCTCCCGGAGATACGTCTTAACCGGATCTCCGGTTTTTCCGACGGAAGACATGAGATCTATCATTCCTCCCCCCTTGATATCCTCACTTTCACCCGCCGCCTTTTTAACTACCAGCTTTTCGCCCTTGTCCGTATCGATGATATCAATATTTTTCTCACCGAAAAGCATAATTATATCATCAATCTGTTCAGAAGACACAATGTCTGTCGGCAATAGATCGTTCACGTCGTCATAGGTCAGAAACCCTTTCTCCTCCCCTAAAGAAATTAGTTTTTTAAATTCTTCAGATTGCGGTCCTTTTTCCATCTCAATTTCTCCCTGTTTAGATTTTCCTTTAAGTGCCATCGTGAAATCACCTACTCAATGCATTATATCAGTTTTTCTTCTTGCAGCAGCCTTTCTTTTTCCAATAACAGGCGGCTGCACAAGTCTGAATCACCTTTTTCCTGGGCGCTTAAAAGCTCCTTTATTAAAGCCTTGTTCCTTTTTTTGCACCACTTCCGTTTTATCTGTTTTATCGTGTCGGAAACGTAACGTGGCATTATCTCTTCATTATCGGCCTGACTGTCAAGCAGTGACCTATGGATTAGTTTTTTGAGGGGGCCGTTATCAAGGCAATCCGGGAAAGAGGAAGCCACCTCTTTCCCGCCTCTGGTTTTAACAAATGACATTATGTCCCCTCCCAGTTTTTTAAGATCTTCGCTTAAGAAGTAATCCAGAATCATCGCTTCTTCCATCTGCGCGATCATCTCAGGGTGCTCCAGCATAACAAGGATAAGGCTGAACTCCACCCTGTCAAATCGGACATCCGTTTTTTCAACTGTTCTCCTTTCCTGTGAAGGCATAGCCAGGGTACGGCTTGCCTCCATTTTCAACACTTCCTCATCGATGCCCAATTTTTCCGAAATCCTTTTTAAAAAAAGATTCCTTTCGATGGCATCATTCAGGCTGGAAACAAACGACAAGGCCTCTCTTACGGCATCGCGTTTTTCCTCCAGTGTGGCTCTTGCCCCCACAATATTTTCGACATAATAATCGACCATCGAAGGGGCATTGTCAATGATATCTGCCAGGCTCTTTCTTCCAAATTTTCGCACAAAATCGTCCGGATCGTATCTTTCCGGCAGCACGACGACCTTAGTCTGAAGTCCTCCGGCAAGAAAGAGTTGCAGGCTGCGTTCCAGAGCCTTCTTCCCCGCTTCATCGGGATCAAAAAGGACGACAATGCGCCCCGTATAACGCCTGATAAGCTCAACCTGCTCTTTAGTCAACGCCGTACCCAGGGTAGCGACAACATTGGTTATGCCTGCGTTCCAGAGGGCAATCAGATCGAAATAACCCTCCACAAGGACGGCATAACCGTTCTTCCGGATACTTTCCTTCCCCCTGTTCAAACCATAGAGATTTTTCCCTTTGCTGAAGACCGGAGTTTCAGGAGAGTTAAGATATTTAGGTTCCCCGTTGCCGATAACCCGGCCGCCGAATGCTATCACTCGGCCGCTTTCATCCTCTATGGGGAATATAAGTCGTTCACGGAAACGATCGTAACATGAGGCCCTCCCATCAGTTTCATTTTTGGAAACGACAAGACCGGCCTGGATGATAATCTCCAAAGGGATATGCTTTTGGTCAAATAAATTCTTGAGCGTTCTCCAACCGTCACCCGCATACCCGAGACGAAATTCTCTGGCAGCATCATCACTGATTCCCCTGATTTTAAGATAATCCCTCGCTCTCTGGCCTGCCGGGGAAAAAAAATTGCTGACGAAATAGACCGTTGCCATCTCGTTTATATTATTTATCTTCTCGCGGATGCCGTAATGCAATCTTTCCTTTTGGGTCATCGTCCTTTCGGGAATAACAACCCCTGTTTTCTTTGCCAGATGCCTTGCCGCCTCCGGAAAAGTCATGTTGCTCATCTTCATAAGAAAGGTGAAAACATGACCGCCTTCCCCGCAACCGAAACAATAATACATCTGTTTCTCGCGGTTCACGGTAAAGGACGGTGTTTTTTCGCTGTGAAATGGACAGATGCCCAAAAAATTTCTTCCTGCCTTTTTAAGAGTCACATATTCCGAAACGAGTTCGACGATATCCGCCCTCTTTTTTATTTCCTCAACTTTATCGTCGGGAATAAATCCGTTCAACTATATTTCCTCGTTAATTTATATGGAGTTAAGTCACGCAAAGGAGGAATGGAACGCCTGTATCGCTGATTAAGATATGCAGTCATGAATGCTTGTCAATCAAATAAGCTTCTCTGCCAATTTTTTTCCCCCCAAGATATGCATATGAAGGTGGAAGATGACCTGCCCGCCATCTTTATTACAGTTGATAATAGTTTTGAAACCTCTCTGATCGATGCCCTTGAGCTTCGCAATCCGCGGCACAGCGGCCAGCATGGAGATCAGGTATTCAAACTGTCCGGCCTCAACGTCCATGAGAGTAGGAATATGCCGTTTGGGAATGACGATAACGTGAACAGGGGCTGCAGGGTTGATGTCATGGAAAGCCAATACCTTGTCATCCTCATATACCTTATTGCACGGCACCTCGCCTTTAATAATCCTGCAGAATATGCAATCATCCATCGGACCTTATCCCCTTTTCCGCTTCAACCGGCGGCCGCTTTTATCGCCTCTCTCAGCGTAATGGCGCCGGAATACAGAGCTTTACCGACGATGACTCCGGCAATTCCCGATTTTTCTATATCAACGAGTCTTTTTATGTCGTCAACTCCGGCTACGCCGCCTGAAGCGATAACAGGAATGCTTACGGACTCTGCCAGGGTCTTTGTGGCCTCAATATTGACGCCCGTTGCCATGCCGTCTCTTTTGATGTCCGTATAAATAATGGCCGCAAGCCCTTCGTTCTCATAACGTCTAACCAATGTCTCCGGCGATTCCGATGTCTTTTCCGTCCACCCCTGAACGGCCACTTTACCATTCTCGGCATCGATGCCGAGAATAATACTGTCCTTACAGGCATGGCATGCTTCCCTGACAAGCTTTTCATCCCTCTGCGCCGCCGTCCCCAAAACGACCCACCGGACCCCCATATCCAGATACATGTCTATGGTCTGCCGTTTCCTGATCCCGCCGCCCACCTGAATCGGCAACGAAACCTCCCGAAGGATGGCCGCGATCTGCTCAAGGTTCTTAGGTGAGCCGGCAAGGGACCCGTCAAGGTCAACCACGTGGATACGTTTCGCTCCCTGTTCCTGCCAGCTTCGCGCCATGGCAACGGGGTCATCGGCATAAACCGTAACCCGTCCAAAATCTCCCTGGGAAAGGCGGACGCATTTGCCGTCTTTCAGATCAATCGCCGGTATGATGAGCAACTGACTTTACCTCTTGAGTACCGGAAAGGGCCTTTTCGTCAATCGATTCCGGGGAATGTTTTCAGCATCTCCGAGACGCCCTCTTCCGTCAGTTCCTTTGCCGTAAGCCATCTGCCTCCCCTCTTGTAGAAGGAAGCGATCTGCAAAATATTTTCCATAAGCGAGCTCTGTGTCTTATCACAGGCGCCCTTCCACACAACGATACCATCGCTTACCCTGATTAGATGCACGTCAAAAGCCACGGAAGCGGGTTTTTCTACAGAATAGGAATACCCCCTTCTCTCTCTATAGCGGAAAACATAGCCGACCAGAATCCCGTCCGCTCCAAGCTCTCGACCCACTTGCTTCAATATCTCCGGCAGGGGAGCTTTAACAGACGCTGCGACACGACGGTAAACATCGGAGGCGCTTTCGGGCGAAACAATGGTAAGTTTCTTATATCCATGCAGACGCTCCAGGAAGACTTCCTCCACGGCAGCTATTGGAGCGGCCGTTGATCTATCGATATTAAAAACAACCCCGCACAAGGGGCAGGATGCCATCTTTGCCGCAGTATCTTCAGGGATTATTTCCTGAAAAGGAAGAACGGCAATGCGGTTTAAGGCGGTCTTCTCCTCCGGCATTACGGTGATGGATACGCCATCACTGTAATGGCAATTCAAAAAAACGGGGGAAAGAAGACATAAAACAGCGAACGCAGCGAGGAGGCGCCGGGTCGGAAAAAGGTCCTGAGCGCGGAGGAATCTGATTTTCAAAGCCCTCAATGAAGACACCCCTATAATACGCCCTTTGTGGATAATACGCCTTTTATACCACCATCAATCGTAACGGCTTTCTTCAGGGCGCGGGCAAGGGCCTTAAAAATCGCCTCCGCCATGTGGTGATTATTTTTACCATAGAGCAGGTTGATGTGCAAGGTCACACCGCTATGATCCGAAAAGGCCTTAAAGAATTCCTTAAGCAGCGCAGGATCGAACTTTCCGATCTTTTTGGCGCCTAAATCAGCATTGTAAATCAGATACGGTCTCCCGGAAATGTCCAGCGCCACATTGCAGAGGCACTCGTCCATGGGAACCATTGCCTCGCCGTAGCGGGCAAGCCCTTCCTTTTTTCCCAGGGCGTCTTTGACGGCGCTGCCCAGGCAGATGCCCAAGTCTTCGGCAAGATGATGATCATCCACATCCGTGTCCCCATTGCTTCTCACCGTCAGATCAAAGGGACCGTGCTTTGTCAAAAGGGAAAGCATATGATCCAGAAAAGGAATGGTTGTGGCGATACTGCCTTCCCCTTGCCCGTCGAGATTGATTTCAACGGACACCTCCGTCTCCGTGGTTTTCCTTTCTATTATCGCTGTCCGCGCCATGTGCTAATACCTTTCAGATAAAATGCTCCCAGCTCTCAGATAACCTTGTTCAAGGCATATTCAATGATTCCCTCCGCCCCGGCCGCCTGCAGCGAAGGGATGAGATCCCTGACAAGGCTTCCACTTACGATAGTTTCGACGGCAAACCACTCCTCAGAATACAGCCCGGAGATGGTGGGCGCTTTAAGAGAAGGGAGCATGGATATGACGTTGCTCAGGTTTGTCTTGGAGACATTCATTTTCAGTCCCACCTTGCCCATCGCCTGGAGTGAACCGTTGAGAAGAATCCTGATCTGCTCGATCTTTTTCCTTTTCCACGGATCACTCCAGGCCGCGTGATTGGAAATTAACTGGGGGCTTGTTGTCATCAATTCATGGACTATTCTCAATTTGTTGGCCCTGATTGTTGTTCCCGTCTCCGTTACCTCAACCACGGCATCCACCAAACCCTCGACCACCTTGGCTTCTGTGGCTCCCCAGGAAAATTCCACAAGCACTTTGATATTTCTCTCTTCAAAATACCTTTTGGTAAAATTAACGAGTTCCGTGGATATCCGCTTTCCTTCCATATCGCTCAACTCGCGAATGTCCGAATCATCTCTGACCACTAATACCCAGCGGGCGGCTCTCGGCGACAGCTTTGAATATACCAGGTCCTGCACCACGACAACGTCTGATTCATTTTCAATGATCCAGTCTCTGCCGGTTAGCCCGAGATCGAGAGTCCCATCGGCCACGTATCTCGACATTTCCTGCGCCCTGACCAAGGTGCAGGAAATGTCATCATCGTCAATATCAGGAAAGTAACTCCTGGCATCATAGACAATACGCCAACCGGCTCTTTTGAAGAGATCGACCGTATTTGCTTCCAGGCTTCCCTTCGGTATGCCCAGTTTCAGTTTACTCATTTTACACCCTTATAAACTTCCTCCGGATTGAATATTATCTCGCCGGCAACCTCAAATTCCCCGCCGATCAGCCTCCGGTAAAAACATGATCTATAGCCTGTATGACAGGCAGCCCCTCCCACCTGCTCAACCTTCAGAAGCACCGTATCATCATCGCAGTCAATGAATATTTCCTTTACCTGCTGCACATTTCCCGATGATTCACCCTTCAGCCACAGGGTATTCCTGGATCTGCTCCAGTAGGTGGCTATACCGGTAGTCAAAGTGTTTGACCACGCCTCACGATTCATATAGGCAAGCATCAGCACCTCATTTGTCTGCCACTCCTGGACAATAACAGGCACCAAGCCCTTGCCTTTTTCAAAATTCGGCTCCAATTTCCCTATATCCTCCTGATTATACACACCTTGGCTATATTGTGCAAGTTAAGTTAAGAGCGCATTTTAAGCAAGCATTATTTTGGGAAGTGTTGTTTTTAGGGCCAATATTTCCTTGCCAAGCCTGCCCTTTCATGATAGCAAGTTTATAAAATATGTCCTTTGCTAATCTCATTCTTGGCTATTTTTATGCGGATTTGCATTCCGATCCCTATTTATATGAAAATGCCCCCCTCCCTGTATCCCTCCCCCTCGGCGGGGGAGGGAGGGGTGGGGGTGATTTTCATCCTTCGTTGTGACCGACCCGGGCATGGGGTTTATTCTGAAAAAATAAGGAGGGTAACAACATGACGCTGCTCATGGGAGGCGCTGTTTCGGTGATTCTCGGTCTTGTCGGTTTCATTGTATGGATAAAAGATTTCCTCACCCTTCTTAAAGGCGGCTTGCCTGTTCTTTTGCTTTTAGGGGGCGTCGTTGCCATCTACATTGGCATTGATGAGCTGCAAAGCAAGCTCCGGGAAGAACGGGAAAAGCAGGAGGAGGAATTGATCAAGGCCAAGGAGGAACTTGACCTGATAAGAGCCAGGGCGGAGCAGTATCGCGAAGAACTTGAAAGGCTGAAGGAGGAAAGGAAGAACAAGGCGTGAATGTCTCCTTAATTACGGCGCCTCCACATTTTTCTTTTTCCGCCGGAGCGTTTCGAAAACCATGATTAAAGCCCCCAGGGAGATGGCGGCATCGGCCACATTAAAGGCGGGCCAATGATATGTTCTCCAATAGACATCGATAAAGTCCACAACTTCTCCAAAACGCACCCGGTCGATAAGATTGCCCACAGCGCCGCCTAAAATCAGCGAAAGGGCAAAGATAAGACAAGCCTCATTCTCTTTGCTCATGGCGATGTAATAAAAGATGAGCCCGATTGCTGAAACCGTAATCAGGATGAAAAAAGCGGAGCGGAAAACAGGTGAGGCGTGGGATAGGAATCCGAAGGCCGCTCCTGGGTTCCTCACATAGGTAAGATTTAATAACCCCTCGATAATAATTGAAGAATCATAGAGCAGCATCTTCGAAGCAATGCCGGCCTTGGTCGCCTGGTCCAACAGGACAACCGCTGTTACGATAATAAAAACAATCAGGCTTTTATTAGGCAAATGACGGTTCATGATGTTAAATCCGTATTAGGAAAGATTATCAAGGCACCTTTCGCAAACGGCCGGATGCAGGGGATCAGACCCAACGGAAGCTCTGTATATCCAGCAGCGTCCGCATTTCTTTCCGGACGCCTTTCTGACGCCGATCTTCAAACCGGCTATTTCGCTGCTTTCATAAGGCTCTGCGATCGCGCCATCTCCCACTACATTTACTTGAGATACGATGAGCAGCATCCGCATTTCTTCCCGATAATCCTCGAGTAAGGAACGCATGTTCTCCGGGGGGAAGATATCCACGGAAGCATCCAGTGGATGGCCAATGACCTTGTTTTGCCTTGCCATTTCTATGGCCCTGGAAATCTCGGACTTTATGCTGAGCATAGTCTTCCAACGTTCCGCCAGTTCTTGGTCCCCATGGGAGGGATCGGGAAATTGCGTCAAATGGACGCTCGACTCCTTGCCCTCGTAATAAGGCATGGCCCCCCAGACTTCCTCAGTCGTAAAACTTAGAATCGGCGCAAGAAGTCTTGTCATGCTATGGAGGAGCAGGTACATGGCGCTCTGGGCGGAACGACGTTTTCGGGACGTTGCCCTGGAGGTATAGAGCCGGTCCTTAAGAACGTCAAGATAAAGAGCGCTGAGATCGACAGTGCAGAAATTATAAAGGGTATAGTAGACGGAGTGAAACTGCAGGCGTTCGTAGGCGTCCTTCACCCGCCGGACAATCTCCTCCAGCCGGTGCAGTGCGAAGCGATCTATCTCTTCCATATCCTCATGAGAAACCATATCCGTCGCCGCGTCGAAATCATAAAGATTCCCCAGTATGAAGCGGCAGGTATTGCGGATGCGCCGATAGGCTTCGACGAGACGTTTAAGAATCTCTTCCGATATTCGTATGTCTTCCGTATAGTCTTCCGAGGCCACCCAGAGCCGCAATATTTCAGCGCCATAATTTTCAATGATCTCTTGGGAGTCGATGACGTTTCCTACCGATTTGGACATCTTTTTCCCCTCGCCGTCAACCACGAAGCCGTGGGTCAACACGCACTTGTAAGGCGCTCTCCCCCTTGTCCCCATAGATTCCAGAAGGGATGAATGAAACCAGCCGCGGTGCTGGTCTGAACCTTCCAGGTAAAGGTCCGCCGGTGATTTAAGGCGAGGAAACCTTTCCAGAACGGCAGCATGGCTGACACCGGAGTCAAACCATACATCAAGGATATTTGTCTCTTTGCTGAAGGACGATCCACCGCAATGGGGGCAAACCGTCCCCGCAGGCGCCAGATCGCGCGCATCTCTCTCAAACCACACATCGGCCCCGTATTGCTCAAACAGACCAACTACATGGTTCAAGATCGCCTCCGTAATGACCGCGCCATGACAACTGTCACAAAAAAATATGGTTATGGGAACGCCCCATAGCCGTTGCCGCGAGATACACCAGTCGGGACGATTTTCCACCATGCCGTAGATCCGGTCATGTCCCCAGGAAGGCAGCCACTTTACCTTGTCTATCGCCTCCAGCGATCTTTTACGCAGATCGTTTTTTTCCATGGAAATAAAATACTGCTCGGTGGAACGGAAAATGACGGGATTTTTACAGCGCCAGCAATGGGGATAGGAATGCTTTATCTTTTTTAATGACAATAAGGCGCCTACACTATTCAATTTACGGTTAATATTTTCATTGGCGTCAAAAACGAACTGGCCGGCAAAATCCTCAACATCTTCGGCAAATTTTCCGTCATCGTCCACGGGTGCGTAATTATCAAGCCCGTACTTCATACCGATCTCGTAATCTTCCTGCCCGTGGCCCGGTGCAATATGAACGCAACCAGTTCCCGCCTCAAGCGTCACAAAGGGCGCCAGAATAACGATGCTTTCACGTTCAATCCAAGGGTGGCGGCATTTTATGCCTTCCAAAGCGGCGCCGGATGCCTCGCCAAGAACCGAAAAATCAGCATAACCGAAAGAACCAAGACAATTTTCCTGCATTTCCTTAGCCAGGATTAACACTTCATCTTTCACTTTAAGAACTGAGTAGATGAAGTCCCTGTGGAGGGCAATGGCGAGGTTGGCCGGAAGGGTCCAGGGGGTTGTTGTCCAGATGACCAGGCTCGCCCTTTCGCCCCGCAAGGAAGGAACCAGCGCGGAAATATCGGAAAGAACGGGAAATTTGACGTAGATTGAGGGAGTTTCATGGTCGGCGTATTCCACCTCGGCTTCCGCAAGGGCCGTCTTGCATGACGCGCACCAGTAAACCGGTTTTTTCCCCCTGTAAACGCTGCCGTTTAAATAAAGCTTGCCTAACTCGGCCACCGTCGTCGCTTCGTAACCGTAATTCATGGTCAGATAGGGATTGTTCCATTCACCGAAGACGCCCAGACGTTTGAACTGATCTTTCTGGATGCCCACATATTTTTCGGCGTAGAGGCGGCAGGCGCGGCGTTTTTCCGCCTGCGACATCCCATGACGCCTGTCGCCCAGTTCCTTATCCACCTGATGCTCGATGGGCAGGCCGTGGCAGTCCCATCCGGGGACATAAACACTGTCGAATCCGGACATATTTTTGGATTTTATCACCATATCCTTGAGTATTTTATTTAAGGCCGTACCCAGATGGATGCTGCCATTCGCGTAAGGAGGACCGTCGTGCAGAATGTAGGTCTCTCTTCCCCGGGCAGCTTCTCTGATCTTGTTATAAAGCCCCATGCGCTCCCACTTTTCAAGCAACTCCGGCTCCTTCCGGGTAAGGTTGGCCTTCATGGGAAAATCCGTTTTCGGCAAGTTCAATGTCTCTTTATAATCCATCCCATACTCCCATCAATAAGATTGCAGGGAACTACCACACAACCAAAGGATTTTCAAGAACAAGAAAGCCCCCTCCCGCGGAAACAGGTTTTGGATAATTGCTTCGTCAGCAAGGCATTTAAGGTTCATCCGGTTCATGCGTACTTTTGATTTGATAATCTTTTGAATTGAGCCTTGACAGACTTACACCATACTTATCAATAACCTCAATCACATTTAGATTTTATCGATTATTTATTGAAGTCGTTAACGGAGGGGGATGCTTTTTTGTGGCAGCTTTCTTTTGTAAATATACAGGTGCGATGACGAAACATGGGCATCGCTATTATCATTTTCTCGGCGGTTTGGAGGAAGCTACTATGCACCGAAACAAAGGAGGTTAACAATCCATAGTTTCTCCCGGCAGGCTGGCCAGAGTCCTGCATCGCAAGCGCCAGGATTGACGCCACCCACAATATCTCCCCAAGGACTTCGGCAGGATTAGCATCGGGCACGTCTTCAAAGTCATGGAAACAATTTTGGCAAATCTTCATCATAGTGCGGGTCATAATCAACACAAGCACCTTAACCGTTTATAAAAATCTGCTCTTCGCCCCGTAACTTGTCATCAGTACCTTCTTCTTGGCTCTCGTTGCGGAAACATAGAGCAATGCGCGTTCCAAATTTTCGTTTTCTTCCACCTGTCCCGATGATTGCTCGCCCATGGCAGGCAATTGCAAAGGCACAACGCCTTCATTGACACTGGCAATGATCATATCATCGAACTCCAGGCCTTTTACGCGGTGCATGGTGGCCAGACGCAGGCCGGGCGCCTTCCGGTCTTCGGGAACACTCCGCTTAATCAGATACGTTTCAAAGCCTTTTTCCTGCAGGGCCGCTTCATATTGTTTCAATAGATCATTAGTTCTTGCCACAAGACAAACCGTGTTTATTTCCATCCCCGCTTTGATGAGGCCGTTCAAATAAGTAGCAATAAAATGCACTCCCTCATTAAAGGAATTGAAACTCATAACCTCCGGTGATTCACCATGCATCAACGATTTGTATCCTTTTTGCGAATCCATTCCACCATCAAGGTCATCAACGACCCTACCTTCCAGTAACTTAACTGCCCATTTCCGCGTTTCCTCGGTGGTGCGATAATTGATCTTGAGTTTTTTGCTTCTCCCCCGGATGTTGATGCCACAGCGGCTCAAGACAACCTTATGCCGATATATCCTCTGATGGGCATCCCCGACGATGAAAAGATCATTTCTCAATTCCCCACGCGATTCCGGTATCATTTGTCTGATTAGCTTGAACGCCGCCATTCCCATATCCTGAGCTTCATCCACAATAATGCCCTTATAAGGCAATATGTCGCCCTTATTCTGCAATATGCTAAAAGCATCTCTAACAGCATCCGTCATCTCTTTCAGGCTTTTTGCATTCAACTGGGCACGGTATTCTTCGAAAACAGGCCAAATTTTTTGCTTCTGGAGACGTGTCAGTTTCTTTTGCCGCCCGATCCTGGATGCTCGCAGGTATTCATCCGCTGTTGTAATGCCTTGCGCTTGAATAACCTGCATCCATTCCTGGGAGTAAAAGGATTCTTCAAGCGCGATATCAGCAGGCGCCAGGTTAATGGCATTCTGCCAATATGGCCCCGTATCATCTTGAAAAATTAAGGTATAATGATAACCATGCTTCTTTAAGAACTGAATAACCCAGGCATCGAGATTAACAACGTCAATTTTTTTCATGACGTCGGATGAGCACAATTTTCTGAGATTTTCTTTGATATCTGCCGCTAAATTTCTTGTGAAGGTCGTGAATAAGATGCGATCACTTTCTTTGAAAAAGACATTTTCCGTCAACCATTTTGCCCGGTGCATGGCCACCACCGTTTTGCCCGTTCCCGCGCCACCGAGCACGCGCACCGGGCCATTATAATCCTTTTCCACCATATTTCTTTGCGATGGATGGAGGAATATTCGCCAGAGCTCCAAAGGAGAATTCAGAATTTCCGCCAGCTCCAACGCGCCCTCCACCACATAGAATCGCCGCTTGCTGTCAGGATTTTCCAGGGCTGCCACGAAATCAGCGGTATCCACTTTAGCCGGCATTTCTTTCTCTAAATCCTTAATGACTTCTTCCAAAGAAAATCCTTCCACAAGGAAAAAGAGTGCCTCAAAAGCTTCCTGCGGTAAGCGGTTTTGGATGGCGTCCAAATCTTCCTTCTTTTTTAATTGGCGAACAAGAGGCAGGTGCAGCTCCGGGACACCGAGACGCATCAGATCAGCATCCGGATAGGACGCAAAAAGTCGTTCGCCTGAATCTTCGCTTGGAGGCGTTACCAAGGGGAGTGCCTGCACTTCAACATTTACGACCTGAAGTCCGCCTGTTTCTGCGTTAATCGTGAAAATTCGATTTTCTGCCCAGGCATAGGCCTTATCATGATGGTCCACCCAAAGGAGCATGTATACATTGCCGGAAGATGGTTTAAGGATTATTCCTCTATATTCTTGATCGATACGGACAGAACGGAGGTTTTCATCCTTTGCTTTTTGAATTTTCTCATAGTTGATAGATGGCGATGCGGGATTCACTCGGAATTTCTCAAAAAATTCCCGCACCTTCGCCTGCTCTTTCTTGGGTATCTCGGAAAAAGACTTCAAGAAATCACTGGATATGGCGACCAATATCTTTTGTTTGGGTATGGCCATCGTTTTCTCCTCATTTAAACAGGGAAACACATCGTGATGGATCTGAGATCGCATCCGCAAGCGGCATTGTTTGCCAGTCAAGCTCAATAAAGCAATGCTTGCCGGCTATTTCATCATCCCTTAAAAGAGCAATTTTCTTTTCCGGCCAGCAAAGCTCACCGGTGGCAATGATTTCACTTCTTTCATCACAAAGTTCAAAACCCGCTTCGGGCAGCGGCAAACCGTGATCGAAAAGAAAAGACAATAATGGATGAATATAGGTATCGGTCACTTTTCTTAATTCTGACCATGCAGCGGAATCGTCCGGTGTTTTTTCCTCTTCCTTCCCTGCTTCCGTCATCAGCCACAGATAATGACCCGCAGAAATCCCCTTCGAAGTGATAAAAATGGCATCGGGGATGAATTGATAAATATTGTACATCCTGATGAAGCCATTCCACGCTGCCTTGAAATATGGCTTATCGGCAAGTTCATCGTCATCAAAAAAACGGCATATAATGGACATTCTATGGAGCCGGTTCTTGGCATAGTCTTCTTTGTCCATTCTGGCAACCAGTTTGATAAGGGGGCTGTCGTCACAGCTTTTCTGATACAGACCACTCAGGCAACCCCCTTCCTGGTCTGATTTCGTTTCTAATTGGACGTCATTACAGGGGATATCCTGCCACAGTGCTTGGGCTGCTGACCGGGCATCATCGGTCTGGCAAACACAATCCAGATGGACCAGACCATGAATAAGAGCGCACATTTTCCACATTTTGGGGATCGGGTGGGCAAGGAATGTCATAAACATGTCGAAACTGGATTGGAAACGAAGGGCACCCAGTTTCTTGACTTGAAATTGATGGTCATAACTTTCATGAAGGCTATTAATCTTTTCAGACCGGTCGCAAAGAAAATTTTCGTAATGGACGCCTTTCTTATGGCTGCTGTTTTCTACATCATCCCAGGATAGGGACCAGACAGTAAACTTGTTGCTGCGGGGAATAGCCATCCGTTGCGCCAAATCCTTGCCAATGCGGTTATTATCACTCTTCTCGGCGTGGTACATGAATCCATCGGTAAATAAAACAAGCGGCATACCACCCGAGGAGCGTTCAGGGTAAAAAATGAAATCTGCCCGAGAAGGAACCACGACCCCATCTGCCGCGCCCAGATCAACTTGGGGCGCGATAAAATATCCCCGGTCGTTTACCTTCAGATACCAGCCGGGTTTACCATTGACGATCTCCTGACGTAGCACAACCTTGATTTCCGGCGTATTGAATGATCTCAGTGACTCAATGAACAGTTCCTCCAGCGCGCTGTCCAGAAGGGGGTTGATCGACAGATTTTTCAAGGAGGTGGTCTTCACTACCTGATCCCGATACTTGAGGATTTCAGATAATAACTCAATAGCCGTATCACGGGATGTATCATTGCGTTCGTAATTGTTCCGATAGGCATAAAGACAACGATAACAACCATCCTTTTCAGGATCCTGATGACAACCGCAAGCTTTCAGCACGTCCAGGGCCATCTGGAAGACATCCATAAGCGATTGTTCATTTTCCATGAGCTCTTTCAAGTACCCGGTACCGCCGGGAACCATGTCATACAAAACGAGATATCTTTTTCGATATTGATGATCCGGGGAGGGCTCTTCATGAATGACTGTCCGCAAATGGTCAATGTTTCCTTCAAATTTCCTTTTCAAACCCAGATACAGCGCCGCCGTAAAAGAGTGGAGTTTCTTGTCCGTCCAGGAAAGAGGTTGCGCCGGCAGGAGAATGCGCAACGCCTGAGAGGTAAATTCACGGTAAAGATAGAGAAAATCGAGGATATTTCTTTCCGGGTCACTATCTTTTTTGCTGCAAGTTAACGTGTGTGAAGGTTTCGTGTTGCCCTGCACCTTGCCGCAGCCCCGGCAGACGGCAAATCCATTCTTCGGGATATCCTTTCCGGCGATCATAATGGATTCGCCGATATTGTCGCGCTTGCCAAAATTCATCTCCCGGAAGGTAACCTTCTGGACAAACTCCATTCCAAAGGGGAAATTCTCATCGCTGATTTTAAAGGCGGATTCAACAGACGCCTCATCCATCTGCAAAAGGACCTGTTTATGGAAAAATTCCGGCTCCCGCTCATCGCTATCATCCTGGATACGGCTTTCACGGTCTGAGGTCGTCGCAATGACCTGACGCATACGGATCATGCGCTGTTTTTGGCCATCGTCGCTCCATAAGACGCTGCCGCAGGAGGGGCAGGTGGCCGTTGTATCGCCTGTTGCTGCCATTTCCATGTGTGAACAAGCATTGCAGAATCGCCATTCCTCTATCTCAGAAAGATTCAAATTAACCTGATCGACCGGGACCTTTCTTCCTTCGGCATAAAAATGATTGTCCGGCGCCAGCTCATGGATTGCCGAGACGGCAGGGCGCTCATATTCATAAATGTCAGTCTGGTACTTGCCTCCTTTGTCAGGTTTCGACTTCTTTTTGTAAATAATCGACTGTAAAATAATCCCCGCTTCCGGAAAAGCGTAGTTGGGCAGCAGGCCTTCATCGGTAAAAAAGTTGTAGGTTTCCTTTTCGTTGATTCTCCTGATGATGCTATTAAGTGCCGCCTTTTCGCGCAATAGTTCATCCATCTGACTTTCATAGTTCTGATCCCTGATCGCGCTCTTTTCTTTTTCCCTGATCAATTGGTTCAGTTTCTGGACCCTTTTACGGAGATTGGCGCGTTCCTTATGGATGCTGTTGAGACGATCGATAATGCGATACGTCAAGCTCTGCTCGTTATCATCGGCGCCATAGGCAAATCGCTTCAGGTACTCTCCTGACTTTTCTGTCAGGGAATCCTGAAACATGGCCATGAAATCCATAAGGAGGGGACTGCGGTGAAGTTCGATATATTGAATAAAATTGTGGGGAAATTTCTTCTTGTTGCCGTGATCGTCAAGCTGGCCAAGCACCTGTCCCAGACGGTCCGGGATAGCCGTGGCAGGGATGCCCGACTCTATCCAGCGGTCGAAGCAGAAAGCCGTCATCTGCCGTTCTAAAACGGCCGGGGCATCGAGGAAGCAGCCGGGCGGCTCAACACCGCCGGCAATCATAGCTTCCGGCTCCGAAAAGAAATACAGATCGTGGGGACGACCGTTGGCTACGGTTAAGTTGAACGAGTTTCCATTCGTACGCCCGGAACGTCCAATGCGCTGCACATAGTTGGACTGGGCAGGCGGAACGGAACAGAGAATGACGGAGGAAAGATCGCCGATATCGATCCCGAGTTCCAGGGTAGGCGTACAGGAAAGGAGATTAGGCGAACCAGGGGGGGGATTTTCTTCCTTGAAGCGTGTCTCCAGTTTTTCCCGCGTCTCCCTTGTCAGAAGTCCGGTATGCTCGGCGGTAAATATCCGCTGCACTTCTCCGGTGGCATAGAGAATGCCGTAGAAGTCCAGGGAAGGCGCTTCCCTGACATATCTTCCCCGGCACGAAAAGCGCAGACAGGCGTTGCCCTCCCAAAGGGCTGCCTCTTCGCTCGCTGCCGAAACATTGTGACTGCAAGTCCGGCAGCGGAACTGTACAACCTGGTTGGTTACATGCAAGCGCCGTGGATTCATTCCCCAAACAGGAAATCCCTGGACCTGCCGTTCCTCCAATATCCCATTTTTCAAGAGTCCCTGAATCACCAGAGTAAAAATTGGTTCACGGTAGTCGCTGATCTGGGAAT
>DATESZ010000200.1:0-2005 GCA_035283845.1 Syntrophales bacterium | reverse complement strand
TTGGTTTCCCGCTGCCTTGGCTATACCGAGAAACCTGACTCGATTTCTTCTAGAAGCGAATCAACGGCCCTCAGATCATGGTGTAAGATTTTTTCTTTTGGCGATTTACCCTCGAAGACATGGATAGGTGTCCGCAACCAGGCGCGCGTAATCCGGAGGTCATTATCCATTAGTTTGAGAAGATGAAAGATCACTGCAGCCAGTTCACTAAGAGGCTGCTGGTAATTTAAGGAGGCGCTAAAACGAGAAACCGTTGATGGGTCTTTGTCCAAATACTGGGCAATTTCTTGTTGAGTCCAGTCTAAAACCCCTGCCAGCTTCATGGCGTCATAACGTCCTTCGTCGTCAATTGTCGCTGTGAGTATTTCTGAATAGAGAGGCCGTTTCATGTTCGTTTCCATGGCACCCTCCTTTGCTAATCTGAGAGTATCCTTTTTGCATGATAAAAGCAAGTAAAATACAACCAGATAGCATTCATATAGCAATGCAACTGGTAAGTAGTTAATATTACAAAATTTTTATATAAATCGCGTACAAAGAGAAAATCGGCTGAATTCTTCTGACTCCATGTAACCCTTCATGATGTTGATACCGTCTTTTTGATCAAAAGAGACGCCTGAGATTTCATCGAAGCAGACGACATCGTATTGGCAGACCAAACCCCGCTGGCCATTGCTGTTATTCACAAACATCCGCGCGAAGTCCGGCAGATCCTCAGGGCCCTATCGGAATTCAGCGACTCCGCCTCGCGTTCAGGGTGATTGTTGCGGATTTGCGCAATTGAGCAAATATGCAAAGGTCACCAAAAGGTGGAAGTGTGGTTAGCGGCGGAAGACCGGGTCGGAGTGCCATTCGAAAAACTCGTGGTTGGGGCGGCTTGCCGGATCGCCTGACAGCCAGATGCCGGTCCGGAAGTAAAATTCGTATTATGTCCCCGGAATCCCCCGGAATCCGCCGACGGTTCGCGTTATCTGCTGTATATGTTAGAGTGTTGGATATGGCAAGCGAGACATTTAAAAAGCGCCAAAAAGAGATGGCGCGCCAGAGCAAGCAGAAGGAGAAAGCGCTCCGGCGCCTCCAGCGCAAGGAGGAAAAAGCGAATGCCGAGCCGCGGGCTGATGGTGAAGATCCGGACATCGCAGGGATTCGCCCCGGCCCACAGCCGAAGCTTTCCTGACCGCCCTTCCCTTTCGAGACCTGACCGTTCACATCTTCTCGACGTTGTCGAGTTTTCAAGCGCGTGGATATCGCAGCATCCGGTCTGAGTGCCGGCGACTGATTTCAGTGACGGTTTACTTCCACCGCGTCCGAAGGATTTCTCTCCCGTCGCAACCGATATTTTCTTATTTTCGAAATTACGAAAACGTGGAAGGTCCGGCCAGGGGAGGAAGAAGAGGGGCTCATTCCTATGGCACGCGGTTCGACCGTGCCTTCGTCCCGAGCTCAGGCCGAGGGGAGCTCACCGCCGAACGGCTACTTCCTGGGAAAGCCGAGCTGCCGGTGCCGACACGGCCGCCAGGGATCGGGCCAAGGCAGTCTGGTGTCCTGAGGTTAGGTCCTACGAGCCACATTCCATCCCTCAATTGCAGCCTACTGTCCCCGGAAATCTCGTGGGCTCCCTAGCCTGATGCGGGCGTTCAAGCCGAGCCCCGATTGCCGGCGCGTTTAGGTGAGGATGCTACATTTGCGGATTTGCGCAATTGAGCAAACGTGGAAGTGGCAATGGAAGGTGATTCAAGATACAAGACCTGACCCCACTTCCCCCACTTTCTCTTCAGGGCTTTTCCGGGAGCTAGACTAATCAGAGGGCTTATTTGATAGAGAGGGCCCCGGCATCTTTGCATAGGCCGCAATGAGGGATGTGTTGTTCTCCTCGGGGGTCAGAGTGATAATATCGAGGGGAATCATGAATTTCTTAAGGGTTCTGATTTCCGCGTCTTTAGTCATGGCTGCCCGTTCCAAAATATCCTTATTGCGAAAATCCTCTGAAATTATTACAACGTCA
>DATESZ010000199.1:0-9675 GCA_035283845.1 Syntrophales bacterium | reverse complement strand
CCAGAGCGCCGCGCCGCGCCGCGGGCCTTTCACCATCCACCTGTAAGTGCCCGCGTTTATCCATCCTGTATCAGGATCCTGATTTACTATCGCATGAAGGGTCAGGTATCGGCCGCCGTCTGTCTCATGGAGGAAAGGAATCGGTAGATCCAGCAGATTGGCCTCCTTCCCCACCTTCACCACTTCCTTGCAAGGGGCCTCGTTTGCAGACACCTCCATAGGCTTTATTATTCTCCTCAATCTTTTTGAAAACTCGGGGAGGAATATTGAGAAAGGAATGTCCGGCGGCAATCCCATGGCCATCGCGATCTTGTTCCATACCTTCCGGCGATCAGGCGCATATAAACAGCCTACGAGTCTGCCTTTGTCAGGGTAGTAGCCTTTTACATTCTCAAACAATACCGTATACTGGCCGTTGCCCACCCTTGCCAGCATCCCTGAAATTGCGGCGGCCTCTAAATTCCAATCGACCTCCTTATCAATCTTTATCAACATTCCCTTCTCGTCTAAAACTTCTAAAAAGTTTCTCAAATCCATGACTATTCTCCCTTTTCCTATTTTATTATTATTCAACGCCTCCCGATATTATTCTGTCTATCCTCTTGGCAGCGCTCATAAAAATGCGGGCAGGGTCCGAATCTGGATACTTTTTCACTACCGGCACCCCTTCATCAGCGCATTCCGCCACCCTCTCATCTGTTGGTATGCTGCCCAGAAAGGGCACTCCAGTCCTTTCAGCCAGATCTTCTCCGCCACCCTCCTGAATAAGATTTTCTTTTTTCCCACAGAACGGGCACAAAAAGGTGCCCATGTTTTCGAATACTCCAAAAACACGTAAGTTTGCCTTTTTTAGCAATGTTATTGCCTTGAACGCCACGGCCTGGGAAACCTGAGAGGGGACCGTTGCCACAGTTCCCCCATCAATGTCAGGTATCAACTGCAGTACGTTTACCGTATCAGAGCTTGTGCCGGCTGGAACATCAATAATCAGATAATCCAGCTCTCCATAGTTTACCTGGTACAGCAATTCCTCTGTGGCATTCCTCTTCATATTGTGGAACCAGGTTACGACTTCGTCCGATGCGAGAATGAGTCCCATAGAAACGACCTTGATGCCCAAATCGTTTACCGCAGGCTCCAGCCCCTTGTCCACAAAATTCATTCCTTTTCCCTCTACACCCAGCATTCTTGGTATACAAGGACCATCAAAGACCTGGTCAAGCACTCCCACTTTCTTCCCCATCATAGTCAAGGCTGTCGCCAGATTCGCTGCAATCAGGGTCTTTCCCACCCCTCCCTTTCCCCCGATGGAGATGATCTTATGCTTCACATTTGAAAGTCTTTCTCTTATGTTCTCCATAATATCGAGGAAGACAGGATTATGTTTCTGCGGGAGGATGCAATCGTAATATGATTCGCATCCCCGGCAATCTCCCGTGCAGGTCAGCTTGATATTAATTGATTTTAACTTGCTCATGATGCTCCTCTCTCAATTCCGTCCAATGATGTCTTCAATCTTTTCCAGTATAGAGTTCACAGCCTTTGCCGCCACGCTCTCCGGATTGGCGTATACAAAGGGAACGCCACGATCAGAGGCATAGCTTACTGCCGATTCGAGAGGTATTCGCCCTAAAAAAACGGTTTCAAGTTCTTTTGCAAGTTCCTCTCCACCCCCCTTTTTCATGGGATAGGAGATATTTCCGCATCCGCTGCAAGCGTAGCCACTCATGTTTTCGATAACTCCTATTATTCTCACGCCTCCTTCAATAGCCATCATGCCTGACCTCAAGGCCACCCCTTGCGATACGCCGGTCGGGTTTGTGACAATTACCATGCCGTCCAAATCCGGAATATATTCCATCATGTTTACAGCATCGGAGCTTGTGCCCGGGGGAAGATCGATCAGAAGATAGTCAAGCTCTCCATAATTGACATGAGCGACAAATTCCTCCGTAGCATTCCGTCTAAGTTCGTGATACCAGGTGGTCGTGTCTTCTTCGTCCATGATATTTGCCATAGCCACCACCTTGATCCCGAGCAATCCTTCTACCGGCTCTATCCCTTGCGGCGTCAGGTTCAACTGTTTCCCTAATGTTCCCAGCATTCGCGGGATACATGAGCCATCAAAATCGCTGTCCATTACTGCCACTTTTTTCATGGCCATTGCCAGGGCGGCTGCCAGATTTGACGTAACCATTGATTTTCCAACTCCCCCTTTGCCAGCGCAAACAGCGATTTTTCTCTTTATTTTTGCCATCGTTTTCTTCGCCCGCGACATCCGTCTCCGGTCGAAAATCTTTAGTCGTTCAGGGTTCTTACACTGGAAAAATCTCTCACAGCCCTCGCACTTCAAATTACAACTGAAATCCATTTGCAACTTTTTTATTCCACTTTTTGCATCCATAGCTTCTCCCCTCTTTAGCTGCAGTTATCTCTGACCTTCCGGCAACACCAGCGGCTCAACCGGCATGTCAAATTCCTCCTTCCACCTTCTGACGACCCTTTCCTGCAGCTCCTTTGAAAAGGTTGTTTCAAAGGAGAGAGCTGTTGGACGTTCTTCCGGCTCCCAGGATGCCGGCCAACAGGCATCTATGTAAACACGGGGAGCCCCTTTCTCTGAGACATCCCCTCGATAATATGGCATTACTGCCGGCGCCCATCCTCCGGGGATCACGTGATAGTCTTTACGGGGATGAGCCTTGTTTATCCAATCCTGAACCACAGTGTGCAACTGGGTAGGGAAAACGTCCGTGTCCACTATCACCAATTTGTCAAACAGGTCGGTCACGCCAAAGATAAAGTGCGCCAGGCGGTTAACCACGCCATGCGCAACATTGAAGGCAGAGGCAACCCCTATGCTCAGATTCCAATCTGCCGGTATCTGGAACCATCGCATGGGCTGACCATTTTCCCTGCATAAACGGGTGATCCTCGCCGATTCGTTTAAAGAGATCAACACCTGTGTATCGCATACCTTTGTACCGTCCACGATCACCGGAATTATAGGATTATCTCTATGGGTTATAGCCTTTACCTTCATTCGCGGTCGTTCGCACACTTTTGTGTATCCGCAAATAGATCCATAATGCCCTTCTTCGGCCATATCTCCTGAGACGATCTCCCCTTCGATAACCATCTCTGCATCCGCAGGGACAAACATATCCACTGTTTCAGCTTTGACAAGACTTATAGGATCGAGATTTAGCCCCCCGGCGTAATCGACCTCGCTATAGCCCTCTGGAGTAGAGGCCGCAGCCGCTATCATAATGGCCGGCGGTCCACCCAGAACGAGGGCAAAGGGCATGGGCTTTTTTATATCCATGTACTTCTGGTAGATCAGTCTCGTATCACTGCTAACGCTTGGCTCGGTAAGAAAGTCTGCTACCATTTCGTCCTTGCCCGAGATCATGCATCTGTATACGCCCCAATTATGCCATTTGCTGTCAGGATCCATTACCACAAGCACTCCGCCTGTAATATAACAATCTCCGTCTCCCTTGTGTAAAAAGGGAAAAGGAAATTTACGCAGATCGACTTTATCACCGGTTAAAACGTTCTCCTTGCACGGTCCCGATTCAACCTCCAGGGGGAATATAGGATTATAAAATCTATCTATCATCGTGTTCATCAGTCCTTCATAATCTATACCCTTTTCTAATTCTAAAGCGCTGGCCACCCTGCCCCACATCGCCCTCCGGTATAAAATATGGTGGCCAGGTCCAGACAAAAGATTAGCCGCTATTGAGTATCCCTCGGGAAAACCTTTGATCTTTTTGAAATGCACGGCCTGAGCGCCGGCCCTGTTTGCCATCGCACTGAAAGCGCCCAATTCCAGGTTCCAATCTACTTCCCTTTCAACCTCCAATAACTCTCCGTCATCCTTTAGCCTATTTAAAAATTCTCTCAAATCCAACATCTCTTATTCCCTCCTATCAATTCAATGTTCAATGTTAAACATTATTAAACTTTACCCTCTGCCTTCAATTTATCTGTAATTATTTCAGTTAGTTTCCTCTTAGAAACTTTTTGATCACCCACCATCGGAAATTCATCCGCTATCTCCAGCCGCTCCGGCCATTTGAACTTTGCCATCCCCCTTTCTTCCAGAAGGGATATCATTTCCTCAAAACTGAATTGCTCTCCGCGCTTAGGAATAACAAAGGCGCACGCCCTCTCCCCTAAATCGGCATCAGGCATGGATACAACAGCCACGTCCATCACCTTTCGATGGAGCCTGAGAAGATGTTCAATTTCAGTGGGAACAATGGTCATGCCCCCCCTTTTGATAATATCCTTGAGACGCCCGGTCACATAAAGGTTGCCTTCCCCATCTATCTTGATCTGATCACCTGTCCTGAACCATCCGTCCTTATCCCCTCCGTACGCCTCGAGTGTGAACTCAGGCCTCTTATAATAGCCGGTAAAGGAATAAGGACCCCGGCATATCAGTTCGCCCTGTTCCCCTGCGGGCACTTCTTCCCCCTTTTCATCTACTACCTTCACTTCCGTCCCGAAGAGAGGCCTTCCCACCGACCTGTACCTGACTTCCGACATGTCCTCCACCGAGGTCTCGCTGATGGGGCCAAAGTCCATGGAGCCAAGGAGTATGATAACTTTGCAGCCCAGTTTCTGCTCTACCTCTTCAGCAAGGGCCGGAGGGGTCAGAGCGCCGGCCAAAAAGAAGATCCGCAATGAGCTCAAATCAAAATCCCCTAAATTTTGCGCCTTTACCATGTTGTCGGCCACGGTGGGCACTCCGCAGAGAATGCTTATCCTTTCTCTTTCAACGAACTTGAAGGCATCTGTTGCTTCAAACTGTTCAAGAAAGGCCATCTTACACCCGCCGATAATGCCGCCGGCCCAAAAATTGTTGGCAATGCCTCCGGGAAAGGGAACAAGCAGTCCCAAATTGTCCTCACCCGTCAGAGCCCATCTTTCCAAATGGACATGACCCATCAACTGGTTCCACCCGTAAGATTCTGAAATCTTCGGCATCCCCGTACTGCCGGTAGTGGTGCTCAGCTCCTGCACCTCCCATGTTGTTATCATCCTTTCTTGCAGGACAAAGGGAGGGATTTCCCCCTCCCAAGGGCTTTTCATCATTTCACTGACCGATATGGCCTCAGCAGGGGCGCTGTCGCCTGTCATGAATATCTTAGGTTTCACTTCCAGTTCATCGTAAAACTCTTTTACCATCTGAAAATAATCCCTGTTTCTGAATCTCCAGGGTATTACTATTCCTTTGGCCTTGGTAAAATTTAAGATATGCCTGACTTCTTCCGATCCAAAGGCGGGCATTACCATCAATGGCATTATACCTGCCTTGGGGAGGGCAAGCCGCATAAGCGCCGCCTCTACGACATTCGGCAACTGAACGACAACCACATCATCTTTCTCAAAGCCTAATCTTGCAAAACCTAAGGCAAGCCTGTCTATGCACTGCTCCGCCTCAGCGTAGGTTAACCTTGTCTTGGAATCTACAAAGGCCTCTTTGTCAGGGTGTTCTTTCGCCTTTTCTTCAAAGACTTCAGGAAGCGTAGGGAGTCCCCATAGTTTTTTCTCTAAATATCTTTGCTTCTTCTCGCCGGTCATCAAAAATGGTTCCATACTACCCCCTCCTTAAATCTTTACCAAGTCAGTATCCTATTGCCTTGTAAATTTTGCACAATGCCGTCCGGAGAGGCCATGCGCCATTGATCCTGTTGCAATGGTCGGGATGATCATCTACCACCACATTTATATTAGACTCCCAAACCCCGTGCAGCCACGGCTCTTCTCCGGGCATTTCGGGAAACCACCATCCATGTTGTCCATGGACCACTCTTGGGTCTATCCCGTCAAAATACTTGCACTTCTGTCTTACTCTTCCCCTTGCTGTCTCGATCCAGACCCAGTCGCCGTCTTCGATCCCAAGCCCGGCTGCGGTCTCCGGATGTATCTGGACTATAGGATTGGGATGCTGCCTTCTTAGAGAGGGAATTTGGCGATGCTCTGAGTGATAAAAGGGCATATGCCTGCCGCCGGTGATCAATATCAGGGGATATTTCTCAGCAAGATCCGGGCGGCTGTAGGGACTTTCATCGGGTTCATAAAACTGCGGCAAAGGATCATAGCCCAATTCCTTCAGGATATTGGAATAGAGTTCAACCTTCTTGGAAGGCGTTCCGAAACCGTTTTTTTCGTACTTTTTCTCTTCCTTGGGCCAGGTCGTAAAACCTCCCTTCTTTTCAATGAACTCCCGGAAGGTCAAACCCATCTTCTTCAATCGATAGTCAAACGCCTCCTCGAGGGTCTTCCAGGGCCAATATTCCTCCTGGCCCAGGCGTGTGCCAAGCCCTCTCCAGAAGTCGTAATCGGCGCGCCGGTCATACTTTCCTTCCACCTGACCCGGCATGGCCGCCAGCCCGCAATCGATAAACCCAAAGGTATCCGACCATGTGTGCAACTGCGGCCTTTCCAGCCAGCATGCAATCGGGAAGATATAGTCGGCCAGCTCGGCCGTGGGCGTTTTCCACATTTCCGTTACCACGAAAAGGTCAAGGTTCTTGATAGCCCTATACACCAGTTTGGCGTTGGCCTGGGTCACCAGGGGGTTGCTGGAAACCGTAAACATGGCCTTTATCGGATAGGGTTCGCCGGTTATCATCGTCCGGTAAACGCTCGGAGGATGGGCAAAAGCAACATGCGCCTTTCCAACCGGGGACTTGGCATATTTTCCCATGACCAGGTCATACCCTACAAAGGATTCCAGCTTAAAACGATCGCCCTCAATCTGCTTTTTCTTCTGCTCCGGGGAAATAATATTATTCAACTCGATCTCATACTCCGAAACAACTTGGGGATGGCCTTCACGAAGCTCTTCTCCGCCTCTCACATCGAAGTTGCCGGTTATCGCCGCCAGACTGGTCCTTGCGTGGTATGCCTCCATGCTGTTAGCCAACTGTTCAAGGCCCATTGAGTGGAAGATAAAAGAAGGCTTTGTTGTGGCATACATTACCGCTGCATCTCTTATCTTCTCTTTCGGCACCCAGGTGATTTCTTCCACCCTGCTCAACGGATACCCCGCGGCCCGCTGCGCCAGTTCATCGAAACCATGGCACCATTTGTCCACAAACTCCTTATCATACAGGCCTTCCTCTATAACTATATTGACCATACCCAGGGCCAGGGCTGCATCCGTCCCGGGCCTGGGCTGAAGCCAGATATCAGCCTTTTCCGCGTCATCAGTCCTGCGCGGGTCAATGACTATGAGTTTCCCTTTTCTTTTCAGATGATCCTGCGTGGCAAACCAGACATTCCTGTAAGCCTCTTTCGGATTGGACCCCCAGATGACTACACACCCGGTGCTCTTTCCAAATCCTCCAAAATCAATCCACCAACCGAGGAGCGCCACACCCATAATACCGGGGCCGTAACACATGGGTCCCTGCCCTATGTTGTTTGGAGTCCCGAACAGATTCAGAAAGCGAGACCGATATTCATCCGCTGTCCTGTAAGTGCCGCTGGTGCTGGTAAGCGTCTCGGGGCCGTATTTCTTCCTCAACCCGTCCAGCTTTTCCGCAACCTCATCAAGGGCTTGTTCCCAGGAAACCTGCTCCCACTTTCCCTCCCCCCTTTCGCCTATCCTCTTCAAGGGAAAGCATAGCCTGTCTGGATGATAAAAATACTCAGTAACAGCTTTCGCCCTTGGGCAGGCATTCACCACCCTCTGCACCCTTTCACTGCGGGGCTCGCCTGTTACCCCTGCCACCTTCACCAGCTTCCCTTTCTCAATATGAACATCCACCTTGCAATGACAGTGACACCAGTAACATACTGCCTTTTTTACTTCCTTTGCCATCCCTGATCCTCCTGACTTTTAGCTTAATGATAGCGACTTCTCATTTATCCAACCCTGAGTGGAATGAATAGTCCTGCATGCCGCCTTGGATAAGACCTCATTTACAGCAAATTTTTCAAGATGTGGACATACCAGGTGACGAAGCATGCGATTGCGGCGCCTGCGATGGAATATTTTGTCCAGCTCATAACTTACCTCCTTATCCCGTCTTCAGGCTAACGATAGAAATAAGGCGCGGGGCAATCGTCCTTGTAAAAAGCCACAGCGGCTATTCCCCTCCGCCTTGATTGACTCGTTAGGCTGCTTTTTTGAGGATTTTGTTCTTTGTTTGCATTGAGAGCCTGACAGGTGCAAAGCACCTTGAGGGGTAGAGATAATCCTCTCCGGACTCGTCAATGATTCTCACCTGGTTGTGCCGCTCAGCCTCCTTGTCTGGAATCGTTTCATACAACTTTCGTGCCTCCAAGGATGCTTCGTAACCCTTGTTGTCAACGCAAAGCAGAAATTTTTGTTTCATTGTTTTTTACTCCAAGTATTTTTTGATTTTAGTTTCATTTCTTCCCTTGCCATGGCCTTCATACCAGTGGAGTTCTGCAAGCCTTACCGTCCCATCTTCTAATCTAATCTTGGCAATTCCCTTTCGTTTTCTCCAGGTCGTCTTCCCATAAATGCGATTCAGCCTCCGTAGCTCGCGAATACTGCGGCCCGAGGCAATTGTTTCAGTCCACTGGATTTCACCAATAATCTCGAACTGCATATGTTTATCCAGTTCTTTTAGCCTAACAATTAAATAAGCGGTGGTTGTAAGCCATCCGCTGGAGTGATTTGTTTAGCATTGTCTTCCATCATATTTATGATATGCTTTGCAAGTTTTTCACTTATTTCATTGTGGCGTGGAACAGGTTGTGCAACCTTTGTGTTGGGATTCTGATACCAGTCGTGCCTTCCTCCATGTCTGATGAAAATACAGCCCATCTCCTCCAATTTCCGTATCAAATCCTTTCGTTTCATGCAACTTCCAATTCAGCAACTTTACGGACACATGGGATTGCGCCACTTGTCAGATCCTTGTAGATGTCAACTAAGTTTTCTTTCAACTCGGCCAATGATTCACCTTGTGTCATGTAGTCTGGGTATTGTTCCAAATATCCAAGCCACATATCCCCGTCTTGCCAGTATACAAACCTTGTGGTTTCCATAATTATTCTCCTTTTGGCTCTTTAATCAACCTTTTGCCATCTTCACGACGCTTGCGATTACTTTGTTTATTTGCATCAACCTTTCGTCCCCAGAAGGCCCCAGAGCCCTTTTTGGATCCTGAGTGTTCTGTCTTTTTGGCTTCGTACCCCATATCTTTTTTTTACTATGTGGGCAGGCAGTTACTCAATAGGTTTAGGATGCTTTCCAGAGTTGAGCGTCTGGACCCTTCTCAGGCGCATGCGGCTTGATAGATAACCGGCCGGTACTTCGGAGGAGGAATCGGTTTTTTCTCAGCCCGGGCAGCCTGCAACCAAAGCTCTTTGGCTTTTTGAACCTCTTGAAGCGCCTCGTCAGGGGTCTGGCCAAAAGCAGAACAGGCATCCAAATCGGGTATATCGGCAATGTAACCCTCGTCATCTTCAGAGTAAAAAATGTTAATATGGTAATCTCTCATTTGTCCTCCTCCAGTCTTGGAGATTGACAAGCTCCGGAATGTCAGGATGCACGAAAATGTGGTGGCTGCCATCAGTCCGCGAAAGTCGGAACCCGAAGCCTTCCACCAGCTCTATCATATCAGAGAATCGGATATTTTTCGATCCGGCAAGTATCTTCTGTAATATCTTGCGCTTTGTCAC
>DATESZ010000198.1:0-3223 GCA_035283845.1 Syntrophales bacterium | reverse complement strand
TTGATGATCTCGTAAAAAGTCCGAAATCTCCTCCCCCTTGACGGGGGAGGGTTAGGGTGGGGGTGATAAGTGGCCGTATTACTGAATGTTATTCCCCCCCTCCCTTTTATTCCCTCCCACCAGGGGAGGGAAAAGCGACTTTTTACGAGGCCGTCACAATGAAACCAGAGGCGGACATGACAAAAAATAATGAAAATTTCAAAGTGGGTCGCATCATGATCGTTGACGATGAAACCGAACTGATGAACGCCCTCTGTGAAGCGCTTACCAAACAGGGGTACGAAACGCATGGTTTTACCGCCGGCGCCGATGCCCTAAAGGAACTTACGGAGCAGGATTACGACCTCCTTTTGACCGACCTGATGATGCCGGAAATGGATGGCATTGTCCTGCTTAAAGCAGGGCTTGAAATTGATCAGAATCTGGTCGGCGTCATCATGACCGGGCATGGGACGGTTCAGACGGCAGTGGAGGCAATGAAATTAGGCGCGTTTGATTATATACTTAAACCATTCAAGCTTGGCGCCATACTGCCACTGCTCTCCCGCGCCATGGGAGTGCGCCATCTTCGGCTGGAAAATATGCAACTTAGGGAAACGGTGGCGATCCATGAGTTAGGGAAGGCGATCGCTTTTTCTTCCAATTTGGGCGACATTCTGAATAAAGTCGCAGACGCTGCCCTCCAGCAGTCCGGCGGCGATGAGGTATCTATTATGTTACCGACCCAGGAAAATAAGGAACTGTATGTCGCCGTTGCCCGCGGCGGGCGCACGGACCATGTCGGGGCGCGTGTGCCGATGGAGCAGGGAATTGCCGGCTGGGTGGCGCGCAACCGCGAACCTGCGGTCTTGAGGGGGAGAGTAGATGATCAGCGTTTTTCCCCCATCAACCCGCGCGCCGACATTCGCGCCGCCGTTTCCATGCCGATGCTGGCGGGGGGCAACCTGGTCGGCGTGTTGAATGTCAACGTCATACAGGGCCATCGCCACTTCGCCTTGGGTGAGGTAAAGGCATTGGGCATCCTCGTGAACATCATTGCCCCCATTCTGGAAAACACACGGTTATACATACAGGTACGCCAGGCTGAAGAGAAATATCGTCTCCACTTCGAGAACGTAACGGACATAATCTTTTCCATCGATCCTGATTTGAGGCTTCTTAGCATCTCGCCTTCCGTCGAAAGGACGCTGGGATACAAACCGGAGGAACTGGCAGGCAAAACCATCGGGGAACTGAATATTACAGCGCCATCTTCGTTAGAAAAGTCTGGATCCGACATAAAGCGTGTATTGGCCGGCGAACAGATCGAGGCCGCCTTATATGAATATCGTACCAAAGACGGGAAAAAGCGGTTTGGTGAAGTCAGCGCTTCTCCACTACTGCGTGACGGCAAAGTTGTGGCTGCTATCTGCGTCTCGAGGGACATCACCGAGCGTAGAGAGGCGGAGGAATGGCTCATCCGGGAACGCAGCTTTGTCGATCGCATCATGAAGACCAGCCCCGCAGGAATTATGGTTATTGATCGTGAAGGACAGATCTTTTTTGCCAATAAACGTGCTGAAGGAATATTGAGTCTTACCAAAGATAAAATCACCCGACTGACCTTTGACGCACCCGAGTGGCATATCACCGACTTTGACGGAAATCCCTTCCCCCACGGGCAGTTACCCTTCATGCAGGTGATGATCACCGGCAATCCGGTCTATGGGGTTCGCCATGCCATCGAGTTGACTGGTGGACAACGGGTCTTTCTCTCAATCAACGGCGCCCCTATCCTTGACGAGCAGGGCAAAGTCAGCGAGGTGGTGCTTACCATTGACGACGTAACTCAATACAGGCAAGCCGAAGAAAAAATTGAACAGAGCCTTAAGAAGTTACAGAAGAGTATGAATGACACGATAAAAGCCATGTCAATGATTGTAGAAACGAGAGACCCCTACACAGCGGGCCATCAGCAGGAGGTGTCCAGACTTGCCGTTGCCATTGCTGAAGAGTTGAATCTTCCGGAAGAGCAAATCGACGGCATTCGAATGGCCGGGGTCATACATGATATCGGCAAGATATCCGTTCCCGCAGAGATTCTCAGCAAACCTGGTCGCTTAAGTAGCATAGAGTTAAGCCTCATAAAAGTACACCCGGAATCAGGATATGAAATATTGAAAGGTATAGACTTCTCGCAGCCGGTTGCAGATATCGTACTTCAGCATCAGGAAAGAATGAATGGTTCGGGCTATCCAAAGGGTCTCCAAGGAAAAGAAATTCTCATGGAAGCCCGCATTATTGCTGTTGCTGATGTCGTGGAAGCCATGGCCGCTCACCGTCCCTACCGCCCCGCCCGGGGAATTGAAGCGGCCATGGAGGAGATCGAGAAGAACAAGGGATGCTTTTATGATGACGCTGTCGTTGAATCCTGTCTTAAATTATTCAAGGAGAAGGGCTATCAACTTAAATGATTGAGAAATACCGGTCCCCCCTGCCCTACCTTGACAGACCTGCCTTACATGTTTAATTTACCGTAAAAACAGAAAAAGCGGTAACGCAAAATAGAGATTAAAATTGACGTCTTCGCATATTTAACATTGCGTCATCTTTTCAGGGAGGCGTCATAATGGGAGGCATTATGAGATTCGATAAATTTACCTTAAAGGTTCAGGAAGCCTTGCAGGAGGCCCAGAACCTGGCAAATGGATACCGTCATCCGGCTATAGATGTGGAGCACATGCTTCTTGCCCTTCTGAGACAACCGGAGGGCATCGTGGGCGCCATATTGAATAAACTTGGGTCTGAGCCCGGTCATATTACCCGGGAGTTGGAAAAATCCCTGGGGAAATTGCCGCAGGTCGAGGGCGCGCAAACGAATATTTCACCCAGATTGAATAAACTGCTTGACGGGGCGCTTGCCGAGGCGGCGCGGCTGACCGACGAATATGTAAGCGCTGAGCACATTCTCATCGCCATTACCGGCGAAAAGGGCGGTGCGGCTGCGACTATCCTGCGTAACGCCGGTGTGACAAGGGATAGCATCCTTAAGATACTCGTGGAAATCCGCGGCAATCAGCGGGTCACCGATCCGAATCCCGAAGGAAAGTACCAGGCCTTGGAAAAATATGCCAAAGACTTCAATGAATTGGCCCGGAAAGGGGCCTTTGATCCCGTTATCGGGAGGGATGAAGAAATCAGGAGGATTATGCAGGTCCTCTCCCGCAGGACAAAAAATAATCCT
>DATESZ010000197.1:0-25922 GCA_035283845.1 Syntrophales bacterium | reverse complement strand
ACGCGCGTCGGCCATAAAACCCAACTGGAGCATCGAAAGCGGCTGGTTGGCGCTCGTCACCAACAGCGCCACATGGCTGATATTCCGGGCCGACGAAATGAAGCTAATCACTCCCACCAGCAACAACACAGGCGACAAAGTAGGAAGCACGACTTTGCGAAAGGTGTACCACCGAGATCCTCCGGCAACCCAAGACGCCTCTTCAAGATCAAAGCCCAATTGAACCATATTGCTTTTGATAATCTGCACTCCCAAGGTCATGCTGTTCAAGGCGCTCGCCAAAATCAATATAATAAACCCTCCGTAAAATGGCCTGAAGGGCGGGAACCCGAGGAAGAGCCACAAAAACCCGAGCCCGAGAATGATTCCGGGGAGCGTGAAGGGGAGCCATGAAAGAAGGTCCAATGCAGCACGGGCCCAGAAACGGGTGCGCACCGCGATGTAGGCGACGACGGAATAGGCAACGACCGCTGACAACGCTGTCCCGAGGCCCACTATAACCGTGTTGCGCAGGCAGCTCAGAAAGATGGGATCTTGCAGGACGCTTTGCCAGTGTTTCAGTGTCCAGGTTTGAGGCAGGTGGAAAAAGCCATAGAGGTTCATCAGGGTGCCGACCACGAGAAAGATGAACGGGACGACGGTCAGGAACAACACAACCAGCAAAAGCAAAACGAAGGCAGGCCATTTCCACTTACGCAAACGGAGACGCTGGCTCTTGAAATGGCTCGTAACCGTAGTATATCGACGGCGGGTTGTGACCCAGCGCTGCACCACGATGAACGGCATCATTAGAAATAGGATCATGACACTCATGGCCGTGGCCTGAGCGAAAAGCGGCGGTTCTTGCCGCAGCAAACGATAGATCATGGTGCTATATACATCGAGCCGCTTTGGCACCCCCAGGATAAGCTCGATCTCAAAGGCCTCGAGGGCGCGTATAGCCGATAGAAGGGCCACCACGAAAATGACGGGAGCCATCACAGGGATCATTACTCCCAAAAGAGTCCTCAGGGGCCTGGCGCCACAGACTTGGGAAGCCTCTTCCAACGAGGAGTCCATATTGCGAAAGGCCGGCGCCAACAGCATCACCTTGACGGAAATACTGAGGCTCATGAGATGGGACCAGACTATGCCCCACCACGAGTAGATGTCGAAGGGGCCATTCTTAAGAGAGAAGAGCCGGACCATAGCTTGATTGATCAGTCCGAACTGCGGGTCCAGCAGCAGGATCCAGCCCAGGGTGACGGCCAGAGCCGGAAAGAAGAAGGAGATCCAAAAGAGAAACTCAAACCAATCGCGACCTGGAAGATCTGTACGGGCCAGGAGCCAGGCCAAGAAAATCGCGATGGGAAATGCGATGGACTCGCGCGTTATGGTCAGGGTAATCGTGTTGAAGACCGCTGAGCGCATTCCCGGCTCGGTCAGCGCAGCACGCCAACCTTCCAGGCTGAAGGTCGCCTCGTGTCCCGGCAGAGCGGTTTGGAAGCTATTGAGGAGGAGAAGGAAGAGCGGATAGAGAACGAAAAAGGCCAGAACGGCAAGAACCAAGTTGAAAAAAAGAGTCTGAGACTCCCAGCGCCGGGCGCTTCGCGCCACGGCCACTTTGTTTACGCCGGCCATACGCTGGTCCTGTCTCTGGGGAGCTTCAAGTGGATCTCCTGACCATCTTCCCATTGCTCACCCCTAGGGAGATAACAGAGGATTCTCTCTCCATTGTCCAGACGTAAGCAGATATCATAATGCTCGCCGACGAAAAGACAGGTCTCAATGGTTCCCCTCAGGATGTTCTCGCCATCGCCGTTGTTCGCTTGCAGCACGATATCCTCGGGCCGGATCGCCACAAAGACTTCTTGACCGGGAGCCATATGTGATGAGGCGTGGTTGGAGCAGTAAAGCCATTTGGAAATTCCCGTCATCTTCACGCCCATACATCCCGTTTCTTCTTGAGAGTCTACCGTGCCGCGAAGAATCACCGTCTTACCTAAGAAGTCCCGCACAAAAGAGGTTAGGGGACTTTCATAGATATCCAACGGACTACCGAGTTGCTCGACCTTCCCTCTGTTCATAACAGCCACTCGGTCGGAAAGGCTGAGGGCCTCGATTTGATCATGGGTTACGAAGAGCACGGCAAGTGTCAATTTCTTCTGTAGCAGCTTAAGCTCCACCCTCATCTGCTCCCTAAGCTTGGCATCCAGATTGGAAAAGGGCTCGTCGAGCAGCAGCAACCCGGGCTCGTATATTAGCGCCCGTGCCAAGGACACCCGCTGTTGCTGTCCCCCGCTGAGGAGGGGTACCGGGCGATCCTGTAAACCATGCAGACCCACGAGCTCAAGGGTAGCGCGCACCTTCTTGCGAATTACAGATCCCTTGACGCGCCGGAGCCTCAACGGATAGGCCACGTTTTCGGCCACCGTCATGTTGGGCCACAGCGCATAGGACTGAAATACCATGCCCATATTTCTTTTGTAAGTAGGCTTAAACAGACCTCGGCTTGTCGAGACGATAAGATCGCCGCGATAAGAGATATCGCCGCCGTCCGGTTCCTCCAAACCCGCCACGAGGCGTAGGGTTGTAGTCTTTCCGCAACCGCTGGGACCGAGGAGCGTAGCAATCTCCCCCTTTCGAACCTCGAAAGAGACGGAGTCCACGGCTTTTGTCTTGCCGAAACTTTTACTGATACCTTCAAGCTTGAGAACAACCTCACTCATGTATCACAGCCTTATTGTTATGATTACTTAGACAACTTAGTGCGACCCGTCACTGGAGGATATCTTTGACAATGGCCTGCACCTTTATCTTCAAGTCCTGCCCCTCTTCCTTTTGACCCTGCCAGTACTGGACCTTTGGATTAGGCAGCATTTCCGGATCTCCCGGCGGCACATCGACGCGGCGGCTGTTTTCACCGGTGGCCTTTGCCCATGCGCTCTGTCCCTCTTTGCTCAGCACCCAGTTCATGAAGACCTTGGCCGCATTCGGATGGGGCGGCTTGTTGATGGCCACGATATTGCCGAATGCGCTAACAATCGAACTCAGTTTTTCATGCTTCAGGGGCACGATGTTCTTGCCCACACCCTGCTTCTGAAATTGCTGCAATACCGAATCAAGAACGCCAATGGCCAGCGGATAGCGTCCGCGAGCCAGCCACTCCACCTCCTGACGATAATCCGCCGTCACCACTGATTGCTGATCCTTAAACAGCTTCTTCAAGGCATCCTCACCGAAACTCCTATAAATGACGCTCGCCTGAATCGAGCCATTCCCTGCCCCTCGAGGGTCATGCCACACGATCTTACCCTTCCATTTAGGGTCCCACAGGTCCTCGGGTTTATTAAACTCCGCTTGAGGAACCACGTCTCGGTTGACGTGAACGGAATCATACAGTGTCCCCACAAAACCAAAGATGTACTTTCCATCCTTTTCCATCCAACTGTCCTTAAAACCGCCCAGCCATTTGCTGGAATCCAAGACCTCGGGCAAAAACAAATTAGGTTGCAGGGGATCCAGCACGCCCTTCGGTAACATGATGTTCATGATTGAGCTTGCTCCGCCCACGTGAACGTCCCAGAGAAACTGGCCTGCTTCTCTCTCCTGAACAATGCGAGGAGCAAAATCCCGCCCCTGCAGGCCCACGTACTCTATCTGGATGTCGGGATAGGCCTTGCCAAATTGACTCAGGGCGTCGCGGTAGGACTGTCCGGGAGGACCTGCCACCACCACCTTGCCTTCCTTCTTGGCCGCAGCGAGTATCTTTTGCCACTCGACCTTCCAAGACTTCGGGAAAGCCTCCGTCGCCGACAAAATCAATAAGACCGATAGCATTATACTCAGTACGACCCCTGTGCGTTTTTGATTCATGTGCAATCCTCCTTTTTTTGATAAGACATTGGTTTGATAAGATATTGCTTTCATACCCTTTTACTGGAGAATTTCCTTGGCTATGGGGTACACCCGTTTTCTGACCATCTCAGCATGTTCCTGCTTCTGGGTATTGATGTACTTTACACCTGGCTGGAGCATCAGCTCTGGATTACCCACCGGCGCATCTAAGCGGCGGCTGTTGTCCCCCGTGGCCTTGACCCACGCCTCTTGTCCCTCCTTCGACAGCAACCAGTTGATGAAGACTTTGGCCGCATTAGGATGCGGCGGCTTGTTGATGAGTGCCACGTGGCCGAAGGAGCCTGCCGCCGAAGTAAGCTTTGGCTCTTTAAGGGGATTGATGTTTTTTCCCACCCCTTCCTTCTGAAAAGGCCGCAAAGAGCTATCAAGCAATCCAATAGCGATCGGGCACCGTCCCTGCGCTAGCCACTGTACCTGCTGGCGGTAATCCGTTGTCAGAACCGGTTCCTGCTCTCTCAACAACCTCCTTAGGGCCTCCTCACCATAGTTCAGCAAGATCACCAGCCCCTGATGGCCGCCCGACCCGCCAGAGCGGGGATCGTACCAAACGATCTTTCCCTTCCATTTCGGATTCCAGAGATCCTCTCCCTTGTTGAATTCGCCTTCCGAAACAAAATCTCTATTCACATAAACAGCATACAGGAGGGACTCGACGAAGCCGTAGACGTACTTTCTCTCTCGATCCATCCAGCCGTCCTTAAAGCCGTTACGCCATTTGCCGTCGTCCAAAGCCTCAGGCAAGATCAGCGCCGGTTGAAGCGGATCCACCGCGCCCTGCGCCACCATTGGGCCCATAATAGAGCTGGCCCCTCCGATGTGGACATCCCAAAGAAATTGGTCAGCCCGTCTCTCCTGCGCGATGCGCGGGGCGAAATCGCGTCCGACCACTCCGACATAGTCGAGCTGAATATCGGGATAACTCTTGCGAAAGGCGGTACAGGCGTTTCGGAATGACTCGCCAGCGCCTCCGGCAACAACCACCTTACCTTCCCCCTTCGCCAGCGCGACAGTTTTCTCCCACTCTGTCTTCCAGGTCTGGGGGGAAGCCTCCGTCGCTAACAAAATCAACAAGACCGGCAGCATTAGACTCATTACGATCCCTGTGAGTTTTCGATTCATGCGCAATCCCCCTTTTCGATAAGCTTGATAAGTTACGCAGTTCACTTTAAATACAAGCCTAGGCTGACTACCTAAAGATACATAATGGCCGGTATACTCACCAAATGGACCCTCTGGCTTAAAATACTCCGGTTCCAAGAGTAGCTCCCCTTCTAAAATAATCTCTGCATCTGCCGGAACCTCAAGATCAACGGTCTCACATTTTACCAACGCTAAAGGCTCTCCCCTTATTGCTCCTATCATATCATATTCATTAACCCCAGCCGGAAATGGGGTGCTTGAAACCATCATGGTAACAGGTTCTAATCCTATAGCCACTGCCATAGGCATTGCTCTACCCATGTTTCTTGGCGACAGTGACAATATACATCACCCCTAAAAAGTCAATATTTTTTTATAAGTTTGTTAGGCGGCCCCGATTAAGTAATCTTTTGCAGGCAATTCCGGAGGGCCAGGCGCCAGTGCCTCATGGTTATTCCCGTAGTCTGGTAAAATTTACTGCCGTCTAAGACGCTGAAGCAGGGACGTTTTGCCGGTCTTGAGATTTCATCCGTTTTGATCGGCTGAACCTCAACGTCATTCATACCTACCCCTTCCAGTATGGCCCGGGCAAATTCATACCAACTGCATTTTCCACCGTTGGTTATGTGAAAGATACCCCCTGCCCCATCCTCAATAAGCCTCTTGACAGCCTCCGCCAGGTCGTAGGCATATGTGGGCGATCCGGTTTGATCGTCCACTACTTTCAGTGTCTCTGCGGCTGCTGCCCTTTCCAGGATCGTCTTCACGAAATTTTTACCCTTCGCGCCATAGAGCCAGGCGGTACGGACAAGAAGAAAATTTTTAGATAATTCAAATAGATATTTTTCTCCGGCAAGCTTTGACTCCCCGTAAACGTTCAGGGGTCGACATAGGTCTTCCTCGCAATAGGGTGAGTTTTTGTTACCATCGAAAATATAGTCCGTTCCGAAATGCACAATCTTGATATTCCCGGATTTACAGGCAAGGGCCACACCCTTGACCCCCCCGGCATTGACGGCAAAACACCTTTCACGGTTGGCTTCACAGCCGTCTACATCGGTATAGGCAACGGCGTTGATCACAACATCGGGACGACACTCCGCTACGATGCGCCGGCAATCATCATCGGAGGCAATATCAAAATCATGGATGTCTTTTCCCACCACATCGTGATCCGATGTAAGCAGGGAAAAAAGCTCGCTACCCAACATACCTTCGGAACCAAGAAGCAGAATTTTCAAGTTAGACAGACCTCTCAATATTTGACTTCCATAAGAAACACTCCCTGGGGCGGCGCTGTTATGCCTGCCCGTGAGCGGTCTTTCGCTGCAAGAATGTCCGGCAAATCATCGGCGTTTCTTTTCCTCTCGCCAATCTCGACCAGAGTGCCGACAATTGACCTTAACATGTACCTCAAGAAACCATCGGCTTCTATGAAGATTCTGATAAAATTACCATCTGCTTTTTCAAGACGAGACTCCTTAATGGTTCTGATACAACTGAGATCATCCTCCTTTTTCCCGCAGAATGAAGAAAAATCATGGATACCATTAAGCAAACTTAGTCCCTTTTCCATATTGCAAAAATCGAGAGGGGCGCGTACATGCCAGGCATAATTACGATATAACGCAGAACGGACCGGATTGTTGAATATTTGATACATATAGACCTTGCTTTTCACGTCAAAACGGGCGTGAAACAGTTCATCCATTTCTTTCAATTCTTTGACGACCACGCCGGGTGGTAAAAGGCTGTTAATGCCCAGAAGCAGGTTTCTCGCTCCAATACTGGAGGCGGTCTTAAAGTGAGCGGACTGATTGAGTGCATGCACACCGGCATCGGTTCTACCGGAGCCGGCAACAGTAATCTTTTCCCTGGTTATCCGGCTGATGCTTTCTTCCAGTATCTGCTGAACTGTAGTGAAACCTTTCTGCCTTTGCCAGCCATGATAACCGCTACCATCATATTCCACTATTATCTTAAGATTACGCATTGTTAAAAAGCGGTTTTTACATCAGGAAACATCACCTGCCCGTCAAGCGCTTCCAGCGCAGGCATGATCTTGCCGCTTAGCAGCTCAAGGGAAGCTCCTCCACCGGTGGATATATACGTGATCTTGTCGCTTTCGCCCGTCCTGTTTATGGCCACATCCGTATCTCCTCCTCCCACAATGGTCGTGGCATAGGAATTTGCAACACTGTGCGTAAGGGCAGTAGTGCCTCTGCTGAAGGCATCTATTTCAAAAACACCCATTGGGCCGTTCCAGACGATGGTCTTGGCATTATTCAGGGCTTCCGTAAAAAGGGTTATCGTGGCCGGCCCGATATCAAGCCCCATCCAGTTGGGATTAATCTCCTGAACAGGCACAATTTTTGTCTCTGCCTCGGCGCTCTTTGCTTCCGCAACCACACAATCAACAGGCAGATATAATTTAACTCCCAAGGATCTCGCCGTATCCATTATCTCCCGTGCCGTATTCAAAAGATCGTCCTCTACTAATGATTTACCAACCTCGTAACCCAGGGCTTTCAGGAAAGTAAAAGCCATCCCACCGCCGATAATCATTTTATCTACCTTTTTGATCAGGTGGAACAGGGCTTCCAGTTTACCTGACACCTTCGATCCTCCGGCAATCGCCACAAAAGGACGGATGGGATTATCAACGGCTTTTTTCAGGTAATTCAGCTCTTTTTTTATAAGAAAACCGGCGGCGCAATCTTTGATAAATTTTGTGATGCCCACGTTAGAGGCGTGCCGCCGGTGGGCATTGCCAAAGGCGTCATCAATATAAACGTCAGCGAAACCGGCCAACTCTCTGGCAAAAGCATCATCATTCGCCTCCTCCCCTTGATGGAATCTCAGGTTTTCCAAAAGAACAACGCATCCAGTCTCCAAATTCTCTATCATCATTTTCACCTCATCGCCGATACAATCATGAGCCATATGCACTTCCTTGCCCAAAAGCCTCGATAACCTCCTGCTCACGGGAGCAAGGCTTAATTCAGGAACCACTTTCCCCTTTGGCCTTCCCAGATGAGAGATGATTATGACTTTAGCTTTCTCGTCAAGGGCGTAATTAATCGTGGGAAGAATAGCTCTGATTCTCGTGTCGTCCACAATATTCAGGCTGCTATCCAGTGGAACATTAAAGTCAAATCTGCATAGAACTCTTTTGTTTTTTATATTCATTTCATCAATAAATCTCATATCGCCTCCTTACTCTTTCAAATTTAATAGCGTCTTTTCTGCGGAGCACGTGAGGTTCGTAAATAACGCTCTTTTTCTTTTGCTTTTTCAGCAAGACGATTTTCGCGTCTGACTCGCGCATCATTGTTACGTCGCACCTGCTCTTCTGTTTCTAAGATTAGCGGCGGCAATGGCATAGGCCGACCGGTGCTATCCAGGGCCACAAAGGTCAGATAAGCAGTAGAAGTATGGCGTTTCTCGCCGGTCATGAGATTCTCGGACTCTACCCGGACGCCTATTTCCATGGAAGTCCTTCCTACGAAGTTTATGCTTGCCATCAAGGTCACAAAGTCTCCGACAAAAACGGGATGTAAGAAGTCCAAGCGATCAATGGAAGCCGTGACTATATTAGCACTGGCGTGTCGGATGGCAACGACACCGGCTGCGGTATCTATTAGTTTCATGATGAGCCCGCCATGCACGTTCCCGACCGGATTTGCATCTGAAAGATTCATCTGTTGGGCCATAGTAACGGCGCTTTGGTTGACTGTCTTTCCTTCCATAGTTATTCTCCGAGATTATTGGTACGATTGCTGAACATTGACCAGACAAGTAATGGTCGAGTGAAATCACAAACAATGATGAAAAGCAATCATTTTCTATATGAATGCCTTAAAATATGTCAAAAAATGACTTCGCACAAATCAATGTCTATTTTTAGGTCGCCGAATTTTCTTCTTAACCAATTCCCCTCTTGGCACATAGCTTCCGGCAAACCCTTAGTTCGCCTTGACATTACTTCTCTCTCTGATATGATCTGTAAAAAATTTCGAGAGAGTAAAGCATGAAAGATGGAGCAAAAAAGATCTTTTCCATATCTCCTTTGAAAATAACCGTCCTTATTATCATGATTGCTTTGACTCTTTTATTGCTCGATGTCCCATTCCTGCGTTTCATGGAACTAAAAGCCTTCGATTTGCGTATCCTTTCCCGAGGGAAAATACCATCCGGCGGTGAAACCATCATTGCCGCGATCGATGAGAAGAGCTTGTCGGAACTGGGACGCTGGCCCTGGCCGCGAACGACAATAGCCAAGCTTGTCGATACTCTGAAGTCACACGGTGCGAAAGCGGTGGGGTTTGATATCGTTTTTTCTGAACCGGATGAGAACTCCAGTTTGAAAACAATTGCCGGATTGACGAAAGAGGCCCGGTCAATGGGCATTACGGATAAAAAATTTATGGAATTGATGGACGAAAAAAAGGCAATGGCCGACACCGATGCCATCTTAGCCAAATCCATTGAAAGAGCAAAAAATATCACTCTCGGCTACTTCTTTCATACCTCAAAAAAGGAAATAATGCATCTGACAGAAAGCGACAATGTCAGCGCAATTGAAGATATCTCCGGCTCTAAATATTCGGCGATAAAAGCTGCCAAGAACAGTAATGAAGCGGCGCTTATTAAAGCCTATGCTGCGGCGCCAAATCTAAAACAGCTATCGGAAGTTGCAGAAAATAGTGGCTATTTCAATGCCTTCCCTGATACTGATGGAGCGATCAGGTGGTCGCCTCTCGTCATAAAATTCCAGGACGGTTATTATGCATCCCTCTCCTTATCTCTGCTGATACAATATCTTGACTGGCCCATGGCGGTACTGAATCTTGGTGAATTAGGCGTGGAAGGAATCAGACTTGACAGCGTGGGAATTCCAACCGATGACATGGGACGCATGCTGATCAATTACCTCGGTCCGACGAAGACTTTTCCCCACTATTCCATTTCCGATATTATCAATGGTCGCATTGCTCCTGATAAATTCCGGGGTAAAATCGTGGTAGTCGGCGCCACGGCGACGGGCATATACGACCTGCGGTTAACCCCTTTCAGCACCGTCTACCCCGGCGTGGAGATTCATGCGACCGTAGTTGACAATATCCTCCATCAAAATTTTCTGAAACACTCATGGTGGACAAAGTTTCTTGATGTAATATTCATTATCATTGTCGGATCTATCATGGGGCTTCTCATACCGAGACTTAAGAGCGCCATCCAGGGGATATTGATCAGTCTTTTTTTTATCAGCGCCTTCATAGCAGTAAACATATCCCTCTTTTCACGATATAATATTTGGCTGAATCTGATTTACCCCGTATTGACCATGATTGCCGTCTATTTAGGCATCACTGTTTATCGCTACATTACGGAAGAGAAGGAAAAGAAAAAAGTCCGTAACGCCTTCCAGTATTATTTAACGGCCTCCGTAATAACGGAAATGTTGAAGGATCCGAGCAAATTGAAGCTCGGCGGGGACAAGAAGCTGCTGACGGTCCTTTTCTCCGATATCAGAGGTTTTACAACCATATCGGAACAACTGGCGCCGGAGGAACTTGTGCAGCTACTGAATGAGTACCTGACTGTCATGACGGATATCGTATTCAAATATGACGGACTTCTTGATAAATATATGGGAGATGCGATCATGGCCGTTTACGGAGCCCCCCTTGATCAACCCGACCATGCTATCCGCGCTTGTAAAACAGCTCTGGAAATGATGCAGGCCTTGAAGAAACTGCAAGACAAATGGACTGGAGAAGGACGGCCTGCTTTGAACATCGGCGTGGGGATCAACAGCGGCGACATGGTGGTCGGCAATATGGGTTCGCGGATGCGGTTTGATTATACCGTCATGGGAGACAGCGTTAATCTGGGTTCACGGCTGGAAGGAATAAACAAAGAGTACGGAACCAACATAGTTATAAGTGAATTCACCCAAGATATCGTCAAATATGAACTGTACTGCCGCGAATTGGATGCCGTCCGTGTCAAGGGTAAAGCGCACCCGGTAAAAATATACGAACTTCTAAGCGAAATGAAAGATGCCGACCCTTATCGACAATTTGTGGAAATCTTCGAAAACGGACTGGCAAAGTATAAACAAGTCTTATGGGATGAGGCAATTGCCGCCTTCCGGAAGGTTCTGGAGATCAGACCTGATGATCCACCTGCAAAATTGTACTTAAAGCGATGTCAGGAACTTAAGGAAAATCCGCCCCCGCAGCCCTGGGATGGGGTATTCACCATGACGAAAAAATAATGGCACTTAAAAAGATATGGCCAAGGGGCAATGCAATAAGCTATGCAGTTGAAAGAAGAACAACAATACCGCAGCTGGGTTGAAGTCGATCTTGATAACTTTAACGGGAACCTGAAGGAAGTGCGAAGATTGATTGGGCCGGACGTCAGGATTCTCCAGGTTGTAAAGGCGGATGCCTATGGCCACGGCGCCATCGAAATCTCCAATGCAGCTCTAAAAAACGGCGTTTCCTGTCTGGGCGTGGCCAACTCTGATGAAGGGTTGCAACTGAGATTCAGCGGCATCAGCGCACCCATCATTATCCTAAGCCCCTCACCTGCTTCTGAGATTGGCGAGATCATCAAATATAACCTCCTCCCCTCAGTGTCAGACATCTCCTTTGCCAAGGAATTCCAGCGAAAATGCGCGCAAGTCGGCATCAAGGCGCCTGTTCATATCGAGGTTGACACGGGCATGGGAAGAGGGGGAACAATGAATCATGAGACCATTGACATGATTGAAGAAATCATGGGGTTTCCGAATATTTCCATTGACGGCCTATTTACCCACCTCTCTCAAAGCGAAACAAAGGAGGATTACAACGAACGCCAATGGCAGTTGTTCCGAGAAATCCTCCATGAGTTGGAAGGGCATAATATTCACATCCCCGTCAGACACATGGCAAATAGCGGCGCTGTCTTGAATTTTCCCCATTTCCATCTCGATATGGTGCGGCCTGGTCTCATGACTTACGGTCTTTATCCTTCTACGGAAACCATAACCAAGGCAAGTCTTGCCCCGGTCATGAGCTTCAAGACCCGTGTTCTTCTGATAAAGGATTTCCCCGGGGGGTGCAGTATTGGTTACGGAAGAACCTTTATCACAGACAAACCAACCAGGATCGCGACCATACCGGTAGGTTACGGCGACGGTTATGGTTTCATTCTCTCCAATAATGGGGAAGCTCTGCTCAGGGGGAAGCGAGTGCCCGTTGTGGGCCGTGTTTCCATGGATATGTGCACCATCGATGTAACTCAAATAGCCGACTGTCAAATCGGTGATGAAGTGACGCTCATGGGCAGACAGGGAAAACAAGTCATTACGGCGGACGATATTGCCGCCAAGTCAAATACCATCAGTTATGAGATTATCTGCGCCCTGGGAAAGCGTGCACCGCGGCTGTTTCTGCAGAAAGGGGAAAAAGACACCGTGGAACCTCGCCTGCGAAGAATATTTATCCCCGGTGAAGAAAAATCCATCTCCCGTATCGATAATATTATCCGCAGTTGCTTTCACGTCAGAGCAAATAATGCGGAGATGGGCGATGCCATCTATTACACGATGTTTGAAGCCCTGTTCGGAAAGGAAAACAGGCAACTGGAACTCCGCGGCAACTTCAAATATCATATAAAAATTAAAGAATTTTCGTCTGAAGAAATAGCATCTAATCCTCTCTCCGACAGCCATTTCCAGGCGATGATCCATGTTGAATATTACAAGATCTTAAAAAATCATGTTTTTTTTGTAGGATGTGCCAATAACAACGAACAGTTATCATCTTTTTTTGAGGATGAAAACTGTGAGTACCGATGGCTCATTAACGAAGCAGGCAATCTCCTCGCACCGATGGATTTCCGGATAAACAGCCTGCGTATTGATAATGAAGAGATTTCGCTAATCAGGACGGAAAATACGCCGCGTGGATATGAAATCTGGTATGGCGGCGATAATCTCAAGGACAAGTTAAACAAGGAAGTTAAATTTGAATTTGACATAATGACAAAAAAAGACAGAAAAAATCGCGATTTTTCCGTTTACATTATTTATCCTGTAAGGGGGCTGGAAATCACCTTCGATTACGAGGGAATCAAGTTGAACAATGTACGGGAAATAGCCTTTTTTGCCGGAAAACATCCATATCCGGAACTCATCAGGGAAACAAATAAAATCAGATTGAACATCGGCGATAACGAATGGGTTTTTCCCACCAGCGGCGTGACGTTTATCTGGGACAAATAAAAGAGGGGTGCATGGAAGAGGGAGAAATACAAGTTCTCGGTGTTGCGGAAATCCAATCGCGAAGCCTATATTATGCTTACAATAATGATTTTTCTTGCTATTAGCATAAATATTTGTCATTTAGATCACAGATTCGTGTATTTGGGTCAGGCATTCAAAAGCTTAACTTAACAAATTCAGTTCGACAAGGGAGGTGTTATGAAAAAATTGCTGTTTGCGGTATTGTTATTATTTGTTTTTCTCGGCAACGCGTTCGCTTTTGATAACATAAGATTTTCTACGGGCATGACAAAGAAACTTTTTAAGGATTTCAGCGAGCAATTAGGGGTCGCCCTGTCATACAAACCCGTTTCTCCTGCAGAGCCATACGGTATTACTGGATTTGACATTGGTGTCGAAGTTTCTGCTGTGAATGTTGACGATAAATACTGGAAGCATGCAATAAAGAGAGGGGACGTCCCCGGTTATGTATTTATTCCCAAACTTCACGTGATAAAAGGTCTTCCCTTCGGCATTGATGTAGGTGCTGTTTTCTCTCAGGTGCCGGATACAAACATCAAATACTTCGGTGGCGAAGTAAAATATGCATTAATGAAAGGTTCGGCAGTTATACCTGCGGTAGCAGTGAGGGGAACATATACCCAACTTATTGGTGTGAGTCAATTAGACTTTAAAACCTACGGAGCGGAAGTTACCATCAGTAAAGGTGTGGGGTTTGGAGTTAAGCTTACCCCATATGCCGGTCTTGGTGTCAACTGGTTTGAAAGCACGCCAAAAGGCTTTGCTTCGGCTCCCGTTCTTTCTGGCGGGTTGGGGTTAAGTGATGCTAACTCCAGCCATATGAAAGCATATGCGGGGGCAAGATTTACCATTCTGCTTATTGCAGTGACCGGAGAGATTGAGCTTAACGATGTTACTCCGGTTTATTCTTTAAAGGCCGGACTGGCATTCTGACAAAAGAGGCCTCCTGTAAATGAAGATGATCTCAGCCCTTATCGATCATTTGGGTAAATCGGTTCTGTATTACGTGGAAGAACTCGGCAAAATCATCTTGCTCTTTTCCTCCGTTCTGATATGGATGGGGCGCCCTCCTTTAAAAGCCAAAAACATTTTCAAACAGATGGAATTTGTGGGTGTAAAGTCGATCTTCGTCGTCATGCTGACCGGCAGTTTTACGGGCATGGTAATGGCGCTCCAGTCATATCATGGATTCAGGTTATTCAGCGCCGAGAGCTTGGTGGGTTCCGCCGTAGCACTTGGTATGACGCGGGAGCTCGGGCCCGTACTTACATCGCTGATGGTGACCGCGAGAGCTGGATCAGCAATGGCGGCCGAACTGGGAACCATGCGTGTTACGGAACAGATAGACGCCCTGTATGTGATGGCAGCCAATCCTGTTAAGCACTTGATCGTCCCCAGAGTAATAGCCGGCGTTGTAATGGTCCCCTTTTTGACTGTCGTTTCAGATTTTGTCGGCATTCTCGGAGGCTATTTCGTCGGTGTCGACCTCCTGAAAATTAATTCCGGTGTTTTTATAAAAAATATTACCAAACACCTGGATCTCGATGACATATTTAACGGCCTTATCAAGGCCGCTTTTTTCGGCCTGATCCTGTCCCTGATCAGTTGCTACAAGGGATTTAATACCTATGGCGGCGCCGAGGGAGTTGGCAGGGCCACAACGGAAGCAGTGGTCTTATCGTCCATTTCCATCCTGGTAAGCGACTACTTCCTGACGGCAATAATGTTTTAGGCAACGGGATGCTTTGATGCTATGATTAAATTAATCGATGTCCATAAATCTTTCGGTAAGCAAAAAGTATTAAAGGGACTCCGTCTTGATATTGAAGACGGAAAAACGACCGTTATTATCGGTAAAAGCGGCGGCGGAAAAAGTGTTCTCTTAAAACATATCATTGGTCTTCTTAAACCTGACAGCGGCCAGGTATTGGTTGATGGCGTGGATATCACAAAGCTGAATGATAGGGGGTTAAACGAGATTAGAAAAAAATTTGGCATGCTTTTTCAGGATGCTGCTCTTTTCGACTCCATGACGGTAGGCGAAAATGTCGCCTTCCCTTTGCGGGAGCACACAAAAATAAAAGATAGCGAAATAAGAGAGATCGTAGCCGAAAGACTCCGGGCCGTAGGACTTAAAGGCATTGAAGACAAGATGCCTTCCGAGCTCAGCGGCGGAATGAGGAAGCGGGTCGGACTGGCAAGAGCGATTGCCATGCAGCCCCGGATTGTCCTGTTCGACGAACCGACCACCGGCCTTGATCCTGTGATGACGGAAGCGATAAATCAGCTCATCATGGAAACACAAAATAATTTTAATTTAACCTGTATCGTAATTAGTCATGACCTGGGCTCCATATTTAAGATAGGACACAAGATAGCAATGCTTTACGAAGGGGAAATAATCGAATATGGCGCCCCCGAGGAGGTAAAATCATCGCGGGATCCCGTTACGCTTCAATTCCTTTCGGGTAGCATTGAAGGTCCGATGAAAATAATGTAAAAATTGCAATATTATAAATTGCTTCATGGAGGTATCCATGTTTTCCATCAGTTCGGAGGCAAAAGTTGGGCTGTTCGTTTTAGTGGGTTTTCTTATCCTGGGATACATGTCTGTTCAGGTTGGAAAAGGCGGTCTCGGTCTCAAGAAGGGATATTCCGTCGACGTGGTTTTTGACAGTGCTGCCGGCCTGAGCCGGGACGCGTCCGTTCAGATAGCCGGCGTGGAAGTAGGCCGCGTGGAATCGATAAAACTTAAGGATGGAAAAGCGTTGGTTGCCTTGCGTATAACTCCCGACGTCATGCTGGAAAAAGATGTAGCAGCCACGATAAAAACTCACGGTGTTCTGGGTGATAAATATGTAGAAATTATCCCCGGATCAAAAGGCCAGGCATTTATTGAACCGGGCGGGCATATCAGCCTGACGGAGAGACACGCGGACATAGATAAACTCCTCAGCCAGGTGGGATTGATCGCCGATGACATCAAGGTACTGACAGGTTCCCTGAGTAAAGTTTTGGCAGGCGAAAAGGGTGAACAGTCTATAAGCGACATCATTGAAAATACCCGTCAATTAACGCATAATATTAATGTCCTCATCAAAAGCAATGAAGAATCTCTACACGCCGTGCTGGAAAACACCCGCGACCTGACAGACAACCTCAATAAAGTTGTCACGAAAAACGATAACAGAATCACCGAGTTGCTTGATAGTTTGAAGGGCGCTTCCCAGGAAATGCAGAAAACCTTTGCCAACCTTAATGACATTTCTGATGGGATGAAAAAAGGCGAAGGCACGGTGGGGAAGCTGCTTAATGACAGCACAACCGTGGACAGGCTCAATAAGACCCTCGCGTCCCTACAGGAGGTAACAGACAAGATTAACCAGGGTAAGGGCACTATCGGGAAACTTGTCAACGAAGAGGAAACTGTCAAAAACCTTAACGAAGGCCTTGCGGGGATAAACCGTTATGTGAATAAGGCAGAACAGTTCCGCACCTTTTTAAGTTACCGGGGTGAATATCTCGTCGATAATAGCAACATGAAGAGTTATCTTGACTTGAAAATGCAACCCACCCCGGACAAATTCTATATTCTTGGCCTTGCTTCCGACCCGAGAGGAAAAAGGACCATAAAAGACAGGACCACCGCCGGGGTAACCACTCGCGAGGAAAAATGGAAGCTGGACGACATTCTTTTCAATGTGCAAATCGGCAAGCGATTCAAGGATGTTGTTCTTAAGGGAGGGATATTTGAATCAACCGGCGGTTTCGGTATCGACTATATGGCCATGAATGACGACCTTAGATTGTCCTTTGAAGCCTTTGATTTTGCCGATGACCGCCGCGCCCATTTCAAGACCGCCGCGGAGTACCGTTTTTTTAAGCACCTATATCTTTCGGCGGGGTGGGATGATTTTGCCAGCGATCAGGGGAACAGATCTCTTTTTGCCGGTATCTCGATACGTTTTGAGGATGACGATCTCAAGTATCTCCTAACATCAACGCCCATCCCCAAGTAGCATCATGTAAGGTGCGGACGCCCGCAGCGCCAGGCTGCGCACCTCATCGGCAACCACGGCAAACCCTACCTTGCCCCGCCTCTCCAGCCCTCGCCGCTTCCACGGCTGCATTCATGGCCTGGATATTCGGTCTTGATTCTTTTCATGATCCTTCCTATAATCGCGCTCCCTGGGGATCAATCATTAATAATTCATATTCTATTAGTATGAAAGCTTCGAAACTTGATAAACCAATTTTTTTAGCAGTCATTTCGGGAATCCTCCTTTTTCTTTCCTTTCCCAAATATGGCGCCGGCATTGTTGCCTGGATCGCCCTTGTGCCTCTTATGTATTCCTGCCGTGAAATTACAGTAATATCAGGATTTATCAGGGGTTTTGTCGCCGGGCTTGTATTCAATGTGGGGCTTTTGTACTGGATAACCTTTGTTATTGTAAACTACGGTTATCTGCCGTTGCCGATAGGTATTTTCGCCATGCTGATCATGGCTGCCTACCTAAGCATATACGTTGCCCTTTTTACCACCGGCTTGGTCTATCTGAGAGACAGGGGGATCGCTCAGGTCATTGCCGCACCCCTCCTGTGGACATGTCTTGAATATGCAAAGTCTCACCTCCTGACAGGTTTTCCCTGGGAAAACCTTGCCTACTCGCAGTACCTCTACATTCCTCTCATTCAGATTGCCGACATAACCGGCATCTACGGACTTACTTTTGTCATCGTTTTGATCAACGCCATAATTTGTGATCTCCTTGCCGGTTTTATAGACGGCCTTGAGAGGAAAGCGCGAACACTCCTCCTGATGGAAGTTGCGGGTGGTTTTTTGATACTTATTGCCCTGTGGTGTTATGGCGACATGCGTGTCAGCCAGGTGCGGGAAATGATGGACAGCGCGTCGCCAATTGACATTTCGCTCATTCAAGGTAATGTTGATCAAAGCATCAAGTGGAACCCTCAACATCAGGATGAAACGGTGGAAATTTACAAATCCCTTTCCGGCCAGCCCCCACCTCTTTCTTCAGGTCTGATAATATGGCCGGAAACGGCGGCGCCTTTTTATTTCCAGGACATGAGCCTCCGGAGCCGGGAAGTTCTTCTAATTGCCAAAGATTCCGCGAGCTGGCTCCTATTTGGCAGTCCCAGTTATATACGGAAAGATAATCAGATTTCTTTTTTTAACAGCGCTTTTCTGCTCTCACCTGAGGGGGGGATCGCGGGACGATACGATAAGGTTCATCTGGTGCCTTACGGCGAATATGTTCCTATGCGGAGGTTCTTTCCTTTTATCAGCAAGCTCGTTGCCGGCGTGGGCGATTTCGGGACCGGTAAAGGATTCCATCCCCTCATAATGGGTGATCGCAAGGTCGGTGTGCTCATTTGCTATGAAGCGATTTTCCCGGAATCAAGCCTTGCCTACAAAAGGATGGGGGCCGGTCTGCTGGTGAATATTACCAACGACGCATGGTTCGGACGGTCTTCGGCGCCTTATCAGCACCTGTCTATGACGACATTCCGGGCGGTGGAGAACCGCCTTTATGTTCTTCGTGCCGCCAATACGGGAATATCGGCCATTATTGATCCAACGGGAAAAATCCTTTCCCATACCGATTTATTTATCCGAACCGCCCTGAAGGGAAAAGCAAGATTTATTGACAAGGGAACTTATTATATGGCATATGGAGACGCTTTCATTTATTTATGCCTTATGTCACTGTTGGTTACTATATTGAATCCATTTGTGAGGAGAAAAAAATGTTGGAAGAATTGAATGCAACGATTGAAGACTTGAAGACCAGAATTGAACAGTTGGGGGACTGTCTTTGACGTTGCCGATAAAGAATACACGATAAAAGAATTGGAAAAAAAATCCCTGACGGAGGGTTTTTGGAACGACAGAGAAAAGGCCAGTGATATTTTACGGGAAAAAAGCAAGTTGTTGACTGCTGTTGATACTTGGAAGAAACACAAAAAAACCCTCGATGAGTTGGTAATGCTCTTTCACCTGGCAGTGGAAGAAAGCGATAATCAAACACTGGAGGCTATTGGGAGCGATCTGACAGCTCTCCATAAATCCCTGCGGGATGTGGAGCTGAAAAGAATGCTGGGCAGCGAACAGGACCCTTTGAATGCCATTTTCTCCATACATGCCGGCGCTGGAGGAACAGAAGCCCAGGACTGGGCGGAAATGCTTTTGCGCATGTATCTCCGGTGGGCTGAAAGGAAGGGATTTAAGGCGACTATCATAGATTACCAGCCGGGCGATGAGGCCGGTGTTAAGAGTGTTTCTTTAACCATTGAAGGGCAATATGCCTATGGCTATTCCAAAGCGGAAGTTGGCATCCACCGGCTGGTACGCATTTCACCTTTTGATGCCGGCGCCCGTAGGCATACTTCTTTTGCCTCCGTTTTCGTTTATCCGCAGTTGGATGACAATATCATTGTGGAAATTGACGAAAAGGACTTGCGTATTGACACGTTCAGGTCAAGCGGCGCAGGCGGCCAGCATGTCAACAAGACTGATTCGGCTATCCGGATCACCCATTTCCCTACGGGAATTGTGGTTCAATGTCAGAATGAGCGATCTCAGCATAAGAACAAGTCAATGGCCATGAAGTTCTTAAGGGCCCGCATTTATGAAAAAAAACGTCAGGAACAGAACGAGAAGGAGCAACAAATAAATAAGACGAAAAAGGATATTGCCTGGGGGAGCCAGATCCGTTCCTATGTACTTCACCCGTACAAGATGGCAAAGGATCACCGGACAAACTTGGAGATAGGAAATGTTAACCGCGTCTTGGATGGCGACCTTGACGATTTCATTGAAGCTTATTTGTTGCAGTGGCAAAAATGCAACTAAACATTTGACGACACCGTAAAAAGACTTGTAAAAAGGAGCAAGATATATGCTGAAACGCAAAAGATTTTTTTGGTTGTTATTTCCTTTCTTTCTTAGTTTGTTGCATCCCTTTTTTACACCCGGCGAAGCCAGTGCTCTTAATGAAAATACACCTGCACCCGATGTCATCGTAACAGATAAAGTGCCTCCTCCCGATACATCGCTCGCGCCTGTTGAAACAGAAAAATCGTCAAAAAAAGCACCTCCCGCAGAAAAGACAAATCCAATGCACGATAAACAACAGGAAGAAGCGAAAAATATATCTCAGCAAGACGATGGCAACAATAAACGGGAAGCTGAACAGGATATGATGGAGAGGGCATTGGAACTCCTGAATAGTTCTCAGGAATACTGGGTGAAAGGCGATATTGAAAATGCCCTTGATATGTTGGACCAGGCATACGCCATGCTATTGGAGGCTAATGGAGATATAGATATTTCCCGTCAAAAAGACGATCTTCGTCTTTTGATATCAAAAAGAATTCTTGCCATATATACCTCGAAGTATACGGTAACCGATGGAAAAAGAAGCGAAATACCGGTCGTTATGAATGAAGAGGTAGAAAGGGAGATTCGCAGTTTTCAAACAATTGAGAGGGAGTATTTTATCTCGTCTTACCAACGCGCGTCGTTTTTTCGTCCGATTGTTTTGACAGCATTAAAAAGAGCCGGTTTGCCGGAGGAATTGTCTTGGCTCCCTTTGGTGGAAAGCGGTTTTAAGATTCGCGCCCTCTCACGGGCACGGGCTCTCGGATTGTGGCAATTCATTCCTTCTACCGGTTATAAATACGGTTTGAACCGCGACGAATGGATTGATGAAAGAATGGACGTGGAAAAATCCACCCAGGGCGCCATAGGGTACCTGAAGGATCTCCATGATATGTTTGGTGACTGGCTGACTGTCCTTGCTGCTTATAACTGCGGCGAGGGCAGGGTGCTGAGGATCATATCGGGACAACATATAAACTATCTCGACCGTTTCTGGGATTTGTACAACCAGTTGCCTAATGAAACCGCTCGCTATGTACCGCGTTTTTTGGCAACCCTGGAAATAATCAAGAATCCGCAGAAATACGGTATGAACCTTGAAGCGCCGGCAGATAGGCAGCCAGCGTACGTATATGAAACGTTTATTACAAATAAGCGTATGAACTTGCAGGATATTGCCTGTCGTATTGACGTGTCGGAAGATTTGCTATGCACCCTGAATGCAGAGCTAAGGTACAAAAAAACACCGGACAAGGAGTATAGACTTAAAATACCGCCTGAATCAATGGAAAAACTGGTCAAAGCCATGGATGAAATTCCGCAGGCGGACAAACCCCTTACTGCCGATTCCCGAACTCCTGCGCTTATCAGGCACAAGGTCAGAGCTGGTGAAACGCTTGCTTCTATTGCCCATAGGTATAAAACAAACGTAAAGACTATCAGAAAATACAATAAATCACTGATGAAAAGTAGTGTAAAGGCGGGTCAGAATCTTTCCATACCTATCCGTAGTTCCCAATACGCAAAGGTTGTGCAGGAAAGGGGAGACGACGTAAAAAAAGTTCAGGAATCAAGGGGAAACGCCAGGTATAAAATAAAAAAGGGAGACACACTTTTCTCTTTGGCAAAACGATTCGACACTACTGTTCCGGAAATAAAAAAAATGAACAATATTAAGGGGAATACGCTGAAATTAGGCCAGGTGCTGAGATTTAACAATAAAGCGCATGCTGAAAAAGAGGCAGGAAATAAAGGGGAAGCCAAAACCTATGTGGTAAAAAAAGGTGACAGCTTGAAGGCGATTGCCCAGCGAAACGGCAGCAACGTTGGCAAAATAATGCAATTAAACAACCTGTCTAAAAAGGACAATATTCAACCCGGCCAAGTCATCGTAGTGAGGTGATTTACCACAATATTAAGTGATGAAATTTTAAAAAGACTCTCGGAGTGGTAAATATGCCAATCTATGAATTTTTCTGCCGCAAATGCTATACGGTATATAACTTTTTCTCCCGCTCCTGCAACACAGAGAAGATACCTCTCTGCCCGCAATGCAAAACTATAAGGTTAAAGCGCCAGGTGTCCCTGTTTGCCAAAATTTCCAGGGGAAGGGGTGAAAATGAAAGTCAAAAAACGGACATGGATTATCCCATAGACGAGGCAAGAATGGAAAAGGCCATGTCCATGCTGGCAAAGGAAGCGGAAAATATCAACGATGACGACCCGCGTCAGGCCGCCTTGATGATGCGAAAGCTGGCGGAAGTTGCCGGCATCGGTATGGGGAAGGGTATGGAAGAGGCCTTAAGCCGGATGGAGAAAGGGGAAGATCCCGAGAAGATCGAAGCAGAGATAGGAGATATTTTAACTGAGGGAGAGCCATTTTTGTTGGAAGGCGGGACCAGGAAAGGACGCAAAGAAAGGTCAAAACCCAAGGTGGATGAAACCCTCTATGAACTTTAGAATTTTGGGGTTCGCAGTCCCATCGATGGTCTGCGATTGATTTATAGAGGTTTTTATGCCAACGGCCGCCATACCCATGCCGACTTTGATTAGGGCGCCTGCAACAGGTGTTAACTGCCTGCACCGGGTATTCTCACCTCGACAGTGTGTTCCTGATGGTCGTCAACAAGGGTAATCGTTGTATCCTGTTGGCGGGCGCCGTCAACGATTACTCCCGTTGCGCCATCGCCCTCACGCGTGCGCAGAACGGCGATGTGGTAGACCGTTTCCCGATACCGGTAGTGCATCCTGAAGCCCTCCCAATCCGCCGGGAGGAGAGGTGCGACACTCAGTCTACCATTCGTAAGCCTCAGTCCCAGAAGTGATTCCACGATCAGCCGGTACATCCAGCCTGCCGAACCGGTGTACCATGTCCATCCGCCACGGCCGGTGTGCGGTGAGAGCGCATAAACGTCGCCCGCGACGACGTAGGGTTCCACTTTGTACGTCGTCATCGCCTCAGGAGACCTCGCATGGTTCACCGGATTGATCATGGCCATCAGTTCCCAGGCGCGCCCGCTGTCGCCCAATTGAGCGAAGGCCATCGCCATCCAGATCGCTCCATGGGTGTATTGTCCACCGTTCTCCCTGACGCCAGGCACGTATCCCTTTATGTAGCCGGGATTCAAATCAGACTTGTCGAAGGGCGGGTCCAGTAGTTGGATCAGCGCCTGGTCCCGGTGGATAAGGCGCTGATCTGCCGCCTCCATGGCCATACGCGCGCGCTTGGCATCCCCAGCACCGGAGAGAACAGACCAGCTTTGCGCAATCGAATCAATCCGGCATTCGGGGTTCTCCACCGACCCAAGCGGCGAGCCATCGTCGAAGTAGGCGCGGCGGTACCACCCGCCATCCCAGCCATGCTGCTCGATGGTCTGGCGCATTTGACCGGCCTCTGCCTCGCACTGTTCGGCAAAGGGCAGATCGCCACGATGGCGGGCAACTTCGGTGAATTGCCTGAGCACATCATACAGGAAGAAGCCCAGCCAGACGCTCTCGCCTTTCCCATCGGCGCCCACCATATTCATACCGTCGTTCCAGTCGCCGGAGCCCATAAGCGGCAGGCCGTGTTCGCCATAGTTGAGACCTCTCAGTACGGCTCTTGCGCAGTGTTCATACAAACTGGCCGTTTCCTGAGACCGGCCGGGAAGATCGTAATAGGAATCCTCATTCTCGTTTATCGGGCGGCCTTGGATAAAGCGGATGGGCTCATCCCATATACCGTAATCCCCGGTGCTCCGGACATAGCGGCATGTCGCCCAGGGCAGCCAGAGGAAGTCGTCGGAACAGTGGGTGCGCACGCCGCGGCCGGAAGGAGGATGCCACCAGTGTTGTACATCACCCTCGGGGAATTGACGGCCTGCGGCAACAAGGAGTTGCTTGCGCACGAGGCCGGGCTCGGTGTGGATGAGTGCCATTACGTCCTGCAATTGATCGCGAAAACCGAAGGCGCCCCCGGATTGGTAGTAGCCGCTCCGCGCCCAAAGGCGGCATGCCAGCGTCTGGTACAAGAGCCAGCCATTGGTAAGAACGTTGAGGGACTGCTCCGGTGTTTCCACGTTCACCGCTCCGAGCGTGTGTTGCCAGTATTGCCAGACCGCTTCGAGCGCGGTGCGCGCGGCTGCAGACCCCCGGAAGCGGCGCACCAGGCTGCCGGCGTCATCTGCGTCGCGCCCAACGCCAAGTCTGAAGATGATTTCACGTTCCTGACCGGCGGCCAGTTCGAAGGAAACCTGGATCGCGGCGCAGGGGTCCAGGGCTGCCCCTACCCTGCCGGAGAGCCGCACCCGGGTCATCGCCGCAGGACTCGCGAGCGTACCGTTGCGCCCCAGGAATTCCGTCCGGTCGCCGCTCACCGTCCGGGTCGCTTCGTCCACATCGAAAAAGGCAGTCCGGCCGGGGAACTCGGTATTGTATGAGTTACGCACGAAAAATGCTCCGGTCACGGGGTCAATTTCAGTGATCACATGCATGGCCGTTTTGGGCCGCATATCCCCCAGAACCCATTCCGCATATCCGGTAGCAGAGAGGCGGCGTGATCTGCCTGACTCGTTTTTCACTTTCAACACCGTAAACTTGATCGATGCGTCCATGGCCACGTAAACCCATGCCTCGGAGCGGATGCCGCGCTCGGTGTGCTCGAAGACGGTGTAGCCGAATCCGTGCCGGGTGACGTAGGGCATCGCCCCACGGCTGGGCAGCGGCATGGGGGACCAGAAGTGACCCCGCTCTTCATCGCGGAGGTAGAACGCCTCCCCGCTCGAATCGCTCACGGGATCGTTATGCCAGGGAGTGAGGCGAAACTCGTGGGCATTCTCGGCCCAGGTGTAGGCAGAGCCGCTCTCGGAGATGACGGTACCAAAATACTGATTCGCCAGGACATTTGCCCATGGCGCCGGCGTCACCTGGTCAGGCGTGGTGGTAACGATGTACTCGTGACCGTCAGGGGTGAATCCGCCGAGTCCGTTGAAAAACAGCAGATCGTAGCGGGGCTGGGCGGCAACTGCCGTGGGAGCGGCACGGTGAGTCCGTCTCGGTATAAGGGGCGGCACCTCCGATTCCACCAACCCTCTCCGGTTTATCTGCTCCGCCAGCATCCCCCGGCTGTCGGTGATGATGGCGCTGGAGACCGTTTGGAGCAGGATGCGTTCCTCGCTCGATATCTGGTCCGCAGGCCTTACGAAAATACCGCCCGGTTGATCCGTCACGCGGGCGCCTTCGCTTGCGGCAATGAGCCCCATTATTTGTTCTTGGAGTTGCTGCCGATAACCGGCATGATCTTCGTTCCAGATCACCATGTCCACCGCCAGTCCTTTTAAGCGCCAGTACGCGTGGGCTTGTATGAGTTGACGCACCAGGTCAATATTGGCCGGATCTTCAATCCGAAGGAGCAGGATCGGCAGATCGCCGGAAATGGCGTAGCCCCAGAGACCGGATTGCCCGCGGTGATTCTTGATGATGACGCTCGCATCGGCGCGCAGCGAAGCATTGGCATAGATCATCGAGCCGGCGAGATGTCCGTAGAGCTGCGCGTCGGCCTCTGTGGCATTGATCTGCCGCAAAAAGATATCGCTGTGTGTCCACGCCAGATAGAAGACCCGATCCGCGAGACGCCGATCCTGGTATTTCTCGACCAGGCTTAAGGCTGCGTCGCGAGTCTCGCCGATGCCGGAGACAATATTG